>JAEEQO010000004.1 GCA_016285335.1 Victivallales bacterium | reverse complement strand
AGCCCGTTCCCCGGCACCGTCACCAAGATCCTGGTCTCCGAAGGCGACGAATTCGAAGCCGGCGACGTGATCGCCGTGGTCGAAGCCATGAAGATGGAAAACGAGATCAAGCCCGACAAGGCCGGCATCATCCGCGAAATCTGCGTCGATGTGAAGGCCGTCGTCACCTCCGGTCAGGCCCTCTTCAGAATCGAGGAGAAGTGATCCATGCGTAATTTCATCCTTACAGTCCTCTTCGCGGTCCTCTGCGCCGCCGGGCTCGCCGCGTCCGCGCAGGACGTCCCCGCCCAGCTCGGAGCCGCTGCGGATCAGGCAAAGGCGGTCGCCGCGGAAGCGGTGAAGACTGTCGAAGCCGCTTTCCCCGCAAAACTCACCGATCTTCAAACGAAGATTCCGGCCCTCAAACGCGTCGACAAATACTCCGACGACGATGAATGCTTCGACTGGTATCAGGATCCTGCCACCGGCCGCATGTACCTCGTCTACGTCTGGGGCAACCCCGACACGATGCTGAAGTACAAAGCCGATGCGATCGCGGCCGCCGATGAAAAGCGCGCCGCGGGCGATGAAGCCGGCGCGAAGATGGTCCTCGACAATGCCGACAAGGTCATCGAGGCCACCAAGTCCATGAAAGGCCATGCGGTCGTCTACTCCGTCTCCTTCGCGAAGGGCAAGGACCTTCACGACGGACGCGAGATCCTGATCGTGAAGCCCGTCAACCGCAGCAAAGGCAAAGTCATCCTCGCGCAGTCCATGGCTGTCGAGAACGTGAAGGACGGCCTGCTGGTCGCCTCCTCGCTCGAGACCGGCGACATCGTGGCGGAATTCATGCCCATGGCGCTTTACAATGAAAGCGTGCGCGAAGGCGGCCAGGCGAAGGCGTTGCCGGGCTTCGGCGCCGCCCTCGGCAACCTCTGGCACAGCACCGGCATCTACGACATCTACCGTCAGACCACCGCCGACATCTCCAGGACCTGGATTCTCGGCCTCGGTCGTCTCCTCATGATGTTTGTTGCCCTCGTCCTGCTCTACCTCGCCATCGTCAAGCAGTTCGAACCGCTCCTGCTCCTCCCGATCGGCTTCGGCGCGCTCCTCGCCAACATCCCGCTCGCCGGCATCAGCGGCCCGGACGGACTTCAGGGCATGATTTACATGGTCGGCATTGAGTCCGGCGTGTTCCCGTGCCTCATCTTCATGGGCGTCGGCGCGATGACCGACTTCGGCCCCATGCTCGCCAATCCGCGCACCGCCCTGCTCGGCGCTGCCGCGCAGTTCGGCATCTTCGGCGCGCTCCTCGGAGCTCTCGCGCTGAACGTCGTCCCCGGCATCACGTTCAACATCAAGGACGCCGCGTCCATCGGCATCATCGGCGGCGCGGACGGCCCGACCTCCATCTTCGTGACCTCCCGCCTGTCTCCGTCGCTCCTCGGCGCCATCGCCGTCGCGGCGTACTCCTACATGGCGCTGGTCCCGATCATCCAGCCCCCGATCATGAAGCTCTGCACCACCGAGGCCGAACGCAAGATCCGCATGAAACAGCTCCGCAACGTGCCGAAGATCGAGAAGATCTGCTTCCCGATCCTCATCACGCTCCTCTGCGCGTTCCTGCTCCCGGATGCCGCCCCGCTGATCGGCATGCTCATGCTCGGCAACCTGATGCGTGAATGCGGCGTGGTGGACCGTCTCTCCGACACCGCCCAGAACGCCCTCATCAACATCGTGACGATCTTCCTCGGCATCGCGGTCGGCTCCAAGCTCTCCGCCGAACAGTTCCTGAGCCTCCAGACCGTCGGCATCCTCGTCATGGGCTGCTGCGCGTTCTGCATCGCCACGGCCGCGGGCGTCATGTTCGCCAGGATCATGAACCTGTTCTCCAAGGAAAAGATCAACCCGCTCATCGGCGCGGCCGGCGTTTCCGCCGTCCCGATGGCGGCGCGCGTCGCCAACAAGCTCGGCCTCGAATACGACAGCCAGAACTTCCTGCTCATGCACGCCATGGGTCCGAACGTCTCCGGCGTGATCGGTTCCGCGGTCGCGGCCGGCGTCCTGCTCGCCGTCTGCGGCGGACTTTGATCCCCGGCTGAACAAGCTTCAGCAAGCAAAAACATATCCGGCGTCGGCTTCTAAACCGGCGCCGGATTTTTATTTGTCCGCGAGAAAGAAGAATTGGGGAAGAAATAGGGAGGGCTCCCGAAATCAGAGCACAAAAATGGCGGAGAGAGGGGGATTCGAACCCCCGGAGGGTTACCCCTCGTCGGTTTTCAAGACCGATGCCTTAAACCGCTCGACCATCTCTCCGCATGGATCCGCCGGGAAAACGGATTTTGGAGTAAATAAAATACTCGAAAAACGGGAAAAATCAAGGCACGGGAGGAAAAAACGGGGAAATAAACCGGAAAGATACTTGAAAACGTCCGGTTCGAATGCTAGAATAAAGGCGGGAAACATTCAGAACAACCTAACCGGAACGGAGACCACCCAATGAACAGCACCGCCCGCATCGAAACCGCCTGGAAGATCGCAAAGGAATACTATGAGGATTTCGGCGTCGACGCCGAAGCCGCGCTCACCGCGCTTCAGGAGATCCCGATCTCGATCCACTGCTGGCAGGGCGACGATGTGGTCGGGTTCGAGCACGACGCGGGCGGAGCCTCCGGCGGAATTCTGACGACCGGAAATTACCCCGGCCGAGCCCGCAACGCCGACGAGCTGCGTCAGGATCTGGAAGCGGCGATGCGGATGATCCCCGGCACGAAGCGCGTGAACCTGCATGCGATCTACGCGGAAACGGGCGGCGGCGTGGACCGCGCCGACCTGACGCCGGAGCATTTCGGATCGTGGATCGCATGGGCAAAGGGACACGACCTCGCGCTCGACTTCAACCCCACCTGCTTCTCGCATCCGAACGCCGCCTCCGGGTTCACGCTGTCCAGCCGCGACGACGCCATTCGCGCGTACTGGATCCGCCACGTGCAGGCATGCCGGCGAATCGCCGCGGAGTTCGGGCGCAGCCTCGGCAAGCGCTCGCTCATGAACATCTGGATCCCCGACGGCTTCAAGGACATCCCCGCCGACCGCATGACCGCGCGGCGTCTGCTGAAGGAATCGTTGGACGAGATCCTGTCCATGACGATGGACCCGGCGCTCATGCGCGACGCAGTGGAGAGCAAGCTCTTCGGCATCGGCCTGGAGAGCTGCACGGTCGGCTCGCACGAGTTCTACCTCGGCTATGCCGTGAAGAACAACGTGATGCTCACGCTCGACTCCGGGCATTTCCACCCGACCGAGGCGATCAGCGACAAGATCAGCTCCGTCCTGCTCTACCTCGACGAGATCCTGCTCCACGTGAGCCGCCCCGTGCGCTGGGACAGCGACCACGTGGTCATCCTCGACGACGAGCTGCAAATGATCGCGAACGAGATCGTGCGCTGCGGCCGCGACCGCGTGAACATCGCGCTGGACTACTTCGACGCCACGATCAACCGCGTCGCCGCCTGGGCGGTCGGCACGCGCGCCATGCAGAAGGCTCTCTGCCGCGCCCTGCTGGAACCCCCTGCCCTGCGGCGGATGGAGGCCGCGGGCGACTGCACCGGCCGCCTTATCCTGAGCGAGGAACTGAAGTCGATGCCGTGGGAGGCCGCCTACGCGTGGTTCTGTCTGAAGAACGACGTGCCCGCGGAGGCCTCCGGCGTGCTGAATGCCGTGCGCGACTACGAGCAGGCCGTGACCTCGAAACGCGCGTAAAAGCAGGAGAAGATGCAAAGATGAATCAGGACAGACAGTATCTGGCGTTCGACCTCGGGGCGAGCAGCGGCCGCGCCATCCTCGGACGTGTGCGGAACGGACGGCTTGAGCTCGAGGAAATCCACCGTTTCAAAAACTATCCGTACGAGAAGGACGGGCATTATTTCTGGGATTTCCGCACACTCCTCGGCGAGCTCGAAACCGGGCTGAAAAAAGCGGCGGAAGCTGCGCCCGGCCTCGTGAGCTTTTCCATCGACACATGGGGCGTCGATTACGCGCTGTTCCGAAACGGCGAACTCCTGCACGATCCGTACTGCTATCGCGACGGACGAACGGAGAGTGCAATAGAAGAGTTCCACAAGAAAATCGGCAAGGCGGATTTCTACTCCCGCAACGGCATCCAACCGCTCGTTTTCAACACGATCTACCAACTCTGCGCCGAATTCCGCGACGATCCGGCGGCGCTGGACAGCTCCACGATGCTCCTCATGCCGGACGCGCTTCACTTCATGCTGACCGGCACGGCGACCAGCGAGGTCACGATCGCGAGCACAGGCGCGATGCTCAAGGCGAACAATGCGGAATGGGACACCGAAGCATTATCCAAGCTCGCAGGGCTTCCCGCCGGACTCTTCACGAAGCTCGTGCCGCCCGCATCGCCCGCCGGTTGTCTGAAGGCGGAAACGGCGGCGCGCCTCGGCATCCCGCGCATCCCTGCCGTGAAATGCGCCTCGCACGACACCGCGAGCGCGGTGCTCGCCATGCCCTGCACCGACCCGGAAAAGGCGCTGTACATCAGCCTCGGCACGTGGGCTCTCCTCGGCGCGGAACTCCGCTCTGCCATCCTCACGCCGGAGGCGCTGGACAGCCATTTCACCAACGAACGCGGCGTGGAGGACACGTTCCGGTTCCTCTGCAACATCATGGGCACGTGGCTGCTTCAGGAGACCCGCCGCACGTGGACCGAACAGGGCAAAGTCATTTCGTTCGCGGAGATGGAGGCGATGGCGGCCCCGCAGGAGGAACAGCCGTTCAGGATCGACCCGGACGATGCGGTGTTCTTCCCGCCGGGCGACATGCCCGAACGCGTGCGGCGTTACTGCGCGGAGCACGGCCAGGGCGAAATCCCGAGCGACGCCGCGCTGGTCCGCTGCATCTACGATTCCCTCGCCGACTGCTTCAAAAAACGCGTCGACCAGCTCGAATCCATCACGGGTAAAAGGTTCGACACGCTCAACATTTTGGGCGGAGGTACGCGCGACAGATTCTTCATGCGGCTTGTTGCTCGCACGACAGGACGCCGCGTGCTGGCGGGCCCGACCGAGGCGACCGCCATCGGCAACATCCTCGCGCAAATGATCGCGAGCGGCGACCTGAAAGACGCAGCGGAAGCCCGCGACCTTGTCGCGAAGTCATTCCCGCTCGCCGTCTACGGGTGATCGAACAGAAGAAACACGTTTTTTCCACGGAAATGGGGAAAAAATGGGGAAAAATCTGAGGTCAGCCTTTTTTCGGCTTCTTTCCGGAGTATGAAAAAAACAATCTTCGAGTTTTCAATGTGCCACCGGACAGCGAGCCGTCACCACGACCGCTCTTTTCACCGTCTGGCACAAATAATGTACCATAGAGATGTTTTTTTTCAAGGCCATTTTCTCTTTTTTGGGGAGAACCTCCAAAAAAGCCGTTAGCGATGAAACCAACGGCTTCCGGCTTTTTGATATCCGGTATCACAGCTTCGGAATTTTCGGGAATCCGATTCCGATCTGACCGAGGACGAGCCCGGCGAGGACGCTGAGAGCGATGTTGCCGAGGCCGTCGAAGATGCTGCTGTCATTCTGCTGCGGCTGCGGCGGCGGCATGATGTAGACGGGTTGCGCGGGGGTGTTGTTGCTGTTTTTGTTTTCGGACATTGATTGGTCCCTCCTGTAAGTTTAGTTTGATTTGAGGTTGAATGAGGCGGAGCAACATTGCCCCGCCTCGGTTTGATTTTGCTGGGTTGTGCTCGAAAGGAGCTTGGTTCAGGCGAAGATTTCGGCAGGACGACCGTCCAAGCCGAATGCCCGGTTCAAGGAGAGGTAGCTGTGATCAACACGCTGAGGCGAATACTTTTTGACGGTTTCCGTCAGGGCGTTCATCAAGCTCCAGCGGGTCGGAGCCGCGAACTCCTCGTGCGAGGGCTTTTTGAACTCACGATAGACCGGAAGAATGTCGCAGGAATTGATAACGCCAAGCTCGGCAGCGCGCACAATTGAGCTCCGGGCTTCATCGTCATCCTTCAGGTAAACATCCTTCAAATCTTCGCAGACGGTTTCGGTCGTGAGGAAATCGTCTTCGAGCGAAGCAACAGCACGGTCGATTAGCTCGGCAAGGTCAATGCCGCTGGTGTGGCGACGCTTGATGACCGTTGTGCCGCCGAACGCCATATTTGTGCAGACGCAGACCACGATGCCCGCAGACAGCCCTACGGCGAAGCTTTTGTCATGCGAATTACGAATGCCGATACAGCGATGCCATTCAGGCGAAGATGAGCGTGCAATTTCCATCACGCCGAACATCTTCTGTCCCTCGCGGGCAAGCCCAAACTTTTCGCCCTCGATCTCCCAATCGTGAGCTCGGACGACCTTGGTCACCGCCTCGATAACGTCGATGTGTGGAACAGGCCGCCAGGTGTCGGTCGAACAGGGCGTGTCGATTCGCGCCACCTCATCGCGGCTGACGAACTTGCCTTCCTGCATGATGAGTCCCATGGTTCAGCCCGCCTTTCTGTGCGCCGCCTTGCAACGGCTGCCGTAGGCGCACTCAGCGCAGTTCATGCAGGATTCGACCGGGAGGAAGATGCCGCTGTTGACGGCCTTCTCGATCTTCCCGGCGAGGTAAACGAAGCGGTCGAAATCGTCGTTTGTCCTGAGCGTGTAGAACTGATGGTGCGCGGGCGTTTTGGCCTTGGTGAAGACGTCGAACCTGAACAGCGGATTCACGCCGTGCATCTGCTGATAGGCGTAGCAGAATGTCGTGGTCTGAAGATCCCGGTCAGCCTTGCCGTTCAGCCACTTCATCGAAGCGGTCTTCCAATCGCAGACCGTCTCGTCACCGCCATCAACGGTCACGAGGTCGAATTCTCCGACCAGCGGCTTGCTGAGACCGGGTACGTCCACGCTGAACGCTTCGGCCACGGACTTCACGGTGTAGTCGTCCGGCCAGTCAGCGAGCGCCACGTCGAGCATGTCGCAGCCACGTTGATTCCAGAACCAGTAATCTTCCTCGGTCTTGTACGAGATGTTCTCGCAGACCTCGGTTTCGCCTCGGAAGTAGACGGCGAAGTCTTCCTTTGCGTCCTCGATGGTGTAGCTGGTGCCCTTCCTCGCACGGTCGCTCAGAACAGCGTGGAAGGCTCGACCGAAGGGGATGCTCGCAGAAGTCCGTTCCACCTCGGCGTGCTCGATGTACCGGAAATAGTAGCGCATCGGGCACGTCAAGTAGGTGTTGAATGCACTGTACGACCAGTGAGGCGTTTCGCGCATGGTTTCGATTTGTCGTTCCATGAGTTCACGCCGCCTTTCCGCTGAGCTCATCGATGGCCCGGCTGCACTGCGTCTTGGTCATGCTTTCGAGCGAGGGGACGTTGAACTTCGCCTTGATCTGATCGGGAGAGACACCGTACTGCCGAGCGAGGTCGAGGAGGTACTTGACCTGCTTCGGGCTTGCAGGAGCATCCGAAGTCGTGCCGTTCTTCTTGCCGTAGGCAGGCTTCGATACGTTCTGCGGCTGGGTGTCGTACAGTCCCGGCTGGGGCTGCGTGTTCAAGGTCTGGGGGATCGGAGCGGACTGCTGAACCGTGTTTCCGTGCAGCTCGGATTCCACGCTGTCGCGCACGAGCGCGAACGTCTCGTGGATCTTCTCGTTCAGCTGGTCCGGGGTGAGGCCGTCAGGGAGTTCGATTTCGACCGAGGCGTGGAAAGACTGGCTGCTGTATTCGGTGTCATCCTCGCGCAAATGATCGCGAGCGGCGACCTGAAAGACGCAGCGGAAGCCCGCGACCTTGTCGCGAAGTCATTCCCGCTCGCCGTCTACGGGTGATTCAGGGTAAAAAATCGAAAAATTGAGGCGGGTTATTCCGCCGCGAGGCCGTCCACGAACTTCACGATGGCGTCGGCATAACGCCCGATGGAGTCCAGCTCGACGTATTCGCCCGCGGAATGCTCGTTGCCGCCGGTCACGCCAAGCACGGGGACGGGGATCCCGAGCGCTTTCCAGTGACGCGAATCGGTCGCACCGCAGAGGCGCGCCAGCGGGATTTCGCGTCCGCCGTAAGCGTATTCGGCCAGCGCGGACTGAAGCCGTTTGAACACCGGGCCGTCCTTGTCGAACGACACGGGCGGGATATCCTCGCCGAGCGTGACCTCGCATCCGGTGGTTTCCGCCAGGTCGCGCAGGATGGCCTCGCGCGACGCCTCGTCCACAATGCGGAAATTGATGGTCATGGTCGCCTCGCGCGGGATCTGGTTCGGGGCGGACCCCGCGGACATCATGCACGCGGACATGCTGTTCCGCCAGTCGTCTTCCGAGCACGGATTCTGCCATTTCGCCCGGAACTTCGCGAATCCCGCCATAAGCTTGTCGATGGGGTCGTCGCAGTTCCACGGATACGCGGCATGGCCGTCGCGTCCCTTCGCGGTCAGGTGAACGACCAGCACGCCTTTCTGCTCGTAGACGATGGTCGAATCGCCGGAATCAAGGATGAGGACGGCGTGTTTCGCCGTGTAACCGAGCTCGACCATGTGCTTCGTGGTCTCGCCGCCGGTCTCCTCGTCGGCGGAGAAGACCGCCGCGACGTGCGACTTCGCCGCGAGCAGGATCCGCGCCAGGCAGACCGCGTTGCCGAGGCAGTCGCAGGTCCCGCGGCCGAACATCTTTCCGTCGCGGACGACCGGTTCGTACTGCTCCTCCTCGGCGGGGACCACGTCCAGATGCGAGTTCAGGATGATCTCCGGCGTGCCGCTTTCGCGGTTCGAGGCGTACAGGATGTGCCGTCCGGCGAACTCCTCGACGCGGCAGAACATGCCGCGCGATTCGAGGTAGTCGCGCATGACTTCGGTGGCGGCGTTCACGCGCGCCGTGTCGGTCGTGACGGGACGCGTGCGGATGAGCGTTTCAAGCAGGGCGAGGGTATCGTTGTCGTTCATGGGAAGATCAATCCTGTTCGTTCAAAATGGTTATCCGCCGCGCGGCATCGGGCGAGTTCGGCTTCAGCTCAAAGCCCGACCATCTTTTCCGGGCGGACGGCGGCGTCGAACGCGGCTTCGTCGATGAGCCCGCTTTCCAGCGCGGCCTGCTTCAGCGTGATGCCCTTCTTGTGGGCGGTCTTCGCGATGGCGGCGGCGTTGTCGTACCCGATGACCGGCGACAGCGCGGTCACGAGCATCAGGGAACGGTTCAGGAGCTCGCCGATGCGGACGGTGTCGGCGCGGAGACCGTCCAGCGCGAATTCCGTGAAGGAACGGCAGGAATCCGCGATAAGGCGGATTTCGGTCAGCAGGTCGAAGATCATCACGGGCTTGAAGACGTTCAGCTCGAAATTGCCCTGCGTGGCGGCCATTGCGACGGCGGTGTCGAGCCCGATCACCTGCACACAGACCATGGTCATTGCCTCGCACTGGGTCGGATTCACCTTGCCGGGCATGATGGACGAGCCGGGCTCGTTTTCGGGCAGAATGAGCTCGCCGAGGCCGCAGCGGGGACCGCTGGCCAGCCAGCGGATGTCGTTCGCCATCTTCATGAGCGCGCAGGCGAGCGTGCGTATGGCGCCGCTGGCGGCGGCGATGGCGTCGTGTCCGGCGAGAAGCGCGAACTTGTTGCGGCCGGAGACGAACGGCAGTCCGGTGAGCGCGGCGATCTCCTTCGCGGCGGCTTCGGCGAATCCCTTCGGAGCGTTCAGACCGGTTCCGACGGCGGTCCCGCCGAGCGCGAGTTCGTAGAGTTCTGGCAGCGCACCTTCAATGCGCGCGATGGCGGCGTCGAGCTGGGCGCGGTAGCCGGAGAACTCCTGCCCGAGCGTGAGCGGCACGGCGTCCTGCAGGTGCGTGCGGCCGATCTTCACGATGGACGCGAACTCGGCTTCCTTTTTCGCGAGGGCGTCGCGGAGCTCGCGGACGGCGGGCAGAAGCGTCTGAACGACGGCGCAGGCGGCGGCGATGTGCATGGCCGCCGGGAACGTGTCGTTGGACGACTGGGACTTGTTGACGTGGTCGTTCGGGTGAACGGGCTTCTTCGCGCCGCGTTCGCCGCCGAGCAGTTCGTTCGCGCGGTTGGAAACGACCTCGTTCACGTTCATATTGGACTGCGTGCCGCTGCCGGTCATCCAGACTTTCAGCGGAAATTCGCCGTCGAACTTCCCGGCGAGGATCTCGTCGCACACGGCGCAGATCGCGTCGGCGAGCTTCGGATCGAGCCTGCCGAGGCCGCGGTTCGCGGTCGCGCAGGCTTTTTTCAGGACGGCGAACCCGCGGATCACCTCGCGCGGGATCAGGTCGTCCCCGATGTTGAAATGGATCAGGGAACGCTGCGTCTGAGCGCCCCAGTAGTGTTCCGCGGGGACTGCAATGGGCCCCATGCTGTCGGTTTCGATGCGCTCTGCCATGATCGGGCGTTTCCTGTTCAAAACAAATTGATTGTATATGCTTCAGGACTTCTTGTCCTGCTCCATCTTGTCGATGTCCTTTTTGACGAACTCGACGACCCGTTCGAATTTCGGGACGTTGCTTATGTCAATGTCCATCAGGGTCTGGTGCGCATCCAGCACGTTGCGGGCACGGCCCTCGTCGGTGGTATCGTTGGAGGCGGCGGGCACATCGTCGCCATCCGCGAAAGACGGACCGGTTTTGAACTCGAAGACTTTCTTGAGGCCGAGGCCGCAGAGAAGCTTTTCGTTCTGTTCGGACGCGTTCACGATCTCGGCGGGCACGCCTTTCTTCTTCGCGTTCAGCCCGAGCATGGCGAGCATGCCCATGAACGTGCTGTCCATCCAGGTGCATTCCTCCAGGTCGATCGTCAGGCCGCCGAACGGCTCGGCGGCGAGCTTCTTCGCGAGTTCGCGAAGCGGCGGGGCGCAGACGAACGACGCGTTGCCCTTCACGCGGATGTGCTGGACGCCGCCCTTTTCGGAAAGAAAGACTTCACCGGTTTCCATCGTCATGTCTCCTTATTTCTGCGCTTCCGCGCCGTCCTTGACGAGCACGGCCTTGATGCGGCGGACGCCGCGGCTGGAGCTTTCCTCCTTGAGGATCTTGAAGCCGCCGAGCGCGCCGGTATGCGTCGCGTGCGGACCGCCGCAGATTTCCTTGGAGAAGTCACCCATGCTGTAGACTTTCACGATGTCGCCGTATTTGTTGCCGAACAGGCCGATGGCGCCTTCCGCGCGGGCGGCGTCGGGGGACATCTCGCGGCAGACGACCGGGAGGTCGGCCTTGATCTGCTCGTTCACGATGCGTTCGACCTCGGCGAGCTGTTCCGGCGTCATCTTCTCGGGGTGGGAGAAGTCGAAGCGGAGGCGGACACCGTCGATGTTGGAGCCGCGCTGCGCCACGTGGTCGCCGAGCACAAGGCGGCGCGCCTTGTGCAGCAGGTGCGTGGCGGTGTGGAGTTCGGCGGAGGCCTCGGAGTGGTCGGCGAGGCCGCCCTTGTTCTGGCCTTTTTCGGCCGTCTGGGAATCGGCGATGTGTTTCTGGCGGGCTTCCTCGTAGCCCTTCATGTCGACGGTGAAGTTCTTCTCCTTCGCCATTTCGACCGTGAGCTCGATCGGGAATCCGTAGGTCTCGTACAGGTTGAACGCGTTCTTGCCGGAGATGACCTTGTTCGTCACGAAGTC
Organism: Victivallales bacterium; assembly: GCA_016285335.1. The sequence continues at coordinate 31,061 of JAEEQO010000004.1, read as the reverse complement.
CGGCACGCGGGCGACCATCTTTTCGAACTCGCGGGTGCCGCGTTCGAGCGTGCGCTGGAACGTCTCCTCCTCGCGGTTGAGCTCGGAGAGGATGGTGTCGCGCTGGGCGACCAGTTCGGGGTAGAAGTCGCCGCTGATGGAAATCACGACTTCGGCGATCTTCGCGGTGAACGCTTCCTTGATGCCGAGGTTGTTGCTGCCTTCGCGGATGGCGCGGCGGATGATGCGGCGGAGCACGTACTCGCGGCCGTTCTTGTCCGGCACTACGCCGTCGGCGATGATGAACACGGCGGCGCGGATGTGGTCCGCCACGATGCGTTCGGGCGCGGTGCGGGGCGTGCCGGGCTCATGGGTCGCGCCGCGGATCTCGTCGAGCTTGGCGAAGATCGGGGTGAAGAGCTCGGTCTCGTAGCAGTTGTCCTTGCCCTGCAGGATGGCGGTCACGCGCTCCAGGCCCATGCCGGTATCGACGTTCTTCTGCGCCAGCGGGGTGAACGTGCCGTCCGCCTGCTTGAAATACTGCATGAAGACGTTGTTCCAGATCTCGACCCAGCGCTTGTCGGAGGGGTCGAAGACTTCCGGCGCGGGCTTCGGGCCGGTCCAGTAGAAGAACTCGGTATCGGGGCCGCAGGGTCCGGTGATGCCGGCGGGACCCCACCAGTTGTCCTTCTTCGGGAGCCTGGCGATGCGTTTTTCGCTCACGCCGTGCTTGCGCCATTCGTCGTAGGCTTCCTCGTCGAACGGGGCGTCCTCGTCGCCGGCGAACACGGTGAAACCGAGCATTTCGAGCGGGAATCCGAGGTAGTCGGGCGAGGTCAGAAATTCGTAGCTGAACGCGATCGCCTCTTTCTTGAAGTAGTCGCCGAGGGACCAGTTGCCGAGCATTTCGAAGAATGTGAGGTGCACGGCGTCGCCCACGTCGTCGATGTCGCCCGTGCGGATGCACTTCTGAACGTCGGTCAGGCGGGTCCCCTGCGGGTGCTTTTCGCCGAGGAGGTACGGCACCAGCGGGTGCATCCCGGCGGTCGTGAAGAGCACGGTCGGGTCGTTGTCCGGCACCAGGGAGGCGCTGCGGATGACGGCGTGTCCCTTGGACTGGAAGAATTGGAGGTACTTTTCGCGGAGTTGTGCGGCGGTAGTGATCATGATACGGAAATCTCCATGTAAGTTTTCAAACTATAATAATACACCGTCTTCCGCTATTTTACAAGCGGATTTGCGGGCGTTTTACCTTAAAAATAGCGGATTCCTCCGATCAGAGGGCCACCGGACGCGGCGCGGCGGTTTCGGAATACTCCACCGTCTTCACGGGGTTCCCCTCGTAGCGAAGCGTCCCGTCCGGGTCCAGCGTGAACTTGTTCCGGGCGAAATCGTCGACCGTGCGCGGGAAGACCACCCAGTCGCCGTGCTCCTTCAGGTTTTCGAGGTTGCGTTCCGCCACCTGCATAAGCAGGTCGCCGCGATATTCCGCGGGCTTCTTCCCGGCTCGCGCCGCCTGACACGCCTTGAGCTCGTCGACGGTCGCGCCCATGAGGTCGACCGGGACCGGGGCGGAGATTCCGAGCACCGGGCCGGAATCCATCTCCTTCGCGCCGCCGGTGAACGCCTGCGCGATGATCACGCTGCTGCGGAGATGCGAGTGTCCGCGCAGCAGGGCGGTTTCGACGGGCAGACGCTGAAGCCCCGCCAGATAACGCCGTCCGTCCTCCTCCAGCGTGAGGTCGCCGGGATGCACGTTCAGGCACGGCAGGACGCAAGTGATGTTGGAGAGCGGCACGAATCCGGCAAGGATGCCGAACTGGACGCTGTAGGGCATGAGCAGACGGATCAGGGCCCCGGTCCATTCTTCGCGGACCTGAAGTGCGCGTTCGGAGGTCAATGCGATCTTTTCGAGGCCGCGCTCGCGGTAGAATTTCGCGATATCGTGCTCGACCAGCGGCAGACCGTACTGTTCCGCCAGCGCACGGGCACGGCTTGTTTCGGGTTTGTCGGTCACCAGCACGCGCGGGGTCCACCCCCCGAATGCACCCGAACGCCACCCCTCAAGGAGCTTGGCGGCGTTCGTTCCGGTTCCGCTCAAAAATACGGCCGCGGCCGGTTTTTCCGGAAAAGTTTGAAAAAAAGTGGATGACATGGCGTTCTTTCATTTGATTTTTACGATTTTGTGTTTAAAATATAAACTGCGATTTTCGTTTCGCAAATCGTTTCACCGTTTTTTTTGGTTTTATTCTCAAATTTCCATAGGAGCACGACATGAAACTTCCGAAATACGCCTCCGCACCCCTCTGCATGATCCTCTGCGCCATCGCAGCTTCCTCTTTCGCCGCCGACGCGGCATCCGACAAGCCCGCTCCGGCGGCCGTCCCCGCGGCGGAACAGGCCGACTATGCGGAAAAGGCCGCCGAAGCGGCAAAAGCCGAGGCAAAAGCTGCCGCTGACAAGGCGAAGAAGGAAGCCGAGGCAAAGGCCGCCGCAGAAAAAGCCAAAGAGGATGCCGAATTGGCAAAACTGAAAGAGGAAGTGGCAAAGAAAGAAGCCGAGATGAAAAAGATCGAAGCCGAAAGGGCCGCTGCCGAAAAGGCGAAGAAGGATACCGAAGCAAAGGCCGCCGCTGAAAAGGCGAAGAAGGATGCCGAGGCCAAGGCCGCCGCCGAGAAGGCGAAGAAAGAAGCCGAGGCCAAGGCCGCCGCCGAGAAGGCGAAGAAAGAAGCCGAGGCAAAGGCCGCCGCTGAAAAGGCAAAAGCGGAAGCCGAAGAAAAGGCAAAGAACACCTTCGAAGGACGTTTCCCCGAACTTGCCAAGGCAATCGCCGACGCGAATCTTTCCGACGACAAGAAAGCCGAAGTCGATGTTCTTTCCGCCAACCTCATGGCGGGCACAGACGCGCTCAACGAGATCGCGGCACGCGAGGCCGCCGGAAAGGCGGAACCCGCGGAAATGCTCGAGGCCGAGATCGAATGCCTCACGCAGTACACCGCCATCCTCGCCGCCGTCCCCTCCCCCGAAAACGAAGCGGTCCTGGCGGACAAGATGCTGGAGCTCCAGACCGCCCGCGAAGACCGCCTGATCCTCGCGCAGAAGGAGTTTGAGGAAGGCAAGATCGACTCGGCGCAGCTCCGCGAGATCCAGGACAAATATGTGAAGATCGACACCCCCGCCGAAGCTGAAACGGTCAGGAAGGAAAAGAAGGAGCCGTTCTGGGGCTACAAGAAGCACAAACCGCTTCCGGTCCTCCTGATCGTCGCCAACTACCGCATCCCGCGCAAGGTGATCGCCGAATACCTCCGCGGCGAATACGATGTCCCGTACATTCTGCTCCCGTCCGATCCCGGCAAGCCGTCGAAGGACGATCAGGTCTATTTCAGCGGCGGCAAAAAGAATTCCGGCGAACTTGAAGTCGCGCTCCCCGCCGCCCAGCTCTCGAAATTCATCGCCTACCTCCGCCCCGAGACGGTCATCATCCTGGGCGACGATTCCTACATCAACCCGGTGTACCGCCTCGCCGTGCCGGATTCCATCCGCAAGGTCGAGTTCTCCAGCCCCGAGTGGAAAGTCAACACGGTCCGCCTCGACGAGTTCTTCAGAAAGACGCTGAAGACCGATGTCTCCGACCACTATCTGAACTATCTGCAGAGCCAGGACAGCGACAAAGCGGAGTGAGCCACGATGTTCACGATCTTCCGCCTCTCCATGAACGCCTGCCGGGAGTGCCTGCGCGAACCCGTGTTCTACCTGATGCTCCTGGCGGCGCTGATCATGATCGGGCTGTTCCCGTATTTCGCGATGTTCGTGTTCCGGCAGCAGATCCGCCTGGTCTGCGACAGCTCCATGGCCACGACCATGCTGTTCGGGCTGTTCGCCGCGGTGCTGTGTTCCGCCCGCACGATCAGCCGCGAGATGAAGAACGGCACGGTCCTGCTGCTGATGTCGAAGCCCGTCTCGCGCTTCTCCTTCGTGATCGCGAAAGTCTGCGGCATCCTCGTTTCCCTCACGCTTTTCGTGTTCATCTGCAACGCCGCCACCTGGCTGTCCGTCCTGATTGCGAAGGACCAGTTCCGCCTGAGCACACCGCTTCTCTGCTTCTATTTCGGCGCGATCGCCGTCGCCGCGCTGTACGGCGGCATCCGCAACTTCGCTTCGCAGAAATCGTTCTCGTCGAATGCGACGGTCGCGATGGCAGTGCTGTTCCCGGTCATCGCCGCCGTGTCGCAGGTCGTCCGCGCAAAGACCCTGTCCGACTACCTGCTGACGGACACCGAAACGTTCATGGCGGCGGACGTGCTCCTGCCCGCCCTGTGCATGCTGTTCTTCGCCGTATGGATCATGGGCGTGATCAGTTCGGCGCTGGCGACGCGCATGGAGATCGTGGGCAACCTGATGGTCTGCCTGCTGCTCTTCCTGACCGGGATGGTGCTGCACTACTTCGCGGCAAAGGCGTTCGGGACGGGCTCCGCCGGCGCGCTGCTCTGCACCTCGCTGGTGCCGAACTGGCAGAGTTTCTGGATGGCCGACGTGCTCGCGAACCGCATTCACATCCCCGCGTCGTATTTCGTCTGGACGTTCCTCTATTCCCTGTTCTACTGCGCGGCATGGATCGGCTGGGCGTTCTTCCTGTTCCAGGACAGCGAACTGGCTCGCGACACCCGCTGACCGCCGAAAGGACTCCGGTTCCAACATGATGATCGAAGCGGAACATCTCTTCAAGCGCTACGGCACGCGGCTTGTGGTCGACGACCTCTCTCTGCATGTGAATGTCGGTGACGTGCTCGGCTTCATCGGCCCCAACGGCGCGGGCAAGACCACGACCATGAAGATGATCAGCGGCGTCATGCCGCCGTACGCCGGGACCGTCCGCATCGACGGCATCGACATCGAGGCGGAACCGCGCCTCGCGAAATCCCGCATCGGGTTCCTGCCGGAAAATGCCCCGCTCCACATGACCATGACCGTCCGCGCGTTTCTGGCATACACGGGCCGTCTGCACGGCTTCGGCGGACGCGAGCTCGCCCGCCGCGTGGACCGCGCCATCGAACGCTGCGCCCTGAAGGAAGCTGCGGGACAGGAGATCGAATCGCTCTCGAAAGGCTACAAGCGGCGCGTCTGCCTGGCGCAATCCATCCTGCACGACCCGAAGGCGCTCATCATGGACGAGCCGACCGACGGGCTCGACCCGAACCAGAAACGCCAGATCCGCGAGCTGATCCTCTCGCTCCGGGAGGAGACCGCGGTCATCATTTCCACGCATATTCTGGAGGAGGTCGACGCCGTCTGCTCCCGCGTCTTCCTGCTCTGCAAGGGCAAGACGCTGTTCGACGGCACGAAGGACGAATTCCGCGCGAAGGCCGACGCGCTCCATACGGACCTCGCCGGGCTGTTCGCCGTCATGACGGAGGGGGAACGCTCATGACCGCCTCGATCCGCCGCATCTTCGCCGTCGCCTCGCGCGAATTCTTCGCGAGCCTCGCCTCGCCCGCCGCCTGGGTCTTCCTCGTGATCTTCCTCGTGATGGCAAACGTCTGCACGTTCGTCTTCAGCGACATCCTGGCGCTCGGACAGGCCGAGCTCAGCCCGTTCTTCAACTGGATGCCGTGGCTGTTCATGTTCCTGATGCCCGCGCTCGGCATGCCGCTGTGGGCGGAGGAACGCCGCACCGGCACGTTCGAGCTCACGCTCTCCTACCCCGTCTCGCTCTGGGAACTCGTCTTCGGCAAATACCTCGCGGGCATGGCGCTCGTGGCGGCCGCGCTCGCCCTGACCCTGCCGGTCCCGGTCACCATCGCCGTGCTGGGACGTCCCGACGTCGGCGCGATCGTCTGCGGCTATGCCGGGGCGCTCCTCGTGGGCTCGGCGTTCCTGGCGGTCTCCAGCTTCTGCTCCGCGCTGTCGAAAAGCCAGACCGCCAGCTTCCTGCTCGCGCTCCTGCTGTGCGCCCTGCTGATGTTCACGGGCTGGGACCGCGTGACCGGGCTCCTGTACCAGTGGCTGCCGGAAAGCCTCTGCCGCCTCGTTTCCTACTGTACCGTGGTGCCGCATTACCAGGCGTTCCAGCGAGGACTCTTCGATACCTCCGAACTCGCATACAGCGTCCTGATCACGCTGCTCTTCCTCTATTTCGCGCGAACCGTGCTGGCATACGCGGCATCGGGCGGCGGCGGGCTCTTCCTGCCGGGGGCGCTCCGCGACCGCTACACGTGGAAGAACGTCCTGTCGACGGCGGCTTCGTTCGTGATCGCCGTCTACGTCTTCGTCTGCCTCGCCCTGACCGCCGAAGCCTTCCGCATCCGCATCGACTGCACCGCGGACCGCGCGTATTCGCTCTCGCCGGAAGCCCGGGCGCTGGCGAAGTCGCTGGACCGCCATGTGACCGTGCGCCTGTACGTCTCGCCGCCCGGCGCGGACACGCCGAAGGACCTGCTGGGCTACGCCGAACGCGTGAAGTGGCTCCTGCGCGAATTCGCCAAGGAGGCGGGCGGCAAGGTCACGCTGGAGATCGTCACCCCAGGACCCGACACCCGTGAGGAGGAAGCCGCGATCATTGAGGGGCTCCAGCCCGCGAAAAATGCCGGCGGCGACCGGTTCTTCCTCGGCCTGACCGTTTCCGCCGGACAGCTCTGCCTGCCCGTGCCGTTCCTCTCCCCGAAAAACGAATCCATGCTGGAATACGAGCTCCTGCGCCGCGTGATGCACGCGCAGAACCCGAAACGTCCCGTGGTCGGCGTGATGTGTCCGTTCCCCGTGCTCGGACGCGCCCCGTCGCCGCAGACCGGCAGTTCCGGCGCGGCGGCGTGGTATCTCTTCACCGAGCTGAACAAGGACTACACGCTGACCGAGGTCCAGACGGACGTGAAGGCGATCCCGGACGGGCTCGACGCCCTGCTGGTGGTGCATCCGCACGATTTCGACCGCCGCACGCTTGAGGCAATCGACGCCTGGCTGGTGAAGGGCGGACGCCTTGCCGTCTTCGTGGACCCGCTGTCCGCCTATGCGCTCGCCTCGGCGCAGAAGGACTACTCCTATGTGAACATGACCGACTCCACGCTGGAGCCGCTCCTCACGAAATGGGGCATCGCCTATTCCCCCGCCCGGCTTGCCGCCGACATGAATTTCAAGTACGACCAGCTCGACAAGTCCGGCGTCCGCCGGACCATCCCGACCGCGCTGCTCATCACCGAGGCGGGCATCGACCGCGGCAACCCGGTCACGGGCGGCCTGACCTCGCTTCGCATGAACTACGCCGGGTTCTTCTCCCTGCGGAATCCGCCGTCCGGCCTGAAGTTCGAGCCGCTGGTCTATACGACCGACTACTCCATGCCCGCGGACGTGGCGGACCAGCCGGAAAAAGTCCTGGCGGACTTCGTCGCCTCTCCGCACGGCGACGGGGAAAAACTCAATATGCTCATGCACATTACCGGGCAGTTCCCGAGCGCATACGATTCGGAGGAGGCCGGAAGCCCCGGCGAAGTCTATCTCTTCGGCGATTCCGACATGCTGTTCCACGACGCCTGCGTCGCGCAGTCCAAGGACGAGTTCGGCCAGACCATCGTGGTCCGCATCAACGACAACATCACGCTCATGGAGAACGTCGTGGAATCCCTCTGCGGCGGCGGCCGTCTCTCCTCGCTCCGCAGCCGCATCCCCATGTCCCGCCCGCTCACCCGCATCAACGAAAGCCAGATGCGCGCCGACCTCGCGTTCAAGGACCGCATCCTCGCCCTCGCCGAGGAATCCATGAAGCTGGAACAGCGCGTGGAATCCATCCGCAAGCAGCTGATCGTGAGCGGCGGCGCGGCGCGCCTGACCAATGAACAGCGCGAGTTGCTGAACACCTACGAGCAGAAGGACGCCGCGCTGAAGCGCGAGATCCGCGAAATCCGCCTCCAGCTGAGGCAGGACCTCGACCGCATCAACAACACCGTCCGCCTCATCAACATCGTCCTGATCCCCGCGTTCGTCGTCCTCTGCGGCATTCTCTGGAGCGTCGCCCGCAAACTCAAATGGAAACGGCATATCTCATGAAAAAACGCAGAGTCGTCATCATCCTGTTCCTCCTGTTCGTCACGGCGCTCGCCGTCGTGTCCGAGCTCCGTCTCCGCCGCGAAGCCTCGTCCGAAGCGGCATCCGTCCGCCTCGCCCTGCCCGCGTTCCTGCCGGAGGACGTCCGCACGCTCGAAATCTCCTGGAGGACGCAGAAAAGCACGCTGGACTTCGTGGCGGACGGCAAATACTGGGCGGTGAAGGAACGCGACGGAGCGCAGGCGGCATCCGCGCAGGTCGCCGACCTGCTGGAAGGGCTTTCGAAGGCCGCCCCGCTGAAGGAGCTGGAAGTCTCCGGCATTGAAGACTACAAGGAGCTGAACCTGGTCTCGCCGGAGGAGATCGCGGCTCCCGGCGCTCCGTCCGACCTGAAGAACTCCGAAGGCATCCTCGCCGTGCTCAAAGGCGAAAACGGTGCGGAACTCCTCCGCATCATGCTCGGACGCGGCCACACGCGCCTCGCCGCCGACCGCATCGGCAACCTGGCGGTGCAGGGCTACGACGGCCGCTACGTCCGCGTGTGGTACCCGGACAAGACCAGCCGCGTCTTCCTCATTTCCCGCGTGTTCGAGAAGTGCGTGCCGAACCCGCGCCAGTGGATCGAACCGCTGTTCCTCTCCAAGCCGGAGAACCCGGTTTACGCGCGGTTCCAGCGGAAACGCCCCGGCGCGGAGACGTTCTCGATCGTCTGGTTCGTGAACTCGACCAAGGACAAGTTCCAGCTCGTTTTCCCGCAGGGCGAACTCGACATGGAGGCGTTCTCCCGGAAGTATTCCGCGCTCGCCGCGCCGTTCTCCGCCGACCTCGTGAAAGATCCCCCGGACGACCTGGCGTTCAATGACATGTTCCAGACGGTCATGGGCGACGGCTTCGCGTATCTGCTCGAATTCGCGAAAGTCCAGGCCGTGGCCGAGGATCCGGACGCCGACGTCTACGCCGGACGCATGACCGTGACGTTCGACCCCGAAAACGTCGAGCGCCTCATCGGCGAGCCAGACGACGCGTTCGAACACCGCAAGAAACAGCTCGCCTCCCGCGCCGAATACGAAAAACGCACCGCGAACGGACGCGTGTTCCTGCTGAAGACCGGACTGCTGGAGCTTCTGGCACAGCCGCCCGTCAGGACTTTGCCGAAAACCGCCGCGCCCCGTTCGTCGGCCGCATCCGCCGCACCCGCCGCACCCGCCGAAAAAAAGGAAGAGTGACCCATGCCCAAACTTCTGCTCCAGTCAATGCTCGCCGCCGGACTTCTGCTGGCCGCTTCCGCCGTTTTTGCCCAGACTGTCACGGACATTCCCCTCTCGGACGTCCAGGTAAAAACCTCTTCCGCTTCCGCGGCGAAACCGGCCCAGGCAGCCGCGACGACGGCTTCGCAGACCGCAAGCAAGCTCCCGACCGCCGAGGAGATCGCCGCCGAACGCGCCCGTCTGGAACGCATGAAGGCCGCGCTCGCCGCCGAACGCGCCGCGCTGGAACAGTACAAAGCCGACATCGCACGGCGTCAGCAGGAAGCCGCCGCTGCCGCCGCGAAAGCCAAGGCCGACGCGGACGCGAAAGCCGCCGCAAATGCCAAGTCCGTCGGGTCCGCTGCGTCCACTCCCCCGCCCGCAAAGGATGATCCGGTCGCGATCAGGGACCTGAGCCCGGAAGAGCTTCAGAGGCGCCGTCAGATCGCGCTGGAGGAAGCCCAGGCGATCCAGAAGAAGGTCGCGGCGCAGAAGGCAGCCGAAGCAGAGGCGAAGCAGAAAGCCGCCGCGGCGCAGCAGGCAAAGACGACCTCGCCGAAAGACAAGGACGTCTCGACCATGAAGCTCCGCAGGATCACGCAGGACAAGGTCAAATACGTGCATCTGCGCGACGTCGCCGTCAACTACGGCCTCACGTTCGCCTTCACGAAGAAATCCGGCAAAACCACAGGCGCGACCATTTACGACAAGACGCGCAAGGTCACGCTTTCCACCTCTACCCGCGAAAGCACCGTCAACGGCACGCAGGTCTATTTCCTCTACCCCATGCTCCTCAAAAACAACGAGCCGTACATCTCGGAGGTCGATTTCCTGACCTGCCTCGACCCGCTCCTCCGCTACAAGACGCCCGTCAAGCTCGGCATGAAGACCATCATGATCGACGCCGGGCACGGCGGCTCCGACCCCGGCGCGGTCAACGGCTCGCATCAGGAGAAAGTCTACACGCTGCAAATCGCCAAGCGACTCCAGACCCAGCTCGAAAAACTCGGGTTCCGCGTGATCATGACCCGCACCGGCGACACCTACCCGACGCTTCAGGACCGCGCCGCGCTCTGCAAGAAATACAAGCCGGACCTCTACATCTCCATCCACTGCAACTCCTCCACGAACAAGACGCCCGCCGGGATCGAGACCTACCGCGCGGTCCCCGTCGGCGGCACCGAGACCAAGGGCTCCAAGGTCAAGACGGCGAAGCAGTCCGCGAACGAATACGATGCGAACAGCTCGCGGTTGGCGTTCGAGATCCAGAAGGGCATGGTCGCAGCGACCGGCGGGACCGACCGCGGAACCCGCCATCAGGCGATCTACGTGATCGGAAACGCCACCTGCCCCGCCGTGCTGGTCGAAGTCGGCTATCTTTCCAACACCGCCGAGCTCAAGAAGATCACGACCGCCGATTATCAGAACAAGATCGTCTCCGGCATCCTCGCGGGGCTCGCGGGCTACGGGTCCTTCCTCCGCTGAACAACGACCGGGCTCGCGGGCTGCGGGTCCTTCCTCCGCTGATTCTCCCTTTCAGAAAAACGCGGCATCCGCAACGCGGACCGAACGCCGCCCCCTGCCCTGTTATTTCTCCTCGAACGCCTCAGAAACCGAGGAGCTTGCCGATGCCGTTCAGCAGCACGGACAGGAACCGGTCGAGGCCGCTGCCGAGGACTTCCTTTTCCTGTTTCCCGACCAGGTTCTGCGTCAGGAACGTGCCGCCGCAGAGCTTGTAGTCCAGCAGCGAGGTCATGCCGCGGAAATACGCCCAGAATGTCTGGGTGCGGCATAATGAATACGCCGCGCCGGGCACGTACCCGACCAGCACGCCGTCCTCGATCTTGTGGATCGCGGAAGAGCCGGGCTCGATCTTCTGCACGTCGATGCCGCGTCCGCCGATGATGAAAATGGTGCCCGTGCCGAAGAACACGATATGGCGGAGCCGCATCGAGATGATGTTGTGCAGCTTGAAGCTCCAGACCGTGCGGACCTCGATGTCGTCGGTCAGGCCGATCACATGGCGCGGCGTCAGGACCAGCCCCGGCCCGCCGTTCAGCTCGATCTGCTGGATATATACTTCGTCGTCCTTCGGCGAAGTCAGCTTGATCTGCCCCGGCGTCTTCGCGTCGGGGGCGTTCCGGTAGGCGAGGAGTTCCACGAGGTCGGCGGCGATGGAGACGAGCGGGGCGCCCCAGCGCCACATGAGCTTGGTCCGGCAGGTCACGTCGCGGCGTTCCTTGCCCCAGTCGCCGCCCTGCGCCCGCAGATAGAACTTGCGGCCCTCCGGGATCGTGAACGTGATGCTTCGGGCGGCACGGTGGAACGTCGGTTCGGGCGCGTCGTCGGCGCACTTGGACCTGATGCGGATGGGCGGGAACTTCTCGACGATGGCGGCGGCGACATAGTACATGAAGACCAGCCACAGCGGCGGCGTGAACAGCACGAGACAGATCGTGAAGAGCAGGATCCGGATGCCGCGTTTGTTCCATTCGAGCGAAAACTCGTTGTAGACGGATTTCGGGATCTCCTCCAGCCGCGAGACCAGATTGTCCTTTTCCCGGACAAGGGCATTGAGGGTCTCCCGGCATTTGTCCGCCCCGGCTTCGAGCGTGTTGATCTGAATATCCAGCCGTTCCAGTTCGGCCTTCAGCCGGATGTATTCCGTCGTGCGGTCATACGGATGCCACCAGCTGGGAAGGTTGTCGAGCTGTTCCTGGCATTCCCGCCGCTGCTGTCGCCAGTGGTCCAGCATGGAAAGGCGGGTTTCGAGCGCCTGTTTCGACTGGACGATCTCGTCCTCCACGGACTGGATGCGTGCCTGGACCGCCTCGCGCTGTTCGGTCAGCTTGGAGGCGTTTTCCTTTGCAACCCGGATCCCGGGCGCAAGAAGGCACAGGATCACCGTGATCACCGCGATGGTGAGGATGTTCCGCAGGATCCATGCGAGTATTTTTCCGATGAGGATCATGAGGCGGCTTAAGCGGAAAATTATTGCTTTTGAGGAGGATTCGTCAGCGTCTGCTTCAGAAGCGCGGTCGCGCGGTCCAGATCGGCCAGCATTTCCGCACGGACGGCGGCCGCGCGGCTTTTGAACTCGTCCTGATGCGAGAGCGCCCATTCGACGGACTCGGTCAGGCGAGGCAGATCGAGCCGGTCGGTGGTCCCGGCGGTCGCGAGGCCGAACCGGGAAAGGAAAAATTCGATCTTGCTGCCGCGGGCGATGCCGACGCCCGGCACCAGGCTGTTCAGCCCCAGGATCAGCAGATGCAGACGGCTGCTGACGATCACGGAACACCCGGCGGCGACGGTCTGCACCTCCTCCGGTTCGAAGAAACGGAGCGACAGGATGCGGTCCGGGTGTTTCGAGCGCTCCTTCATCCCCGCCATGACGCGGTAGTCCTTCTTCGGGTTCATGGGGACGGTCACGACAAGCAGTCCGGGATGCGTTTCGATCATGCCGTCGAGCCAGCCGATGAACTGGTCGAGCTCGCGGATCTGATTCTGCTCCGATACGCAGACGGCCATCCGCGCGGACGCGGACCGGAATAGATCGCGTTCGGCATCGCTCCACGGAAGCACATCCGGGGGGCATTGTTTTTGCAGGATCGCGGTGTCGGCTCCGGCGACGGCGCGGGGAAACGGCGCACAGCGGCGGAGTTCGTTCAGCGACTTCGCATCGCGGAGCACGATCAGTTCGCAGCGGCCGAGCGTATCGGCAATCCGGCGGCGCACGGACCGGACGCGACGTTCGATCCAGCGTTTCTCCAGGTCCAGGCCGGTGCAGGATTTGAGCGTATCGGCAAGTTTCTTCTTTTTCCCGTGCAAGGTGAAATAGACCGGATTGAACACGTCGTTCATGCCGACGCCCCAGACGATCGTCCGGACGCCGCATGAATGCGCGGTCTCCAGCAGAGTGCAGGCCATTTCCGGGTAATCGGACAAGCCTGTCGCGCCCGCCCAGATATAGACATCGACGCCATCCAGCGACTCGCGCAGACGTTCCGCCGGCATGGCGGGATCGAATCCGTACAGAGGAACGGTCTTCAGCCCGAATTTGCGTTCCGTGCCGGCACGATCGCCCGTGCTCACAATGAGTTCCGAATCCGGGCAGATCCCGCGAACGAGACCGATCACGGAGGCCAGGATCGCCTCGTCTCCGATGTTGTCGCAGCCAAACGGCACACCGCCCAGAAGAATTTTCATGCCGGAAGCTCCTCTTTTTCTGTTGGACCTGAATACCCCGGACTTCTCATCTGCCATTCCCTCCCACCAGCTTCATGACAGTGCGTTTGCTGAACCGCAAAACGCGACGGAGAGGCGATGCCTTGCCGTAATTGATCCGGGGCGCGATCGTTTCCCAGTCCATGTGATAGAATTCGTCGCGCATCGGCGGCCGCTGCATGGGTGCCCTGAGCTGGCCGTTTCCCTGTCGGGCCTCCTCGATCGTACGTTCCTCCAGGAAGAGCTTGTCCCGGACCGATTCAAGCAGATCGGCGCCCTTCCGGGTGTTGACGAGGATCAGCGAGCAGCCGCGCGTGGCATCGCCGCTGAACGGCGTCGTTTTTCCAAGGCCCCAGAAATCCGCAAGCGTCAGATCGCCAGTCCGCTCGATGCAGGCATACGGACATGCATAACACGCTTCATTGTAGTCATACCCGGACAGGAACGCGCGAATGAATTCGTTGTTCGTGTCGTCGGCTTTCCATTCTTTTCCGTCCTGATCGGTGATCCTGACGTAGAAATCGCCCCAGCCGTTCAGATCGCGGAACGCAATGACGGAGCGTCCGGGATCAGGAGAGAGTTTGTGCCGCGCGAGATAGCTCCGGAGTATCTTCTGACTCGGAACGCCGTGGCAGACCACATCGCAGACGAACAGGTTGTCATACGGTCTTTTCAAATAAGCCAGCAGTCCCGCGACCTGGCAGGGCGTCGCGGCAAAAAGGACCGTTTTCCTGTTTTCCAGTTCATTTCTGATCTTGCGATAAACGCCATCCGTGAAGCATTGGACGTACTTCGATCCGCGGAAACGCACCGTACATCCGGGAACGTCGCAGAGTTCATGCTTCAGAACCATGTTCTGATCGAACCTGCAGCCGCCGATAATGCCGCCGTTGCGGAGAACATGCTCCCCGAGCACGGAATAAACGCCGCCCGATGAACTGGATGTTCGGACGGAATCATCCAGCGACCATGCGGCGAAAGCTTTCTCCGGCATCCGTTTTTCCGGCGGATTCAGCACGTGGCAGACCGATCCGCAGATCCCGCATCCCGTGCATCGGGAATCGTCCACGACCGGGAAAAGGAATCCCTCTTCCGACGTTTCCATGGAAATGCAGGCAGCAGGGCAGGCATCTGCACAGGCGCCGCAGCCGGTACACTGTTTCCATTCGGGCAGCTTCATTGCAAGGCCTCCCGGGAAATCGAGGTTCCGGGCTGTTCCCTGCTTTCCACTTCCTCTGGAGAGGGAATAGCGTCGACCGGTTCGGAAACCGGGGCGACCTCCACGGGAACCGGGGCGACCGGTTCGGGAACCGGGGCGACCGGAACGGGAACGGCCCCGTTTTTTCCTTTCGGCAAGGTATTATTTTGCAGACTCCGCTGGTATGCGGCCTTGATGCTCTTTCTTTTGACAGCCAGAACACCGATCAAGGCGTAAAGGATCATCTGGCCGGCAAAGTTATTGTACTGTTTCAAGCTCCATTCCAATGTGGAATGCCAGTAGTTGCAGGTCAATCCGGCGAAAATTCCAATCGCGATGCCGCAACATGGCTTTTTCCTGAGGACGAACATGCTTATTATGATGGAGAAATAATAATATAGGAACCATAGAATCAGAAGCACCATCCCATACCAGCCGCATTCGGCGGCGACCAGCAGATAGATCGTTTCAACGATTCCTCCAAGCTCCCCGGGCGGATGGTAATCCTTCTGCTCTGTGTAGGCATAATTCGATCCGGAGTACTCCGAGTAATTGTTTGCCCCTACGCCGAGCCGGTAATCGTTGGCCATTTGTTTTGATGCCAGGGCGAGTGCGATTCGTGTATTCTTCGATGCTTCAGGCGCTTTTGTGAATCGCAGGATGATGCGCGGCAGAGCATATCCGACCACGCTCAACATGACGATCAGGCCAATCAGCATGAGGGTAAGACGGCGGACCGAAAACCCGTTAACGAGGATAGACAGGGCGCAGACAATGGCGATGCCGCCGAAATAGATCACAAGACCGCCGCGGGAATATGTGAAGATGATCAGAAGGACCGAACCGCCGAATGCAAACATTGTTAAGGTGAACAGCAGCCTGTTCATTTTCTCGTTCATCAGGATGCCCAGCATCAATAGCCCGTACTGCTCCAGAAACAGCGACAATGAATTCTGATGCGGGAACGTTGAACGTATCTGGTATATTCCGATCCTGTACTTCTGGTCAAAGCCCACCAGAAACAGCATGATCAGGATAAAACAAACCAGATAAGCGAAGAAACTAAGATCCTTGCTGTTGTTCAAGTAATTGAAAGCTGCCAGAAACGTTATGTACATCCAGAACATCTTGTAGACTTCAAAGCCCCATTGGTGCATGTGAACCGCATTGATACCGGAAAGCAGAATCGCAAGATAATACAGGAAGTAGAAAAAAAAGCCCGGCGGAAACAAACGGATCTTGTATTTAGTACTGAGTATCATGCTCATCAGCAGCGGGAAGGCAAATAACGAGACGGCGGTAAACGCGTAACCGCGCGCCGTGCCGCGCCAACTCGGAAGAGGATAAATGTTGATCGAATATTCGTTCGTCGTAAAATAAAGCATCCCGGCAAAAAAGAAATGCCGGAGGATAGGAAAAAAACAGCATAATGCTGTCATAAATGGCAGCAGATACAAGAAAAGGATCAGGAATACAATGATTTTTACAACCGGACTCATACGGGCTTTACACTTGTTTCCTTTGTTCCGGGAGAGACGGGCTCAGGATCAGAGGTTGAAGTAACCGAGGATCGATGAACCGAACGGACCGGCCAGCAGATTGACGAGCTGGACCGTCGGCAGGATCTTCCGTATGCCCAGATTCCACTTCGAGAGACCGTCCATTGGCACATAGATGATGTCATTGGACCGAAGCAGGAAGTCCTTCATCTTTCCGTTCAGGATGCGGTCGATATCGACCGTGTAGACGACCGTGTTTTCCGATCCGCCGCGAATGACGCGGATATAACGGTTGTACGTATCCATCTTCAGGCCGCTCGCATAGGAAAGCCCCTGAAGAAGAGTCATTCCTTCTCTGAAGCCGACGTAGGTGTTGTGTCCGACTTCGCCGAGGAAGATGATGTATCCGGTCATAGTGGACGGGATATAAATGTAATCGCCGTTCAAGAGGGGAATATTGTTCAGGTCATCACCTTCATAGACCAGTTTTTTGAAGTCGACGGGCAATACTCTCCCGTTGCGTTTGATGTAGGCGTTGTCCAGATCCGCGAGTTCGACCGTATCATTGTTGAACGCCCCCAATTCGAACCCGCCGGAAAGGGCGATCGCATCCAGCAGTTTGGTCTGCCCGATCGACACGGTGTAGTTCCCCGGTTTCACGACGCGTCCGGCTATCGTGAAATAATAGCCGCTGATGGTCACAGGAGACAACGTGACAAGCGGGGCCCGCAGGTATTTGGACAGCTTCTGCTCGATCTCTTTCGTGGCGTCCTCTATGTTCATGCCGGAAAGCTTCACGAGCCCGACCATGGGCAGACTTGCAGTCCCGTCAGGCGCGATCAGGATGTTTGCGTCAAGGGTGGTCTGATTATATACGGACATGTGGAAGGTATCGCCCGGCTGAATGATGTATGGAGTGGGATTGACCACGTGCAGCGCTTTCAGTTCTTCCTGAATGGCATAGGTGTCCCCTTCCTCTTTCGGAACGACCGCAGTCATTCCCGGGACGGCGATCCCGGCAAACGGCGTGTTGTTGCAGGCGGACAGAACAAGGGAGAAAACAGGGATGAAGAATCGCAGCATCCGGCGGCTTTTGGAAATCATAACGTCACCTTGTTATAGTGCTTGTTGTTGACATTGTAAAGGTATCCGACCATGTTCCGGACATGGAACGATTTCAGGAACTGGAGGTTTCTGTAGATGGTCAGTTTCGAAGTCTGGGCGTATTTCATCGGGATGATGGTCAGGTCGGCGTTGCGGGCGATTTCCGCGAAGAGCTGCCGGTGCAGCTCGAAGTCGAAGAGATCCCACACGATGAGGGACAGGGATTGATAGGCGGTCTTGATGCGCTGTATCTGACTGTCCGTCAACGGGGAGATGAAAGACAGGTCATCGAGCTTGAAGTATACGGTACGGTCCTTGCCTACTTTCGGCGCTTCGTCCGTGAACTGATACAGATAGTCGTTGATCAGAAGAGGTGTCTGTTTCGTGGAGAATTCCTCCTCCGTGATGGAGGATACAATCACATATTTGCACCCGAGACGGACTTTCAATGTCTCGCAGAATTCCTCCTTTGCCTTTTCATCCAGGTCGCTCCGGCTGTTCGGAGCAAACACAACCAGCATCGGATGTTCCGGGGTCGCTTTGGAGAAGAACGGTTCCCCGTTGCTGATCATGGTCTGCAGCGCGCTGTAATAATTGGCGCGGTAGGCCTGTTCCAGCATGGGGATCATGCCCAGCATCTTAAGTTTCAGGGCCTGTTCGACGTCGATATTGGACCGGACTGTCAAGTTGAAGAACTCAACGCCGAGAATGATCGCGAGCGAAACAAACGAACCGAGGATAAACCCGATGACGGCCCAGAGACCGCGCTTCCGTCCGAGAGGGACAGTGGGGGCTTTCGCAAGTTCCTGAATGGAAATATCGGAGAAGGAACGGTCCAGGAAGTTATGGATCGTCACGATCTGCATTTTCGTATTGTTGATATGGTCCTTGGTCTGCCTGATGTCGGCTTCCAGCTGGCGGATGGACGGATGAAGCGTGGCAAGGAGTTCGCGGCGGGCACGGAGCTGAACCGCGATCTCGTTATTGAGCTTGATGTCGTTCGTCAGGGAAGTGATCTCCGCCCGTCTCGAAGCAATGGCGACCTGAAGTTGCGTATAGGTCGGATTGCGGCCGGTGACCACCAGCCTGTTGACGTCATTTTCCCCGGTCTCCTCCTCCTCCTGCGCCTTTTCCAGATCGGCCTTCATCTTCTTGACGAGCTCGCGCTGCTGGATCAGAAGCGGGTTGCTCCTTGCGAACTGCTGTTCATAGGTCTTGAGCAGGGCTTCCGCATGCCTGAGTTCATCTTCTGCGACCGAGCTCTTTTCGCGGCGGGTAACGATTTCCTCGGGCGTTGTGGCGAGTTCGCCCTGAAGGTCGGCAAGGGCATGTTTCGACGAGTCGAGCTGGGAGGAAGCGCGCGTGAGCTGGTCCTCGACCTGAAGCAGACGCTGGTTGTTGAATGCAATGTCGTTTTCGATGGACGTCAGGTTGTTCTCGGCACTCAGACGCTTCAGGCGCTCGTCCTGATCGGCCAGCTGCTTCTCCAGTTCGTTCTGCGTTCTGAGATAGCTGTCGTTCAGATCTTCCAGGTTGCGCCGGATCAGCTTCTTGTATTCCTCAATAAAGACGTCGGAAAGCGTATTTGCCAGGGCCGCGGCAATCGTCGGGTCCTTCGAGGAGGCGGACACGAAATAGTAGTCGGAATTCTTTTCCGAATTGATGGTGATGTTGTTGAAAAGCTGTTCGGCCGTGTAAGGCAGACTCAGGCGTTTGATCGTTTCCTCCAGCACGGCACGGCTTTTGAACAGGTTCAAGATGATCGAACGCTGAACATTCACATAACCCGGCGGCAGTACGCTGCTCTTCGTGTCGGTGATCTCCTGGCGAACAAGGCCGCAGTTCGCCACATACACGTTCGAGGTGGTCATAGTCCGGATGAAGAATGTGACGGAGGCAAAAAGCAGCGGGAAAACAGCGAAAAGCCACCACATCTTCCGGATCGCGATGACCCAGCACCAGATATCCCGCTTGAAAAGCCGGACGAACTGCATGATCGCGGGCTCGGAAGTCTCCCCGTCCATTCCGGGATTGATGTCGTGCACCTCGGTTGAGGCGTTATCGTCGGATAAAATCATTCCATTGCTCCTTTCCGCTGCGGGAACCGGCCGCCCATGCACAGGTTACGCCGCAGGATCCCAGTCAGAATTTTGATATTGAACCAGCAGTTCATGGCATAGGCGTAATACTGCTCGTCCAGTTCCAGTTGGCCCGGCTCGCTTTCATGGCCGAGATATTCTCCGTAGGAAAACACGCCCGGCGCATAGCCCGGCAGTTCCCTGATTAATTGTTCGTTCCGTTCGGTCGCCTCCAGCAGGCAATTCCCCACCAGCCGGAGTTTCCCGACTGCCGCATACGGCAGCAGATGATACTTGTCAAGGGTCAGCCTGCGGAACAGCCTTCCGGCAATGCCTTCCCGGGGCAGCACATAACCGTGCAGCGACATGATGCGTTTCCAGCCGCGCCCCATCAGGCACTCCGCCAGCGTGGCGTGAAATTCCAGAAACGGTCGCAGAAGAGCGTAGGGCAGCGTCTGAAGCACCAGAAGCAGCATGGCGGCAAGCCTTTGATAAAGCGGGCATTTCGCATATTCATCGGGCTCCATGGGGGAGACGATGGATTCGTTGCTGATGTCCAGACACATCTCCGTCTCAGGATCAATGATGCGGTTCCCCCAGCAGATCTTTCCGCTGATCTCCAGATTCCGCCCGATGTAGGTATTGCCGAGCACGACAGAATTCAGAATCGTCGTCCCGTTGTCGATCACGCAGTTGTCGCCCACGATGATACCCGGCCCGGCGTGGACTCCGCGACCGAACCGGATCCCGTTCCCGAGGATCACGGGCGGACGGACGCGGGCCGACCCCGCGATTTGGACATTCCGCCCCACGAAACAATTCTTCCCCTCGCTGAAACCGGGCAGATTGTATTTTTCAGCGTCGCTGCCCGTCAGACGCACATTGTGCAGATAGTATTCGCGGATGCCGGGCACGGGAACGCCGCGGACCGGACCCGCATCATGGAGCTCGTTCCAGTCATCCGGCAGATCGTCCAGCCGCCCCCGTCCGATCAGATGCCAGGCGGTGACGCCATCGCCGTAGACGCAGCCTTTCACCTCGTCCGCGCCGACGGTCAGCTCATGGGGTTCCCGTTTATCGGATTCCGGCAGAAAAAGCCCGGATATGACAAGCACATCGTTGTCCCGGCAGAACGACATGTTCTGGCGCAGGACCTCTTTCAGCTGGTTCGACGGCGACATGCCGCCGTAACTGATGTCCAGCCCCTGCATCTCGCCGCCGCGGTACCGGGCCCGCAGCACGGAAGACTCCTCGTCAGACAGGATGCGGACCTCGCGGATCCCGCTCAGGAAACAGTAATCCAGGGCGAATTCGATTGCCGGCTTGTTCGCGAACGGAAGCAGGTAGACCGGATGATCCGGGAAGAACTTCCGCAGCCATGTATTCCCGCGAACCGGGCAGAGCAGGAGCGCCTTCATATCAGTACGCCCCCTTTCCCGCGAGCACGGCGGGGATCGTCTTGAACAGGATCAGAATGTCTTTCCAAATGCTTTGTCCGCGGATGTATTCCTTGTCGAGCACGACCTGCTCCCGGAACGGGATGTCGCTGCGGCCGGAGATCTGCCAGATACAGGTGATCCCGGGCAGGATTTCCAGACGTTTGCGGTCGTCGAGCGAATACTGCGCCACCTCGGACGGCAGCGGCGGACGCGGACCGACCAGGCTCATGTCGCCAAGCAGGACGTTGAAAAACTGAGGAGCCTCGTCGATGCTGTATTTCCGGATGAACCGGCCGCACCTCGTAATACGCGGGTCGTTCTTCATCTTGAACAGAACGCCGTCCCTGGATTCGTTTTCCTTTTCAAGAGCGGCGCGGCGAGCATCGGAGTCGATGTACATGGAGCGGAACTTGTAGAAATAGAACGGACGTCCGTACAGGCCGATCCTGACCTGGCGGTAGAAAAGCGGGCCGGGAGAATCGAGTTTGAGCCAGATCGAGATGACGATAAAAAGCGGCATCAGCAGAACGATCGCTGCCAGACTGCCGCAAACATCCATCCAGCGCTTGAATATGCGCCCGCAGGCGGAACCGAACGACAGAAAGATTTTCGTGTGACGGACGCGGAGTTTCGCGAACACCTTGGCTCGAGGGGAGAAGGCATAAGGCAGGACAAACTCACCGGAAGCCATCCCATCCCCGGACGCAAACAACTCCTGCGCCCGCGACATGGTATCTTCGTTCCGTCTCGTCGGTTTCAGGCCTTTCAGCCTCATTTCAGCCTCCTGTGAGGAAATCCCGCCGTATGCGGCGGATGCAAATCCGTCACGCCTCGCGGGCAGCCCGGATCGCCTCATCCAGCTCGTCGTAAATATCGAAAATGCGGTACGCCTTCGTGATCTCAAAGATCATGCGGGCTCGCTGCGTCAGGTTCGCCAGGATCAGAGTCCCGTTGAATTCCGTGCAGCTTTTCAGGCAGAACACCAGCGTCCCCAGCCCGGTGCTGTCCAGATTTTCCATTTCGGACAGGTCGAACACGAACTTGCGCTGTGTGGCAAACAGTTCAAGAAATTTGGAGCGAAGCGTCTCTACGTTCTCCGCGGAAAGATTGCCCTTGATCTGGATGACCTCTATCCCGTCGTTTTCAAAGTTGGAAATTTCCATGCGAATCGATTCTCTTCCGTTAAGTTTTTCTGGCCATATGCAGGGGTGCGCGCATAATGTGTGTTATATAATATATAATATATATCCTGCGTGAAAAAAATCAAATGTTTTTTGTTCATTTCCCCTTTTTTATTTAGTTTTTTCTTCCGTTTCACCGTTCCTTGCCAAGCAAAAAATCGAAACAGGACCGTCTTATCTTATAACAGGAAATAACATCATCATCTTTCTTCAATCAAATCGATTTGCAACTATTTATCCCGGAATGTATTCCAGAACATGAACACTTTTATTTTCAGAGCATCTTTTTTTTCTATTGGATCAACGCATGACACTTCACATCCCCTCTTTTTTCCTGATTGTCCTTCCGTCCTGTTTTCAGGCAGGATTTCAGTTCGTTTTATTATAAAAAAAGCCGTCGTCCGAAAACGGCGGCTTAAAATAACTTCTTCGATCTGCGTTCGGGATCAGGCGTTGACCTCGTCCTTGAGCGCGATCACGACGGAACGGTTTTCGCCGTCGCCGATGCTGTTCGTGGTTAGCGCGGTATCGCTTTCCAGCGTGATGTGGACGATCCGGCGGTCATGCGAGTTCATCGGGGGAAGCGTCTTCGGCGACCCCCACTGATGGACTTCCTTCGCGGCATCAAGGGCCTGCTGGCGCAGGACGTCGTCATGGGAGAAGGACGATCTGCGGCCGCCGTCACGGTCACCGCGATCCCGGCGTTCGCCGCGGTATTCCCTGCGGGAGCTCCGCTCGCCGCGTTCGCCGCGGGATTCGCGTTCGGGACGTTCCGTGCGTTCATGGCGTTCGGGGCGGTCTGCACGCTCCGGACGTTCGCGGCGCTCGCGGCTACCGTCCATGTCGATGTAGAGCTTCGGGAATTCCGAATCGGTCTTCTGCATGATGCGGTTCACGATCAGCTGGAGGTTTTCGAGCGTCTTGCCGTGGTGGCCGATCACGCGTCCGGGCTCTTCCGTGGAGACGTAGAGGTTCACGGAACGGGGCTTGTTTTCAACACGGACGTTGGCGTCGATCCCAAGGAAATCGAACATGTGCGCGAGGACGCTTCTGGCCTCTTCCATGGATTCCGCCGAGGCGGGTTTGACCGGCGGCGGCGCGGGCCTGCGGGGACGTTCCCGGCGGGCGGAATCCGCCGCGGCGGCCTCGTTCCCGGCGTTTTCGCTCTTTTCCCCGAAATCGCCGTCATCTTCGGCGCTGCCCATCGGGACAGCCTTGATCTCATCGGCGATGGCGTTTTCCGTCGCGGGATTCGCATTTTCCATGGCCTGAGCGTCGGCCGGGGCGTTTTCTTCAAATTCCATTGTTTTCTCCGGTTTCCGGGCTGCTTCCGTTACGCTTTCCGAGGTGTGTCTGCCTGACGCGACTGATCCCTCTTGGCGGCGAATTGCCCGTATTTCATTTGCAGGATGCTGAATATATTGCTGACCGTCCAGTAAAGCGTCAGGCCGGACGGGAGGTTGTAGAACATGAACAGCATGACGATGGGCATGAGCATCATCATCTTCTGCTGTGTGGAATCGCCCGTGGTGGGCGTCATTTTCTGCTGCACGATCATGAGGACCGTCATCGCGATCACGAGCGGATGCAGTCCGACCTGCCCGATGAACGGCAGCGCGAACGGAAGGGTCGGGCCGACGAGGTCGGGACGCGACAGGTCCGTGCACCACAGGAACGGCACGTTGCGGAGCTCGACGGCGGAATCCAGCGCGGAATACAGCGCGATGAAGACGGGGATCTGAAGCAGGACGGGGAGGCAGCCGCCGACGGGATTGACCTTTTCGACGCGGTACAGTTCCATCATCTTCTGGTTCAGCTCGGCTTTCTTGCGCGAGACGTCGTCCGGGGTGTCCATCGGCGTCTCCTTGTATTTCTCCTGGAGCTCCTTGATCTTCGGCTGGAGCTGCTGCATGCGGCGCATGGAGCTGTTCGCCTTCTGCGTGATCGGCCAGAAAAGGGCGCGGACGATAAGCGTGAGCAGGATGATGGCGATGCCGTAGGACCCGCAGATGCTCTTGAGCCAGTTCAGCAGCATGACCATCGGGCGCGCGATGAACTCGAACCACGAATAGTAGGAAATGTGCATTACGCCCATCACGGAGGGACCGAGCGCACGGATGCGCGCCATTTCCTTCGGGCCGCAGTAGGTCTTCAAGGTGAACTCCACGGGCGCGGCCCCGTTCGGCGCGAACGCGACGATGCCGAAACTCCCGGTCATGGACGGAACGGCATAGAGGTCCTTTTCATCCTTGCTGTCGGGGGGAAGCCGCCAGATTCGGTCGCCGTTCGAAGAGGCGAACGGCTTTGCTTCGTCGGAGAAGAGCAGCGAGGCGAAATACTTGTTGGAGGAACCGATCCATGCGACGGGTTCGGCGCAGGTGGTCTTGCGTTCGAATTTCTCGTCGGACTTGACCTGCGGATCGGCGGAATCGCAGTTGCCGCTGCCGACCTTGCAGAAATCCACGTTCAGGCGTTCGCTGTAGATCTTGTCGCCCGTAAGCGCCTTGATCTGCGGGAGACCGGCGAGGCGGACGCCGAGGTCGACCAAGACCGCTTCGGAGTGCGGATTGGTCCAGGCGTATTTGCACTCGACCATGTAGTTATCCTCCGGCAGCGTGAACGTCTGAACGAGCTTCAGGCCGTTGGAGAACGTGCGGACGACTTCGGCAGAGCGCGGGCCGGACATCGTGACGTCCAGGGAGACCGGGACGAGCGCCGGGACGGATTTCAGCTCAAACGAGCGAAACGCGCCTTCGCGGAAAAGTTCGATGGCCTCGCCGGAATCCTTGAGCTTGTAGCGCGGATCGGTGAGCTTGACGCCGGAAACGGAGCCGGTCAGGCCGTCGATTGTGACGCGGAACAGTTCGTTTTCCAGCACGGCGGTCTTCGTTTCCGTAATGCCGCGGACCTCTTCCGCCGCCTTTTCACCCGCGGACTGCTGAGGATCCGCCGTATTTCCCGCATCCGAAAGGACCGCCTGCGTGCCGGAAGCCGGAGCAGCCGTACCGGCGGCGGTCGCCGTCTGCGTGCCGGGGACGGCGTTCTGCTGCGTGGATTCCAGCATCCGCTGGTATTCGGCGGCACGCTTCTTCTGGTAATGCGGCATGTAGAGCATCCAGGCGCCCATGAGCAGGCACCCGAGCAGCACGATGATGAAAGTGTCTTTGTCGAATTTGAAGTTCACTCGATGTTCCTTCCCGGATCAGTGTTTCGGAGGGACCGGGTCGTATCCGCCCCTCGACCAGGGATTGCAGCGGAGGATCCGCCAGAAGCTCAGGGCAAGACCGCGGAAGATTCCGTGGACCCGGACGGCTTCGATCGCATATTGCGAGCAGGTCGGGGTGAACCTGCAGCACGGCGGAAACAGGGGGGAGATCCAGCGGCGGTATGCCCGGACCGGCAGGATCACAAGCTCACGGAGAAGATGTCCCCGGCGTCCTTTTTCCGGATCAGTCCGGCCTTCTTCAGCGTCCGGAGCAGATGCTCCTGCACTTCCTGCTGTTTTGCGCCGAAGATGGCGCGGCGCGGAATGACCACGATGCTGCATGGCAGGATGTTCTCCTTGCTCAGCCGGAACGTCTCGGTGATCAGCCGCCTTGCGCGGTTCCGGATGACCGCCGAATGATGAAGTTTCCGGCTGCAGATGACGCCGTAGCGGGTGATTTGAACCGGATCGTCCGGCCCTGCCGCCTGCACCAGGACCGTGAAAAACGGGTCCCGGCAGGCTTTTCCGTGTTCTTTGAGCGCATCGAAATCCTTTCGGGTCCGCAGTTTTTCCTGCTTCCTCAGGCGTCTGCGCTCATTGTCCACGGCGCATTCCTTTCTCAGATGACGGTCAGGCGCTTGCGGCCTTTCGCGCGTCTTCTGGCAAGGACCTTGCGGCCGCCCTTGGTGGCCATTCTGGCGCGGAATCCATATTTGCGGGCACGTTTGATGACGGAAGGCTGATAAGTTCTTTTCATGGTTTCACCTTGTTCCCGGAGCTGTGCGACGCTCCGACTGTTCCTCTCAAAGGGGTTACGGCTTGTTGGGTTTGTTCGTTTTGCACAAAATGTAATCTTTCTAATATAGCACACATTCCGCTCGTTTTCAACCCGGACACGCTCTTTTTCGCCTTTTTTTCCGTTTTCTTCTTTTTTTTCGCCCGTTCCGGTTGTTTTATGTAAAAAATATGCTATAGTATATCAAATGTGGCTCGGACGCCTGTGCGCGCCCGAATCCGTTCCCTGCCCAAACAGCCTGCACAATACATTCATCATAATCAACCGTCAGGAACGCTCCGGCGTTCCGGAAAGCGAACTATGAAACATCTATTTCTGCTCTTCGCGGCGGCCGCGGCGCTCGTCTGCACGGCCTGCTCCACGCCCAGCACGACCAACACAGCCCGCAACTCCGTCGAGGAAATGCTCCTCAGCAGCGTCATCGAACGCGGCGTCTCCTCCGTCGACTTCGAGTCCTACGCCGGCAAGAAAGTCCAGATGGACTACTCGAACCTGGCTCCGCAGGTCGACAAGGAATTCCTCATGGCATACATCGAGCTGCACCTCGCCCGCTACGGCATCACCGTGGTGAAGGATGCCGCCGACGCCGACTACATCGTCAAGGCCACCAGCAGCGTCCTCGCCACCGACATGGACAAGTTCCTCCTCGGCATCCCGTCCCTCCCGATCCCGATCCCGTGGGCCAACCTCTCCATCGTGATACCCGAGATCCCGATCATCATGCGACTCCACCGCACCGCCTGGGGACGCTTCTTCTTCAACATCATCGACGCCAAGACCAATGCCCCGGTCCAGATCGTCGACGGCGCCAAGTCCGAAGCCCACTTCAACAACTGGGTCGTCTGCTTTGTTCCGTTCAAGACGCACAGGCTCCCGATCGGCGACGACAATCCCGCCGACCTGCATTTCATCTGGTTCTTCGAAGACTGATTTCCCTTCCAAGTCCGAACTCAGGCGTCCCGGTCCGTCCGGGACGCTTTTTTTTGTTCACGGCCGCACTCTGCAGTCCATATAATGCGCACGCAAAATGCGGATATTTTTTCCGTGTTTTTTCTTCGATTTTTCATTTGCTTTTTCGCGTTTTGCAGCGTATTGTATGGTCCATTTTTATGGCACGTCCCGAAGAAAACGAATTGAGAAAAGAAAGGCGGAACCAATGGAAAAGAAACACATCCTCGTGTCGTACCCGGAACAGAACTACCGCACGGAACTGAAGGAAAACGACACCATGACCGTCCTCGACGGGGGAACGGTGGTCAGCACTCACATCAACGGGGGAAAACTCGAAATCGAAGAGGACGGCTTTGCGATCGCGACCGTCATCGGCGAAGGCTCCTGCATTGTCAAACCGGGCGGCTCGGCAGCCGGCTTTGAGATGAGCGGCGGCATCTGCTGCGTCGACCCCGGCGGGTCGGCCCAGGGGTTTATCCTCGAAAGAGGCGAGCTCGAGGTCGGGCTCAACGGCATTGCCGACGACTTTTACATCTGCAGAGGCGGCACGCTTGCCGTCTACAGCGGAGGCACGGCAACAAAAGGGTACATATGCCGCGGCGCACATGTGCGGATCAACCTGGAACAGGGTACCTGCGTCGAGTTCACGTCCCGGCGCACGAAATATAAAATGAGCGGCGGCACGGTCTCCGGCTATACCGTCGAAAGCAGAGGCAGCCTCCACGTCGGCAGCGGATGCACGGCAACGGACCTCACGGTGAAACGCGGCGGCAAGCTGAGTTTCGATCTTTCGGCGGACACGCATGTTCAGGGTACATCCGCCGGGAGGCCGTTTGAAGTCAGGGGGACGATCTCCGGGGTTACCGTCGGCGATTACGGCGGGTATGACGTCTACAGCGGCGGCACCGCGGTCGACACCAGGCTTTCCGGCAGCGGCAGCCTCTTCGTGAACCGGGGCGGCACGGCGGCCGGGACCGTCGTCGGCGACGAAGGCTGGCTCTTCATCGACAGCGGCGGCACCGCGGTCGACACCACGGTCAAGCGCAACGGCATCTTCTCCGTCAGCGGCGGCGCGGCATCCGGCGTCACGGTCCGAAACGGCGGCAAAGGCTTTGTCGCGGGCGGCGGCACGGCGGAGGACATCACGGTCGGCAGCGGCGGCAGATTCCGTGTCGCGGGCGGCGGCGCGGTGTACGGCGTCATAGTCGGCAGAGGAGGCCGGTTCATCGTTTCCAGCGGCTGCACGGCGCTGGAGATTGCAGCGAAGCCGGGCGCGAAGCTCACGATCCGGCGCGGCGCGGTCATGACATTCATTGAAACTCCGCCGCTCCCCCCGAAACGGAAAAAAGGTTGAAGCTCTTCCGCCTGAAAAGAGGTTGAAAAAGCCGCCCGGCCTACGATGAGGTCGGGCGGCTGATTCTTTTGCGCTGTTTATTTGCGCGAAAACGCGGTCAAACTGAGCTTACTTGACCGGGAATCGCGGCGGCGCGGCGGCCTTCTTCGACAGCAGGTCGAACACGGGTTCCTGGATGCCTTCGTTCGTCTGGCGGACGGGCTTGATGGTGCCGTCCTCGTTGAAGAACATCTCGTCCACGCAGACCGCGCGGCGTCCGAGCGCGCCGCCCTCGCCGTTGATGCTGAGCGCGGCGTTGTGGTAGAAGAGGAACGTGCGTCCCTTGAAATCGACCACGGCGGGATGGATGGTGAAGCTGTTGCGGGCGGAGCCGGTGACCTGTCCGCGGTAGGTCCACGGGCCGGTGATCTTTTCGGCGGTGGCGTAGGCGATGACCTCGTTGCCCTGCGGATTCTTGTGGTTGGCTTCGTCGCCGTAGGTACGGGAGGCGTAGATGCAGTAGTAGAGGCCGTTTCGCTTGTAGAGCCAGGGGCCTTCCTCGTAGCTCTGCATCTTCAGGTCGATGATCTCGCCGTCAAGTTCGAGCATGTTGTCTTTGAGCTTGGCGAGATAGCAGTTGCCGTTGCCCCAGCAGAGCCACGCGGTGCCGTCGTCGTCGATGAGGCAGGTCGGGTCGATGTCGTTCCAGCCCATGAAGCCGCTGGTCAGGTTGTCGGTGACCACGGGCTTCTCGTAGGTCTTCCACGGGCCGACCGGGTTGTCGGAGGTGGCGACGTTGATGGACTGTCCGCCGTACTTGTCGTTGCGGATGGTGACGTACCAGTAGTAGGTGTCGCCCTTTTTCACGACCTGGGCGGCCCAGCAGGTGTTCTTCTGGCCGTACGGGAAGTCGGTGGACGTGAGCACGTCGCCGTAGGATTTCCAGTTCACGAGGTCCTTGGTGGAATAGGCGCGCCACGCCTTGATCGTGAACATCTCGCGCCCGTGGGCGTCGTCATGCCCAGCGTAAAGGTACAGCGTGTCGCCGACGACGAGCGCGGCCGGGTCGGCGGTCCAGACGTCCTTGAAGAGCGGGTTGCCGGTGGTCTTCACCTCGACCGGATTGGTCATCGTGCCGCCCTCGGAAGCCGCCGCGCCGCCGAAGATGCCTTCCTTCGTCATCACGATGGGCTTCATCGTGCCGTCGGCGTTGTACTCGAGCTTGTCGATGCAGACGGAGCGGTTGTAGCTGCCGCCGCCGGGGAGCGTGCCGTCGTGGTAGAAGAAATACCACTGGCCGTTGAATTGCGCGATGCCGGGATGGTTCGTGCTGGTGTTCTTGTTGCCGTCGCAGAGGATGCCCTTCGCCTCGAAATGGCCGTCGATGCTGTCCGCCATGGCGTAGGCGATGCGCTCGGGCATGAAACCGGATGCGTAGGTGAGATAATACTTGCCGTTGTACTTGTGGATCCACGGGCCTTCGGTGAAACGGTACTGCTTCCAGTCGACGTCAAGGCTCTTCACCGGACCGTCGAGCTCGATCATATTTTCCTTGAGCTTGGCATAGTAGCAGTGGCCGTTGCCCCAGATGAGGTACGCCTGACCGTCGTCGTCGATCATCACGGTCGGGTCGATGCACGCCCAGGAGTGCTGGGTGGCGAAGCAGTCTTCCGGCTTCACGAGCTGCTTGCCGATGGCGTCCTTGTAGGGGCCTTCCGGCCGGTCGGCGACCGCGACGCCGATGCCCGCGCCGTTGGTGCTGGTGTAGAGGTAGTATTTGCCGTTGCGCGCGATCATCTGCGCGGCGTAGGCGGTGTGCGTGGTGTCCCACGTGAAATCGGACACAGGGATCGGGGCGGGCCATTCCGTCCAGGTCTTCATGTCTTTCGTGGAGAAGAGGCACCAGTCTTTCATGGTGTAGTTACGGTTCGGGCGGCCGCTTTCGTCGGTGTGGTCATGGCTGGTGATGAGCCAGAGCGTGTCGCCGATCACGACAGGTGCGGGGTCCGCGGTGTATTTGTGCTTGAAGACCGGGTTGTCGACCGGCTTGTATTCGCCGATGGGCGCCACGCCGCCGGGCTGGGCCGCTCCGGGCTGGGCCTGACCGTCCTGGAGACGGTTGCCGCGCTGACGACGCTGCCCCTGCCCTTGACCGCCGAACTGGCCGCCGCCGAACTGGCCGCCGCCGAACTGGCCGCCGCCCATCTGGGCTCCGTCGCCCTGACGCTGACGGCGCGGACGCTGCTGGTCGCCGGGCTGGGCGTTTTCGCCCTGCTGACGCTGACGGCGCGGACGCTGCTGTTGCTGCTGCTCCTGAGCCGCGAGCTGGACCGCCGTTGCGGACAGCGCGATCGCCGACAGGACGAGGATGGTACGTTTGAGGGAGAACATGATTCATCGCTCCTTTCTTGCTGGTTGCTGAATCAAATAAAACGGACACAAAAAGTCAAAAGAAGCGGGCGCCCGAAGCGCATTCGAGCGCCCGCAAAAGTCCCCTCGAGAAGAGGGGAGTGAACGGGATCAGAGATCTTTGAACGAATTGGAGATGCCGTCGGCAAAGCCTTCGAGGCCCTTGCCGATGGCGCCGGCGGCGTCTTCAACGGTCTTGTTGATGGACTCCACGGCGTCTCTGCCTTCGACCTTCAGGTCTTCGATCACTTTGGTGAAGGTCTTCTCGACGACGGGCTTCTGCGCTTCGGCAACGTCGTCGGCTTCCTTCGCGCTGACCGCGACCATCTTTTCGATCTCCTTGTTGAAGCCTTCGATCTGCGCATCGGAGAAGCCTTTCTTCCT
>JAEEQO010000093.1 GCA_016285335.1 Victivallales bacterium | reverse complement strand
CAAATGGTTCCGCCGGGCGGCGGAGCAGGGCGATGCGCGGGCGATGTTCGAGCTCGGAGACTGCTATGACACCGGCACCGGCGTGAAGAAGGATCTTGACGCGGCTTATTTGTGGTTTTGCTGGGCGGCGCTCGCGGCGCCGGAAGACGAAGAAGTGTATCAAAGGGTGCAGAGCAGAATCTATTCCCCGGAGCTGAAAGCTGTTTTGGGAAGGTAAAGCCTTCGACGTTATGCAGGACGAATAGATTTGCCGCTTCGCTGGGGGCGGCTTTGCCGCCTCGGTAAACTCGCTTTCGCTCGACAGATCATTTGACCGCGAGGCGCGAGAACAAAGCATTTTCTTCAGGTCAAGGATATTGAGGTTATCAAGATGGCGTAAATATCCGCTTTCCGCTCAGGCGTCGGGGCAGTCGCCGGCGCAGCCGAACGGGATATGCACGGAGGGGGTGTACTCCTTGGCGGATTCGAGGTGGGGGGACCACTGGTCGTCGAAGTAGATGTGCGGGCGCAGCTGCTTCAGGATGCGGCTTTTGTTCATGCCGCCGAGCGTGAAGGTCTGGTCGACGGTGATGTTCCACTCGCGGAGCGTGGTGGCGAGGCGCCACTGGGCGGGGCCGTTGCGGGCGGTCACGATGGCGGTACGGAGGAACCTGTGATATTTCGGGTCGGCGCTCTTGCGTTCTTCCTCCATCGTATGCAGGCGGCTGAGCTTGGCGAAGAGGTCGGCGAGCGGGCCGGGCCCGAGGGGGACGCCTGCCTGGCTGGATTCGGATTTCCAGAACTTGTCGATGCCGCCGGACTGGAAGACCTGTTCCGCGCTGTCGTCGGCGAGCACGCCGTCGAAGTCGAACGCCACGCGAAGCTCGTTGTCGTTTTCGTTGTCGTTGAGCTTGCTGTCCAGCACATATCCGGCGGCGAACCCGTTGCGGATGGCGTCGCGCACGTCCGTTTCGTTGCCGGAGAGGAAGAGCGACACGTTGTAGGCGTCGATGTAATCCACGGGACGGCCGTCGGTCAGGAACGCCGACCGCGTGATGCCGAGGCCGTAATGGTCGATGCAGCGGAGCACGCGGTTTCCGGTGTCCGGGTCGTTGTGGCTGAGGAGGACGACCTCGACCGGCTGCGTGTCCGGGAAGAGTTCGTTGAACTTCAGGAACCGCCGGATGAACGGGAACGCGATGCCGGGCTCCAGGACCGTGTCCTCGTGTTCGCGCTGATATTGCCTGTAGGCGGAAAGGCCTTTGCTGCGGTAGATTTCGTCGGCGACGTCCAGGCGGAACAGCGCGCTGGAAGCCACGGCGATCACGAGCTTGTCTTCGATCGGGAATGCCATGCCGGATGCCTCCTCGTTTCTCCTGTTCAGACCTCGCGCACGGAATCGAACGCCTGCGGGATGCGCGTCAGCAGGTCGTCGGCGATAAGGCCGCGTCCGGCGAACGGGGCGTCCAGTTCGCCCAGCAGCCCGTGCAGATAGACGCCGTCCTTCGCGGCGTCGAAGAGCGAAAACGAGCTTGCGGCGAGCGCCGCGATGATGCCGGAGAGCACGTCGCCGCTGCCCGCGGTCGCCAGAACGGGCGATCCGCTCAGATTGAGCGCGTAATCCCCGTGCGGTGACATTACGACGGTGCGGACGCCTTTCAGCACGACGTGAAGCGCGGTGAACTTTGCGAGCGCCTCGGCGCGTTCCACGCGGTCGCGTGCGGACGGAAGCCCGATCGCCGCCTCGAGGCGTTTCATCTCGCCTTCGTGGGGGGTGATGACCGTGGCGGTGCCGAGTTCGTGCAGGAGGGCGGGACGTTTCGCAATCAGGTTCAGGGCGTCGGCGTCCAGCAGCAGAGAACACTGCGTGGCTGCCATGAGCTTCTTCAGGAACGGGATAGTCTCCTCCGCCGTGTTCATGCCCATGCCGGCGGCGACGGCGGAGACATTCGGCGGCAAGCTCAGCGCCTCGGCGGATTCTTTCGAGAAAACGCCGTTTCCATTGTCGGGAAGCCGCTTCACGATAAGCGCTTTCGGCGGGTTGCAGACGATCTCCATGGAAGCGGGCACATAGACTGTCACGAGGCCGGCGCCCGCCCGGAGCGCGGCCTCCGCGGCCAGGAACGGCGCGGACGGATAGTCGCTGCTGCCGCCGAACACGGCCACATGGCCGCGTTTCTGCTTGTACGTGTCGAATTCGAGCGGTTTCAGATGTCTCTTGACGTCCGCAAACCCGGTGCAGGGGATGAAGCGCGTGACCGTGTCGTCCGTTTCGTCCGGCAGCCCGATGTCGATCACGCGGATTCGTCCGCAGAGGGCAGGGCCGCGGCCCTTCAGCATCCCGGTCTTCGGATAGGCGAACGTGACCGTGATGTCCGCGCGGACCGCCGCGCCGCCGCGCACTTCGCCGTCGTCGGCGTCGAGCCCGGATGGCAGATCGGAGGAAATGACCGGGACGTTCAGGTAGTTCAGCAGATTGATCCAGTGGAGCAGGGGTTCGCGCAGTTTGCCGTAGAACCCGGTCCCGAGGAGGGCGTCGATCACGATCGCGCCTTTCAGGTCGGCTGCGTGGAGTTCCTGGCGGCGCTCGATCTCCGGCGGCAGTTCGTTCCATGCACGGAGGGCATCGCCTTTGAGTTCCGACGCCGGGGAGGTGTGGAAGACGCGGACGGTGAATCCCTGCTGGTGAAGCAGTTTCGCGGCGACGAACCCGTCGCCCGCGTTGTTGCCTTTGCCCGCGAGGACGGCATAGAACAATCCGTGCCCGCAGAGCGCAATGGCTTCCCGGGCGAGCGCTTTGCCCGCGCGGGTCATCATCTTCCACGAATCGGCGAGTCCCTGCTGGATGGCGGAGGCCTCGACGGACCGCATGAGGGTACCTGTAACAGCTTTCATGGCGCAACCTCCTGATATGATTTTACGGAAATAATCCGATTTTGATTTGTCTTGACGGGGTTTGCGGTGTAAATTTACTACACGTTTTTCCTTTTTTCAACATGTATTGACAGGTTTTAACCTTTTTTATGGCCATTTTTGAAGAAAAACAGCCGGCAGTCCCCTGGCTCGTGCTGCTGATCGCCGCCGTGTTCCTGCTCTGCTTCCCGTTTATGCAGATCGGGTTGAACGAGCTGTATTCCACGGAAGGCGAGTACGCCGCGGCAGCCTGCGAGTTCAGCGGGCGAAATACGCTTGTGACCGTGCACGGGACCCTGCCGAACGGTGTCTTCCCGCTGTATCCGGCGCTGGTGCGCCTGCTGCTCGACTGCGGGCTTCCGCTCGAATTCTCCCTGCGTTTCATGTCCGTGCTGCCGCTGGGGCTGCTGGCGCTGCTGACGGGGCTGGTCTGCGGACGTTCGGCGGACCGTCAGGCGGGCGCTGCTGCGGCCGCGATCGTTCTGTCCACGATCCTGGTCGGGTCGAAGGCCCCGGAAGGCTATCCGCAGCTGCTCTCCGCCCTGATCGTCTACGGCGGCTGGATGCTTTGGTTCTATGTCGGGTTCGTCCGGTCGAACTGGAATGCGGCCTGGCTTTGCGTCGGACTGTTCGCCGGACTGGCGTACTACTCCAACGGCCTCACGGCGGTCGTCTATTTCCTCGTGCCCCTGGCGTTCCAGCAGCGCCCGTTCACCGTTTGGACGAAGCTCCGCAAGCCGGGACTGCCTGCGGCGATTCTGATCGCGGCGGTGTTCTTCTTCGCCTGGCTGACGCCGATCCAGAACTGGCTGGCGTCGAATCCCGCTCCGCCCCCGGAAGCACCCGATTTCCGCGTTCTGCGATATATTCAGGATATCGCGGTCCGTCCGTTTGACGCCGCCGTCCGGTTCTTCCCGTGGACGCTGATGCTGTGGGCGCCGTTCTGCCCGGCCCTGATCGCCATCGAGCGCACGCCGCTTATCATCAAGTTTCACCGGATCCTCTTCGTCGTGCTCAGTCTCCTGATCTGGTTCAATCCGCAGACCCGGTCGCGCGATTTCTTCTATCTGCTGCCCCTCGCCGCCGCGCTTGTCGCCTGCAACTACTGGATCCTGGTGCGGCGTTACGCGGGGAAGTTCTTCGCGCTCTTCACGGTCATGGCCGTGACCGCCCTTGTGCTCGGCGCCGCGGCGGCCGCCTATCTGCTGCTGCCGCAGGACGTCTTCTCAAAAATCCCGGTGGGGGTCGAGCTGCCCGCGGAAAAGCCCGCCGTTTCCCTGCTGATGCTTTTCGAAGTGGTGCTTTCTCTCGCCTCGGCGGCTGCCGCGATCCTGCTGATCCGGCTGCGCCGTCCCGTCTGGATGACCTACCTGTTCGTGTTCGTGTCGTTCATGCTGCTGTTCTGGGCGGTGGTGAATCCCGTCCGGAGCACGGACCGGAGCAAGGAACAGTTCGCTTCGGGCGTCCGGTCCGCACTGGAAAAGGATGCCGTGCCGGAGGGCGCCGCCGCGACTGACATGCCCGCCATGACGATCTACAAGGACCCGGCGATCATGGGGCTGTACTCCGAGGGATGCTACATCGGCCTCCCGGTCCGCACGCTCGCCCACGACAAGATCCCCGCGGACGTCGATCCCGCCTATGTCCTGACGGCGGACGTCCCTTCGCACAACTCGCGTACCTGGACCCGTCTCTACGACTGCGAATACAGGCACGAGCACCTTTACATCTACAAAGGCGTTTCACTCAAAAAGGAGCTTTCCGATGACGACGAATACGACTATGAATGATGCGAAACCCTTCCTGGCGTCCGCCTCGAAAGAGGAGATCGCCGCGGCGCTGAAAGCCGCCGGACAGCCCGCATACCGCGCCGCCCAGGTGTACGACTGGGTCGTCAAAAAATGGATCGTCGATCCCGCGCTCATGACCAATCTTTCCGCCGCCGCGAAGGACGCGCTTTCGCAGGCGTTCCTGTGCGCTTCCGTCGAAATCGAGGCGGAATACCCCGCCGACGACGGTTCCGCGAAGTATCTGCTCCGGCTTCACGACGGCGAAACGGTCGAGTGCGCCCGCATTCCCGCCGAGGACGGACGCATGACGTTCTGCCTGAGCTCGCAGGTCGGCTGCCCGGTTTCCTGCGTCTTCTGCTCCAGCGGCGCGGACGGCCTCATGCGCAACCTCTCCGCGGGCGAGATCATCGAGCAGTATTTCCTGCTCTGCCGCAAGCTCGGCCAGGCCCCGGACAACGTGGTCATGATGGGCATCGGCGAACCGCTGCTGAACTTCGACAACCTCGTCGCCGCGCTGAACGTGATCACGAATCCCGAAGGCGTTGCTCTCGCCCAGCGCCGCGTGACCATCTCCACCAGCGGCTGGACGCCCGGCATCAAGGCGCTCACCGAGCTCCGCAAGCAGTGGAACCTCGCGCTTTCGCTCCATGCCCCGGACGATAAGACGCGCGCTCTCCTCATCCCCACGAAATTCCGCCGCGACATCCGCGAGATCCTCGCCGCGTGCCAGGCGCACCGCGAGGCCACGGGCCGTCTGCTCACCATCGAATACGTCCTCCTCGCCGGCATCAACGATTCCCCGGAAATGGCGCGCAAGTTCGCCCGCCTCGCCGCGGACGCGAACGCCAAGGTCAACCTCATCCCGTACAACAAGGCGCGCGGCGCGTTCGAACGCCCCTCGCGCGAGGCCGTCAAGCAGTTCGAAAACGCGCTGAAGACGTTGCATGTGCCGGTCACGGTCCGCGTGGAAAAGGGCGCTTCCGCCACCGCCGCCTGCGGCCAGCTCCGCGCCAGCTCGAAAAAACGTGCCGCGGGCAAAGCCGTCACGCTTTTCGCCGCCGTTCTGACGCTCCTTTCCGCCGCGTCCTGTTCCCTTTTCTCCTCGACCTCGCACCCGAAGACGCTTTCCGACGCCCAGCGCGAGCTCGTCGCCGAGGTCTACAACCCCGAAGAAGACCTCGGCCCTCTCTATGACGCGCTTTCCGTCACCGACCCGAATTTCTTCGACCCGGAGACCGGCCGCACTCCGCTCATGATGGCCGTGGCGCTCTCCGACGCACCTCGCGTTTCCGCGCTTCTCGCATCCCACGCCGATCCGGAAGCCGCCGATGAAAACGGCGTCCGCGCCATTCATTACGCCGCCGGCGAACCCGATCCCGCGATCCTGCGCACGCTCATCGTCGCGGGAGCCGACGTGAATGCCGAAGGCCGCGCCGGCAAGACGCCCGTCATGGAGGCCGCCCGCCTCGGGATGCTTCAGAACGTGAAGGTTCTGACCGACGCGGGCGCGAAGCTCGACAAGCGCGACGACATGGACCGCAATGTCGTGATGTTTGCCGCCATGGCGAAGCAGTCCTCACTCGACATCGTGAAATATCTCCACGAACACGGCGCGCCGGATTTCTCGTTCACCAGCAAGGGCGACACCCCGCTCTTCCTCGCCATCGACTACGGCAACACCGATACCGCGCTCTATCTGCTCGACCGCATCGAGAAGTTCGCCGGGAACCAGGGGATCAGCGCCGGACCCGTCGAGATCGAATACACCGTCTTCAACCGCTACAACGAGGCCACCGCCATCGGCCTTGCGGCCATGAAGCACGCCATTTTCGCCGGGAATATGAAGATCGTCCGGGCGCTGGTGGAACGGGAACTGCCGCTGAATTCGAGCGTGAACCGCATCTACAAGACGTTGAAAATCGCCAACATCGAAGGATTCCACGAACTCCTCGCCCGCAACGGCGTCATCGAGGACGGCAAGAAGCCGCTCTTCTGGGCCGCCGAGACAGGGAACATGGAGATCATACAGTACCTGGTGGAACACGGCGCCAGCCCGCACGAGATCGACCACGCGGGAAAACGGCCCGTCGCCTATGCCCGTTCGCGCGAGGCGATCAATTACCTCGAAAAAGCCATGGAACAATGAGCTCGGGGACCTTCAAGACCCGGTACATGATCCTCCGCAAGACGCCGTTCCGCGACACCAGCCTCGTCGTCGCCGGGATCAGCGCCGACCACGGCCGCCTCGACTTCGTGCTGAAGGGCGCCCGCGCCATCGGAAAAAAGCAGTTCCCGACCGCGGGCGTCTTCCGCGAGTTTCTCCTCGAGTTCCGCCCGTCCCGCCGTGCGGATTCCATGCCGTCGCTCGTCTCCCTGGACCTTACGGCCGCCCACGACGGCCTCGCGGAGTCCATGGACTGCTACCTCGCCGCATGCTCGTTTGCCGCCGAAACGCTCCGCCGCGCCCAGCCCATGCTCGAAATGCCGCTCGCCTGGCAGGCGTTTTCCGTGATGCTCACGCGCATGGAACAGACGCTCTCTCCTCAAATCCCGCTCATGCTCGCCCGCCTCGCCGTCCTCCGCGAACACGGCATGCTGTCCGGCGTGGTGCCGTTCCCGGAGCTCGCCGCGCCGCTTTTCCGCTGCGCCGTCGATGCCGCCGCGCCCTGGCCGGAGGTCGACGAGACCACGCTAAACCGCATTTCCGGCTGGATCGAGACGCGTTACCGTATGATGTCGGCATAGGGTTTTCCGCTCATAATGCGCGCGAACACAACCGCGCACTGTTTCGGCAGACTTTGTGTGCATAAAAACTTCATCCGCGTTTGAAAATACGGAAAAGACGATGTATTGTTACTGAAAAACGTCTTCATCCTTTCAGCCTTTCCGGCAACTTCACCTCGAATCACAGGAGACCACGCCATGAAAAAAATCCTGACATTCCTGATCTGCGCGGCGATCATCATCGCCATAGCCGCGGCCGCTTTCGCTTTCCTCTCGTTCCGCTGCGGCAAATTCCGCTGCAATCCGTTCCGCGCAAAACAGACTGCGTCCGCGGACGGCAAGGCGGGTCCCGCCGGGACAAAAGCCGTCGGTTCGAAACTATCCGAGGAGCCGGACAACGCCCCGGTCGTGAAGCTCCAGCTCTTCAAGAACGGATTCGGGTTCGTCACGCGGCAGATCGCCGCCCGCGACTGGAGCGAGCCGCTGGTCCTGAAGCCCATGGTCACGCCCCGGCACGGCACCCTGTGGTTCGACCCGGCGGACACGACCGTCCGCCGCACCACCCGCGAACGCGTCGTGACCGGACAGTCCCCCGCGGACAACGACGCGCCGGGCTACCGTCCCGACTGGTCCAGCATGACCGACGTGTACGAGTGGAAACAGGTCACGCTGAAGCTGAAGGACGGTCCTGAGCTGTCCGGCGTCGTGGTCGGCAACCGGAAGCCGAAGACGGAAGAACAGCCTCAGTCCGGCGAGACCGTCGATTCGCTGTCCGCGTACCTGTCCTCCTCGTCCTCCATCCGCTATTCCTCGTCCGCCTCGCTCCCCGTCGCTCGCAAATCGCCGTTCGGCGCGGGCTTCCTCACGATTCAGACCGAAGACGGCGACTACATCACGGTCCGGCAGGACGACGTGGCGAGGATCCGGGCGGCGAGCATGTCCGACGGCAAGACGCCCGTCCCGAAAATGACTGTGACGGAGGAAGTCCAGGTCATTGAAGCGCCGAAGACCCACCTCGGTCCTGTCCGGATGCGCTATCTTTCCGACGGCGTTACCTGGTCGCCGTTCTATCGTGTCGACCTCGCCGACAACGGCAAACTCGCGATCAATGCGTCCGCCACGATTCTGAACGACCTCGAAGACTTCGAAAATGTCGAGGTCGAGCTCATTTCCGGCTTCCCGAACATGACCTTCGCTTCCTCGCTCTCCGCTCTCTCGAAGGGCATGACGCTGCAGAATTTCCTGAACAACCTCGCCAACCCGAACTCGCCCTCCTATCTGCGATCCGGCGTCGCGGGCAACGTGATGAGCCAGTCGGTCTTCTCCAATTTCGCGCCCGACTACGACGATGTCCAGGCCACAGTCAACCGGCCCTCGCTGTGGAGCGCGTCCGGGATGGACAGCATGCAGTACAAGTCCGCCGGAAAGCTCACCATGAAGAAAGGCGACGTCCTGCAGCTGCCGGTCGCGGCCGGTTCCGCGGATTTCGAGGAGATCACCACCTGGACCGCTCCGATGGACAAGAAATTCTCCTTCGGCGAGGCATCCGGCGACACGACGCCGTGGGATTGCATCCGTTTCCGCAATCCGTTCGATTTCGCGCTGACCACCGCGCCGTACGAGATCGAGCGCAACGGCGAGGTCCTCGGCCAGAGCACCGGCACATGGTTCGGCTCCGGCGACCCTGCCACGATCAAAATCACGAAATCCATGTCCGTTTCCGGCGCCATGACCCAGATCGAAAGCGGCAACCGGGACCGGTATTATACGGAAAACAAAGGCCTCTCCGAACTCAGATACCGCTACCCGGACGTTACCGCGCAGATCGTGCTTGTGAACCGTGGCCTGAAGGATGTCAGAATATCCGTCGAATCCGTCTTCTTCGGCGAACTGATCCAAGCCGGCGGCGATCCGAAGAATGTGACGCTCCTGACGGAAACCCGGACGCGGAACCAGAAGGCGAAACTGGTGTGGGAAGTCACCGTGCCAGCCTCCGGCAGGATCGAGCTCAACTACACCTACAAAGTCATCCTCGACAACTGACACAGCAAGCTGTGCCGAACGGTGCGCGGCTCCGCTCGCGCACATGTGCGTTCCGAAGCACAGCAGCGGAGGCTTTGCCTCCTTTTCGCTCGCGCGGGCGTTTTCCGCTTGAAAAAAAGGTCGACACGGGATATATTATTGATTTGACTGCCACTTGACCTTTTTTGACAGGAATTGAGGATTTTATGCTGGACGACAGAGACTATATGAGACGGCGGCCGGAGCCGGAAAACAAGATCAAGACCGGCCTGAGCTGCGTGTACGCGCTGATCGCGATCAATGCCGTCATGTTCATCATGACCGGATCGCCGCGGACCGAAGAGATGCTCATGCTGAGCGTGGACGGCATCCGCCATGGGATGTACTGGCAGCCCCTGACCGCGATGTTCATGCACGGCGGGTTCAGCCATATCCTGTTCAATATGTGGGGGCTTTACATCTTCGGCGGTATCGTGGCGCCGCGTCTCGGCGGCAGGGCGTTTCTCGCGCTTTATCTGACCACCGGACTGATCGGCAACCTTCTGTGGCTTGTGAGCGTTTGGCGCGGCGACATTCCCACGGTGCTCTGCGGCGCCAGCGGAGCCGTGATGGGCGTGACCGCCGCGGCCGCTGTCATGGCACCCGAAATCCCGATGCTTCTGCTCTTCATCCCGTTCCCCATCAAGCTCAGGACCATGGCGATCGTGTTCTTCGCGCTGGAAATCGTGCTGGAGCTCACGGGCAGCCAGTCCAACGTGGCGCACCTGGCGCACATCGGCGGCCTGGTCGGCGGCTATCTCTTCCTCAAACTCTTCTTCCGCCGGGAAATCATCTGGGACCCGTTGACCGCGATCGTTTCCGGACGCCGCGGATACCGTCCGCCGCCCCCGCCGAAGAACGACGGCGGAAACGCCTCCGCGTCCGGCTGGACCTACCGCCGCAGCCCGGACCGCGAACCCGACTACGGCCCGAACTTCAGCTCGGGATCGAACTTCGGGTTCAACGGCACGCGCGTTTCCCAGCGCGAACTGGATTACCTGCTCGACAAGATCTCCAGGACCGGCATCAACAGCCTCACCGAACAGGAGCTCCAGCGCCTGAAACAGGCACGCGAGGAGATGCGCCGTTCCTGACCGTTCCCCCCCCCATAACGCAATGACTTCA
Source organism: Victivallales bacterium (assembly GCA_016285335.1). The sequence continues at coordinate 90 of JAEEQO010000093.1, read as the reverse complement.
ACCGCCCATTCCCCATTCAACCGGAAAGGACTCCCCGAAATGAAAATCCTCTGGGTAACAAGCGAAGCGATCCCCTACGCCAAAACAGGC
>JAEEQO010000092.1 GCA_016285335.1 Victivallales bacterium | reverse complement strand
AGTCCGTACCGCGTGCCGATCATCGGATACGACCATCTGCTCAAATCCGTGACGCGCGAACAGATGATGGCGTACCACCGCCGCCGCTACACGCCCGAACGCATGGCGTTCTACATCGCCGGACGTTTCGACGCCGACGCCGTGCTCGCCGAACTGCGCTCCAAACTCGAAGACTGGCAGCCGGATTCGTTCCGCGAGGACACTCCGGCAAGGCCGTTCGCGCGCTCCGGCCGCCACACGGTCGACCTGACCTGGAAGGACTCGCTGGCGTTCCTCGCGTTCGGGTGGCAGCTTCACGACCTCACGCCGCGCGAAAACGCCGCCCTTCGCGTGCTCGCGTTCCTGTTCGACGACGAATCCGGGCGCGTGTACCGCGCCATGCACGTCGAAAACGAGCTGGTCTCGGACTCGTGGGCCGATTACATGATGTTTCAGGACGGACAGGGGTTCTTCTTCACGGCGTTCGAGGGCAATCCGGCGAAACTTGACGCCATGCAGGCGGGATTCCACGACGTGCTCCGAAGCTTCCGCGACCGCCCGGTCACGAAACGCGAGATCGCACGCGCCCGTGCCGCCGTCGAAGCGGAGATCCTCTACCGCTTCGAGACGCCTTCCGACTTCGCCTCGCTCGTCTGCAATTCGGTCCGCATGACAGGCAGCTGCGACCTGAACGTCGTCCTGCGCGACCTCGACGCCATTACGCCCGACGACGTGACGGAGATCCTCCGCACCATGCTTTCGCCCGACGACGTCACATGCGTCCGCATGGCCCCGGCCGACGCGGGCAAGGCGAAGAAGGCTTCCCGCGGGAAATCCGCACCCGCCCTGCCCCGGCCGCTCGTCGAAACGGCGAAGTCCGGCCAGACCATGCTTCTGCTGGAGGACCCGACGCGGACGATGGCGGAGATCACGTTCGTGCTGCCCTGCGCCGCCGCGTTCGAATCCGCTTCCGAAAGCATGTTCTCCCGCCTCATTGCCGAAACCGTCTTCTGCGGTGCGGGCAAATACGACGAAACCGCCCTGGCCGAAGCGCTCGCCGACGACGCGATCGTCGCGTCCTGCGTCGCGGGAAGCAACTCCATGTTCCTGTCGTTCCAGTTCCCGCGGAAAAACTTCCGCCGCGCGGCAAAACTCGCCGCCACCGTCGCAACCGCGCCGATGTTCCCCGCCGAAGCCGTCGAACGTGAACGGCAGAACATGGTACGCGAGTTCGAAAGCTCGCTGCTTCAGCCGGACACGGTCGCGCTCGCCCGCCTGAAGGAACACCTTTTCGGCGCGGATCATCCCTACGGGCGCAGCCCGGAAGCCACCCTCGCCGCACTGAAAAAGGCATCCGCCGCAAAGCTGAAGGACTGCTATTTGAACCGCGTGCTGTCCGCCCCGGCCGCGTGTCTGGCGTTCTCCGGCGCGATCACCCCGAAACAGGCCCGCGAGGTCGCGAACGACATCTTCTCCGCCGGACGCTGGACCGATTTTGTGCAAAAACGCCCCGCTCCGCCGAAGATGCCCCGCATCGCCGACCTCACGTTCGCGCTGGAACAGCGCAAGCAGGCTTTCGTGGCATGCGGGTTCCGTTCGTGCGGCGTGGAGACCTCCGACCTGATCTGGGACCTGGTGCTGAACGCGGAGAACGGCATGGCGTCGAGGCTCTTCAAGACCGTGCGCGGTGAAAAAGGCCTCGCCTACTGGACCGGCTTCCTGCGCATGTACGGGTTCGGCGCAGGTTATTCCGCGTTCGCCGCCTCCACCTCGGATGACCATGCCGTCGAGGTCCGGGGAATGCTTCTCGACGAATTCCGCCGCCTCGCGGCCGACGGCCTCGGCAAGGACGAGTTCGACGCCGCGCTCGCCGCCCGCAAGTACGCGTTCGACGCCACCACGTCCGGGTCGCTCGCGAAACAGGCGGCGCTGGAACAGTACCTGATCGGGGACGCGCTCCAGCCGTGGACACGCCGCGAACAGCTCAACAAGCTCACGCGGGCGGAGCTGAACCGCCGCCTGAAACGCGATCTGAAGGGCGTGGAGCTTTCTTCCGTGATCGCGTATTCGAACGGCGATCCCGCCGCGAAAAGGTCCGCGAAAAAAGCCGGGAAGAAGCGCTGATGCGGGGGTTTCCCCGCTTTTGCATCCCCGTCCCGTCAAAAAAAGCAAAAAAAGTCACAAAAAATGCCGGACTTCATTTGAATTATCGGCTTTTTGCCTTAAAATATATGATGGCGTTCTTTTTTCTTCGGGAACGCCGCACAGTTCGCGTATTCTGAAATCATGTTCAAATAACTTTTCCGGAGGTTCCACCCGTCATGAAAGCCATGATCCGCATCGTCACCCCCGCGGCCGCGACCGCTGCCGCCGCACTTCTCCTCACCGCATGCGCAGACAAACCCGTCCGCGTCCCCGGCGGCACGTTCGTCGAAGAGCCCTATCGGGGCGAGGCTGTCGCCAGTACCCAGACCCAGACTCCGACCGAGGCCACTCCTTCCACCGGCACGGAAATCGTCGAAAACGAGACCATCTACATCGAGGACGACGTCCCGGTCGGCCCGGTCGAAAACAATGGTCCGCAGGGCGGCGTTTCCGGTCAGCAGGACGGTCAGCAGGACGCCGGTCCGCAGCTTCAGCCCGTTGAGGAGGATCAGCAGTCCGCGGTGAAGAGCAGCGTGCCCGAAGGCTCCGTGGAATACAAGGTCGTGAAGGGCGACACGCTGTGGGGCATCGGCATGGTCTACGGCGTGCCCGTGGCACGCCTCGCCGAGATCAACGGCATCGACGAAAAGGCCCCGCTCAAAATCGGGCAGACGCTCATGATCCCGCCGGACGCCAAGAACGCCGTCGGCAAGCCCATCCCGCAGAAGAAGACGGAACCGGCCAAGACCGACGCCAAGACCGACGCAAAGACCGACGCAAAGGCATCTACGACCACGAAGACTTCGACCGCCACGAAGACGACGCCCGCCACGAAGGACGGCGAAACGCTCTACGTCGTGAAGAAAGGCGACAGCCTCAGCGTGATCGCGCAGCGTCACCATGTGAAGCTCGCCGACCTCGTCGCCGCAAACAATGTCGATCCGAAAGCCATCCTCCGCGTCGGTCAGACGCTCGTCATCCCCGCCGCCGGAAGCAAAGCCGCCTCGACTTCGACCACCACCACGAAGACGGACACCAAGGCCGCGACGACCACGAAGACCGACACTAAGGCAGACACCAAGGCCGCGACGACCACGACGAAGACCGATACGAAGGCCGATACGACGACGAAGACCTCCTCCGGCGCCTCGAACGCCGGCGAAGGCTCCGGCGGCATCGTCGAGCCCCTCGGCGGCGGCTCATTCGGCGGCGGCTCCTCCGCCTCCACCGCCACGCCCGCGACCACCAAGCCCGCCGCCACTTCCGGCAGCTCGGCACTCCCCGCCGTCATCTCCGGCGTGGACGCCAACGTCCTCCCCATCACGACGGAATTCGAATCCACGATCGAGGACCTCGCGGACTATCACGACCGCAAGCTTGAAGACATGCTGCGCCTGAACCCGCAGTTCAAGACCGGCCAGAAGATCCCCGCCGGCACGATCGTCAATCTGCCGTTCATGTGAGCAGATTTTTCTCCGAAAGCGATCCGCGGCTCCCCGCGGGTCGCTTTTTTTAAGCTCCGTTCATGGCTGTTCTTCAGGTACAATCAGGCGTCCCCGCACGCTGGCGGATCGTCTTCCTCGCGGTTCTCCCGTTTCTTTTCTTCGCGGCCGTGCTGTGGTTTTCCAGGCAGGAACCGGCTCCCGTGCGCGATCCCGCGTCCGCTGCCGGACAGGAATCCCTGAACGCCAGGATTCGCCTGGAAACGGCCGCCGTCGCGTTCTCCTCGGGCAAGCTCGATCCCAGCGTCGCGGTCGTTACCGACCGTCCAGATATCTACGCTCCGAAACAGAACCTGACTGAGCTTTTTAACGACGAAGTCCCGGCTGCGATTGCCAACTTCGAGGCTCCGAAATACTGGGGCCGGATGATCGGCATCGGCCTGGAGTTCGACCTGAGCAACCCCCTGCCCCGCGAATTCCGGCCGCTCTCCGGGCTTCCGGTGATCGCCGATCCGCGCGACCGGGAATCATGGGATGTTTTCCTGGACGGGAAACTCCGTCCGGAAAGGTTCGACATGATCCTGCTGGACTGCGCGTTCCCCGCCCGCGTCACCGCGCCGGGGATCGATCTCTGGACGTCGCAGACCTTCGAAAACATCGCACAGGCACGCGCGAACGCGGGCACGGTGTTCGCCGTCGTGCTGCCGCATGACAGGCCGCAGGCCGCCGCATGCGCCATGACCGCCATGAAGAACGTCTTCGGCAGCGTCGGGACGTTCCGCTTCGGCGACCGCATCGTCGCGGCTTCCTCCGTGCCGATGCACGCCGCAAAATATCCTGAAAGCCTGAAGGACTTCCTCAGGAGGCCTGCCCCGGAAGACGGCGAAATGCCGTCCCCCGTCTTCGACCTGGACGAGATCAACGACAACGCGGTCATCGCCGGGTATTATGCCGAAGGCGAGGTGCCGGTCGACGCCATTTCCGTCGTCCTGCAGCGGGATTACTCCGACGCCCCGCCCGCGTGGCTTCTGGAGAACATCCACAGAGACCGGGACCGCTTCGGACGGAACATCGGCCCGCTCGCGTATGCCGAGGCGGAACTCCTGCCGCACCTGCGGAAACACCTTCCCGGCGGCCTCCCGTACGGCAGAATCTGCGCGTGGGCGCTCGGCGCGGCCCTGCTCGTCTATCTGATCCTGCGGTACTTCATCTCGTGGAAACCGGTCCACAAACAGGCGTTCCTGGCGTTCGAGGACATGTTCCTCTTCACCGGCTGCCTCTCGCTCTTCAGCGTGGCGCTGCTGAACTGTCTGCCGTCCCCGCGGCCGGTATTGTTCAACTGGGGTTCGCTGGCATGGCTGCCCTTCGTCGGCCTCCTGGCGCTGATCTCGCTCAAATGGCCGACGAGAGTCAAACACAGATTGACGCGCGTCCTCTACACGCTGCTCGGTCTCGCCTGCTATGCGCTGGCGTTCCGGCTGGAACGGGTCCCCGATCCGCTGTTCGGCCTGCTCCAGTATTCTTCCATGGCGTGCTTCCTGCTCCCCGTCGGGTTCCTCGGCGATCTGGTCCAGACCCGGATCCAGGAGCCGGTCCAGCCGGGGCCGGCGATCCCGCTGGCGTTCGTGCTGGGCGTGGCGGCCTCGCTCGCGGTGTTCGCCGCGAGCCTGTTCTTCCCCGCCGGGCCGATGATGTTCGCGGCGGCGATCTGCGTTTTCCGCCTCGTTTTTCTCGACAACTGAGGGGAAAGCGGCTTTTTTCGAAAGGGAATTCGAGCTTATTTCCGCCCGACTGCGCACAGCCAGACGTGTTCCGGCTCGAAGTCGACGTTCACGTCCGCGAAACCCGCGGCAACCATCAGCTCCGCAAGTTCGTCCCGCGTGGGGCAGAACATCTTCAGATGCTCCACGATCGCGAGCTGGCGTTCGTCCATCCTGCCGCCGACCATCTCCAGCGCGGTCATGAACACGCCGCCCGGAGCGAGCACGCGCCGGATCTCCCTCAGCCCCGCCAGGGCGTCCGGCCAGAAATACAGGCTCTCGACCGAGAACACCGTGTCGAACGCGCCGTCCGCGAACGGCAGGTCGGGCACGCCGCACAGGTGAAACGCCATCCGCCCGGACCTCACAAACGCCTCGTTCAGCGCCGTCGCGGTCTCGATCGCGAGCGAGGAAACGTCGCATCCGGTCAGCTTCGCCTCGGGAAAGCGTTCCGCAAGTTCGTTTAACGCCGCGCCCCCGCCGCAGCCCACGTCCAGCACGGAGCGTCCGACCGGGATGTGCGAAAATCCCCACGACCTGAGCGGGCCGTGTTCGCGGTTCATGCGGAGGATCATGTCGCGTCCGGCGTCGCCCGCGGGGCATCCGGCGGTTTCGATCTTTGAGAAGTCGGGTTCGGTCATATTCGGTGTTTTGTCCGTTTGTTTCGTTGTTTTGTCCGGGAAATAAAATAGAGCGGAACCGCGCAAAAGTCAAGGCACGGACCGGAAAAACCGTGTTTTCGGCGTGTTTTTTCCGTTTTATATTTGAAAAATCGGGAATTTGTGCTATCTTTTATGGATATATTTTTGAACCTGAACCAAATCCAACACAATGGAGATCCTCACAATGGGAAGACAGTATAACAAGCACGAGAAACAGGCCCGCCGCAAACAGTACCTCAAGCGCGTCAAACTCCGCGTGAAAGAGGCGATCAAGGCCGCCGCCAAGAAGAAATAATCCTCTCTCCGGCAGACACTCATGGCGCAGATTCACCAGACCGCCATCATCGGGAATGACGTCGAGCTCGACGACTCCGTTTTCGTCGGCCCGTACTGCATCATCGAAGACCACGTGAAGATCGGCGCGAACACGCGCCTGATTGCACAGTGTCACATCTACTCCAACACCACGATCGGCGCGGGCAACACCATATTCCCGTTCGCGACGCTCGGCGGCGCCCCCAATGACATCAGCTACGATCCGTCCCAGGAATCGTACACCCGCATTGGCGACGCCAACATCATCCGCGAGGGCGTTTCCATCCATCGCGGGGCGCATCCCGGCACGGAAACGGTCGTCGGAAGCCACGGCTTCTTCATGGGCAACGCCCACATGGCGCACAACACCGTGATCGGCGACTACGTGATCATGGCGCTCGGCGCGCTCGCCGCTGGCTACGTCCAGATCGGCGACCACGCGTTCATCTCCGGCAACACTTGCATCCACCAGTTCGTCCGCGTGGGCCGCTACGCCATGCTCTCCGGCGGTTCCGCCATCTCCATGGACCTGCCGCCCTTCATGATCGGCGACGGCAGAAACGGCGGCGTCCGCAGCTTCAACAAGGTTGCGCTGGAACGCGCGGGTTATTCCAGGGAAGACATCCGCACCGTCCACAAGATGTACGACATCGCGTTCCGCCGCGGCCTCAACATGAAGAACGCGCTGGAAGAGATCGAAACCACCCTGCCCCAGATCCCGGAAGTCAAGGAATTCGTCGAATTCGTACGTTCCGCCAAACGGGGCGTCCTGAGCGGGGGCAGCACCCGCCGCGCATAATAGAGGGCACCTCTATTTATTCTGTTCGGCGGCTTTTCGCATCTGGGCAAAGTCCAATTTGCAAGATTTTCGATGGTTACGTTTTCAGGTAGCCATCTTCAAATCTTCCGGCATTGTCTTTTTGCCCATCTGCTGAAAATCCATCCGCCCGAATAAATCGAGCTCCCCATACAGAATCAATCGGAAACGTAATGAACGGCACGTACCGCCATTGAGCGATGCGTGCCGATTCTATTTCCGGGGAATATCCCCCCTCAAAAAATAAGTCTTATGGGGCCTATAAGTCCTATTATCTCAGGCCCCTGACCTGTCTCAGTCCTTCTCCCCGGTTTCCTCTTCCGGCTCGCCCCAGCCTTCATCGTCTATGACATCCTGCGCCGCTTCGTTGCCGTTCTTCGCGAGCTCGCGGAGCGCCTGCTTCGCCGCTTCGCGGCCGCCCGTGAAAAAGCTCTGGCGCGAAGCAAATATCCGGAGAGATTTGATCCCGAAACCCGGGTCTTCCGGGTCCGCTTCGGCGGCCTTCCGGTACCATTTGACGCATTCGTCGAAGTATTGGGCATTGTCCGTTATGAAGAAACCGTTGTAATAGATCGCGCCGATCCTGCTCCGCAGACTGGCGTCGTCGCCGCGCACATCGGGCTTCAGCGCATCCACGTAGATCATGCCGTTGTCCGCCGCCTTGATGTACCAGTCCACGACGGTTTTCCAGTCCTTTTCCTCGTCGTAAGGCTCCAGCCAGCCTTCCTCGATGCTGACGCCCATGCCGTACTGCGATTCGGCGTTGTTCAGCGCCGCGCCCTTGCGGAACCATTCGACCGCGGTCTTCCGGTCCCTGGGGACGCCGCGTCCGGTCGCGTAGAGGCAGCCGAGCATGCCGTGCGCTTTGGGACTCCCCTGCTCCGCCGCCTTCCGGTACCACTTGGCGGCTTCGGCGAGCTCCTTCTTCACCGGCGAAAAGCCATGCAGATACGCCTCCGCCAGTTCGAGCTGCGCGGGTACATGCCCGTTCTCCGCGGACCTGTGCAGCCATTTCTCCAGCTCGACCCATTTTCCTGTGCTTCCGAGGTTCGAACTTCCGATGTTACGGTTTTCAACGATGCACTTGTAAAGTTTGAACTGCGCTTCGGCGTCGCCCTTTTCCGCCGGTTCCAGCAGGGGGATGACGTCCTTCAACTGTTCGAGATACATTTTTGCCGTGGAATCGCCCTGCGCCTCGGCCAGCCTGTACCATTTGACGGCCTCCGGCAGATCAATCGGCGTGCTGGATCCGGACTGGTATTTAAACCCCAGCGAACACTGCGCCTTGACATAGCCCGCTTCCGCGGACTTGCGGAGCACTTCCATCGCCTTCGCCTCGTCCTTTTCCACGCCCCACCCACGCAGATAGAAAACGTGGAGTTCGTACAACGCCTCCGCGCTGCCGGCGTCCGCGGCCTTCCGATAGACTTCGAACGCCTTCGCCTCGTCTTTCTTCACGCCTTCGCCCGACGAATAACACTTCGCGAGCGCCAGCTGCGCTTTCTCATGGCCCTGGTCGGCGGCCTTTTGGAGCCATTTGACGCCCTCCGCCTTCGCCGCGGCTCGGGGTAGGATCTCATGAAGAGATACCAGATACATTTTGCCGTATGCGTACTGCGCTTCGGCATAGCCCATTTCGGCGGCGCGGCGGTACAGTTCAATAGCGGTAAAAGGATCATAGTCGGCAAGTTTGTCCGCCTTCATGCAGCGGACGCCGAGTTCGTAGAGCGATTTCGCGTCGTTCGGATCGGCCTTTTCCCTCTCGATCAGCGCATCGATCTGCGCATTGAGCATTGCTTCTACCCTCTTCAGCTCCTCAAGCCTTTGCTTTTCGCGGTCGTCCTTTTCGTCCGCGCGGACGGCGAACGCCGTCCCGATCAGGAAAAGAGTGAAACATCCGGCAAAAACGGAAAACAGACGGCGGGGCATTTTCATGGTTCCGGCTCCTTGAAAAACTTGGCATTGCAGGCGGAATTATCTGCTCATACTATATCACAGAAACGCGGAATTGCAAGCGGCACGGCCCCGCCAAAGAGCGGAATGCAGCGTTTTTTCGGGAAAGCCGGGGAAAATATGGCTTATAGGCCCTATGGCCCCTATGAGCCCTGTTATTTGGGGGCCGACGCTTTGACTTCGAGCCAGAGCAGGACGCTGAACAGGATCTCCACGCCGATCATGGCCGCCGCGAGCACGAACGGCGGGAAATACAGGCCGAGGCCCAGGGAAAGGAACGGGATGGCGACCGCCATCACGAAATAGCTTTTCGACTCGTACAGCCAGCCGTACGGCAGGAAATGCGCGCCGAAGACCATCGAAAAGACCATGAGCATCTTCTCCGGCACGGCGGCATAGACCCACATGGCGATCAGGAGATACAAAATCTGGTTCAGCGTGAAGATCATGCCGAGCTTCGTCAGCGGGTTGTCCCTGCCCTGAAAGTCGACGCCGATCAGCTTCGAGATGCCGAACGCGAGCGGCAGCAGCGGCCCCGTGCAGCAGAACGTAAGCAGATTTTTCGCGAGGGGATTGAGGCCGGTCAGGTGAACGCACAGGATGGCGGCCCAGATGAGCACGGACGCCATGATGAACGGCAGGCCCTTCTTCTGCTTGATGGCGCAATCTCGTCTCAGTTCGTTCAAATCCATGGTTGACCTCAGAATTGGAATTCGCCCTGCACGGTGTCGGGCGGATTCAGGATGGAACGGACGGGCTCGAACGTCTTGCGGTGAAGCGGGCACGGGCCGTACTGGCGGATGAGGTCGGTGTGAAGTTTGGTGCAGTAACCTTTGTGGACCTCGAACTGATACTGCGGATACTGTTTCGCCGCCTCCAGCATGAAAAGGTCGCGGGAGGTTTTGGCGAGGATGCTCGCGGCCGCGATGCTGGCGGACTTCGCGTCGCCCTTCACGATGTTTTCCGAGGGGACGGGCAGCCCCTTGACCGGGTTGCCGTCCACGAGCACGAAATCGGCGGGACGCGGTAGGCCCAGCACGGCGTTCCGCATGGCAAGCCAGGTGGCGCGCAGGATGTCCGTGCGGTCGATCTCGTCCTGGTCGACCATCGCCACGGACGTGAGCGCGGAGGGTTCGGCGAGGATCGCCTCGCGCAGTTCCATGCGCTGTTTGTGCGTGAGCTGCTTGGAGTCGTTGACCCCGGCGGGAATGCGGGCACGGTCAGTGAACACGACTGCGGCGGCGCAGACGGGCCCCGCGCAGCAGCCGCGTCCGGCCTCGTCGACTCCGGCGATAAAAGAAAACTCCCCGCCCCACTTGGTTTCGTAGGCGAGGAGTTCGGAATTTCCGGGAAGGAAATCCATCCGGATTACTTCGCGGAATCGGCGGACGCCGCAGGACCGAAGTACTTTTTCTCTTTGACGCGGGCGGCTTTGCCGATCTTGTCGCGCAGATAGTAGAGTTTCGCGCGGCGGACATGGCCGTGACGCTCCACGGTGATCGCGTCGATGCGCGGGCTGTGGATCGGGAACACGCGTTCCACGCCGTAGCCGTTCTGGAAACGGCGGACGGTGAACGTTTCGCGGAGACCGGAATTCTTGCGGGCGATGACGAC
>JAEEQO010000091.1 GCA_016285335.1 Victivallales bacterium | reverse complement strand
AAATCCTTTCGTGCTGGTTGCGGTTGCAGGTGCGCGCCGTCGGGCGCGGGCGGCGTCCGTCTGCCGGAACGCCCCTTGCGGATAATATACACGCGGAACCGGAAATAACAAGCGAGAAACGGTGTATCCGGAAAGAAAAAATCCGCGCCGGCTTCGAAAAGCGGGCGCGGACGAAAGATACTCAGTCGAGTACGGCTGCTGATTACTCGGCAGGAGCAGCGGGAGCGGCAGGAGCTTCGCCGTATTTGTTGGCTCCGGCTTCGCCGTCGGGCACGCACATGACGAGGACCACGATCGGGCCGATCGGGGGGCAGACGAGGTCGATCAGCTGGAGCCAGCCGGTCTTGCCGAGGTCGTGAAGTCTGCGGGCGGTCGCGCCGAGGTTCGGGAGAAGGAGCGCGAGGGCGATGAGCTGGCCGACGACCGGGACGAAGCCGAGAATGAGGGCCGGGATCATGTACATCCAGTAATCGCGCTTGCTCATTCTGCCTTCGAAGCAGAAGTACTGGGTGGTGACGACCTTTTTGAAGTGTTCGACGACCTCGTTGAAGTCAAAGTTTTGTGCCATGGTGTGATACCTTTATGTTGTTAGGGGTTATGTGGTAGGTTTAGAGGACTGTTTCGGAGAACATGCACGGGCGGTCCGTCCGATGGAACGGATCCCTGCGCACGGGTTATGTTAATATAACATTTTTCCAACAAAAAACAAGGCGAAAATACGATGAAAAAACAGTTTTTTCCCGCTTTTTTTGATTATCTTTTAGAAAGTTATATTTTGTTGCATTATCCGGGCGCAAAAAACGGAGGCGGCGCGCCCTGGAAAAGGGGAGACGCCGTCTCCATGAGATCATGCTTTGCCGACAGATCAGTTGAGGAAGAATTTGAAGACGATGAGCAGGATGATCTGGATGATTACGATGACGATCAGGAGCTTGAAGAATGCGTTCAGGATCGGATGTTTGGACGCGTCGTCGAGGTCCGGATCATCGCCCGCGGAGGCAGTGTTCAGCGCATAGGTCGAAAACTTGCCGGGCAGGCGCGGGACGTAGGTGAAGATGCGTCCGAGCGCGAGCGTGAGGCGCATTTCGCGGTTCAGGGCGCAGCCGTTGGCTTCGAGGAAGCGGGTCAGGCTGCGGCGGAAGAGCTTCAGGAGCGAGAGGATCACGAACGGCGCGCAGATGATGATGAAGATGCCGAGGAGGACGGCGAGGATGCTCCAGACGGAAACCCCTTGCAGGCTCTTCGCCATGAACGCGAAGCTGCTGCCCAACGCCGCGATGCCGACGCCGCCGCCCATGATGAGCATGGGCATGTTGAGTCCGCCTTCCTTCTTCGGCTGGTCGCCGCCGGCGAGCTTGGCGTCGACGCCCTTCGTGACGTCGGCCTCGAACGCGTTGGTCTTCGCGGCGAAGTGCTTTTCCGCCTGCGCCTGGATGATGTCGCCGATGCGGTAGAACGGCATCAGGATGGCTTCCTTGAGCGAGACGGGCTGCTGGATGAGGTCGGTGATGACGGCGTCCCAGATGAGCCCGTCCGGGGTGTAGAAGACGCCGGACTTGCCGACGAAGAGGCGGCGCATGGTGCCGGCGGTGACCGCGACGGCGAGGTTCATGGACTTCACGGCGGGGGCGGTGCCGGTCGTGACGGTGATGTACATGACGCAGACGTTGCTGGTGGCGGCGATCTTCTTGTGCGCGGCGACGTCGTGGACGATCATGCACATGTGGAAGTTGTAGCCGTTCATGACGAGCTTGCCGGCGAGGATGAAGGAACGCTTTTCGGGGGAGAAGAGCGCCTCCATGTTGATGAAGTTGTTCAGGAACTCGCGCAGGTTGGTCTGGCAGATGATGACCTTGCGGACGAGATCGCAGCAGGTGACGTTGTTCGAGACCACGGCGTCCTCGGCGATCATGGCGCGGATGTTTTCGAACGCCTTGGATGCGGCGACTTCGCGGAGGCGCGCCAGGTCGAGGCCGTCGAGCTTGTCCGTGTTCTTGCGGCCGGTCCAGTCGCCGTACGGGGCGATGGCGGCCTTGAACGCGGTCCACTCGGCTTCGCTGATGGAGGCGGCGTCGCCGGGGATGGCCGCGCGGAACGCCTTGAAGAACGCATCGAGCGCGGCGGCGCGGTTCGGGTTCACGCGCTCGTTCATGTGCAGGATGCAGGCGGGATCGGCGGGCGCGAGCGGGGCCTTCTTGAAGAAGTCCTCGACGGAGGAGGAGTCGTTCGGGTCGAACGTGTTCTTCGAAACGCGGGATCCGGCTTCGGAAGCGCCGGCGTAGACGAGGGCATGGCAGCTCTCGAAGTAGTCGTCGACGTCGGATGCTATGCCGAGGAACCCGCTCCAGAGCCCGGCGGTGGCGGAGCCGTAGGGGAAGAGCTCCTTCTCGCGGGCGATGCCTTCGTCGGTCCAGGCGAGGAAGCCTTTCAGCATGCCTTCGAAGGCGTCGAGTTCGGCCGCGCCCACGCCGTCCGCGCCGGAGATGTCCTTCTGCGACCCGGCGGCGGCCATGGCGAACTTGATGCACTCGGCGGTGATCGCGTCTTCGACCGGGCCGGGCGGGATGATGCCGTCGCCGTTCTGGAGTGCGTTGGAGACGAGCGTCTTGAACTCGTTGATCTGCTCGATCGTGATGGCGGAGGCGTTTGCCGCGCCGATGCGCTTCAGCGCGAGCTCGGCGGTCTCCTTCGCGCGCTGTCCGTCGGCGTCCGCCGTGTTCAGGGCGGCGAGACGGAGCGCGGGCGCGGCGGTGATGAAGTCGGAGAGGTCGGACACGGCGGAGATGATCCACTTCAGGAGGGCGCGGACGTCCTTCACATGGATGCGGCCGGAGGCGTCCTGCGGGATAAGGGCGAGGAAATCTGCCGGGCAGAGCAGGTTTTTCGCGGGGATGCTGGTGAGCGTCCAGTGCGCCGGATCGAGCTCGTAGGCGTTGCGGAAGTCGTCCGCGGATTCGATGACGAGCTGCGAGGACCCGCCGATGCGGCGGAACTTCATGGAGGACTCGTTTGTCTTTTCAGGATCGTTCATGGTGGGGTTTCTCCTGGTTTTCGTTTGATTTGGGTATCGTTTGAAATTGAAGCAAAGTCAGAAGCAGCAGGATCACCAGCCCCTGCGCCAGAAGCAGGAAGCAGGTCCGGGCGTCGCCCCAGAGCAGGGGGATCGCGCCGAGGCCCGCCACGATGGACAGCAGGTGGATGATCCGGACGGCCTGCGGACGGGAAAGGCCCATCCGCACGAACCGGTGCGAAATGTGGTTGTGGTCGCCGATGTAGAACGGCTTGTGGTTGCGGAAGCGGATGAGCACGACCGCGAAGGCGTCGAAGATCGGGACTGCGAGGATGAAGAGCGGGATCAGGACGGAATATTTCGCGGTGGCGACCTCGGGGTTGTAGTAGGTCACGCGGGCGCTGACGACCGCCAGCAGGAACCCGACCAGATGGCTGCCCGCGTCGCCCATGAAGATCGACGCCGGAGCCTTGTTGAAGAGCCAGAAGCCGCAGCACGCGCCCGCCGAACACGCCGCGAGCGCCGCCACGAAGAACTGGCCGCCGCTCCATGCCGCGAACGTGAAGAATAGAAACGCGATGGCGGCAGTGCCGACGGACAGGCCGTCCATGTTGTCGAAGAAGTTCATGGCGTTCATGATGAAGACGATCCAGAAGACGGAGATCGGGACGGTCAGCAGCGGCGAGTCGATGAAGATCGTGATGTGGAGTCCGCCGAAGAAGACCATGGCGAACGCGATGAGGAACTGCCCGGCGAACTTGAACGACGCGCGCATGGCGTGTTTGTCGTCGATCACCCCCAGCACGACCGCCGCGACCGCGCAGACGCAGATCATGGCGAGCTCGCCGGAGATGTTGCGGAAGCCGCCGGCGATCTCCTCCGGGAACCGTCCGGGGGCGACGAGCAGCGCGAGGATGCCCGCGAGCACCGGGACCAGCCAGGAGATCAGGATCGCCACGCCGCCCAGCAGCGGGGTCGCCTTGCCGTGGAGCTTGTGCCCCTCGGATTTCGGGACGTCCATGATGCCCGTCCGCCGGGCGAGAATCCGGCACAGCGGCACGACGGGCAGCGAGATCAGGAACGATGCCGCAAACGCCGCCGCATACAACCAGAGATAACGGTTCACAATGGAGTCCTTTCAGTTCATTTTACGGAACGGAGCGCGACACGCGCCCGCGTTTTCTGATAATATACCGTAAAGGGAACGGAAAGTCAAGCAAAATGCCGTATTTTTATTGCGGGGTATCTTCCGCAGGGGTGGCTTCATCCGGGGCGGATTCAGGCGAGCCTTCGGTGTTGCCGGCGGGAATGGTAAGATCGTCGGTCGACGGTTCGGCTGCCCGGTCCGACTCCTCCGGCTGGGGTTCCTCCGGCGCATCCGCGTCGTCTTCGTCGCCAGCCTCGAATTCCCGCATGCGGCGTTCGTACGCCAGCTCCAGCATGCGTTCGCGGTAGGTCTCGTAGTGGTTGGCGTGATGGTCGTTGACGAACGCGACGGCGGAGATGTCGAGGTCCATGTTCGGGTAGACCAGGGCGTCCGTGAACGGGATGCCGAAGATGAGCCAGAGGCCGAGGCCGACCGCGAGGAACGGGCCGAACGCGAACCCGCGGCGGCGGAATTTCGGATGCTTGAACGTGTAAATCGGCATGAAGACGAGCGCGATGAGCGAGCCCGCGAACATGATCCACATGGTCGGAAGCGCCCCGAGCGCGGCGGCGAACCCGGCGATCAGCTTCACGTCGCCGAGCCCGAACGCCTCGCGTTTCATGGTCTTTTCACCGAGCCACGCGAAGAGCGTCAGGAGCGTACCGAAAAGCCCGGCGGTCACGACGGAGATCAGGAACCCGTGCCAGTCGAGCAAATGCGGCTCCAGCCCGATCCCGTGAAGCAGGTGGTACAGCGGGGCGAGGACCAGCAGCGAGTAGGTCAGCTCGTTCGGGATCAGGCGGACTTTCATGTCGATGAGCGCGGCGGGCCACGCCACGGAAATGGTCAGGAAATACACGAACATCGTCGGCAGCGGCAGATCATAACGAAGTACGAGCGCGAACGCCGCCATATACATCATGCCGACAGTCATTTCGCCGATGAGGTAGCGCGGCGAGATCGGCGCGCCGCACCAGCGGCATTTGCCGCGCAGGCACAGGTAGCTGAAGATCGGGATGTTCTCCCACACCGTGATCTTGTGGTCGCATTTCGGACAGTGCGACGGCGGCGTGACCAGGCTCATGCCGAGCGGGAGCCGGTAGACGCAGACGTTCAGGAACGACCCGATGCAGCATCCGAACCAGAACGCGACGAACGCGAAGAAGACCGGGTATTCGTGAATCGCCTCCGAGAACACCGCGGGGTCGAAGATCGCGATGCCGGGGGCGTCCGAGAACAAGTCGCGGACGACGTCGAGGAAGCTGACGGATGAAGCGTTCATTGCGGGGCGGTCTTCCGGTTATTTCAGGTCGTCGAGCCAGAGCGCCGGAGAGGCGTCGGACGGGACGCGCCAGCCGGAACGCGGCGAGAGCGAGAGCGGGGAGACCGCGGGGCCGTCGGGCGAACAGGACCGCTTGAACTGCTGGGTGAAGAACCTGCGGAGGAAGAGTTCGAGCGTGCGGCGGATTTCCTCGGGGGCGTACTTTCCGGCGAAGACTTTCTTCGCCTTGCGGAGAATCTCGCGCGGGGATTCGTTCAGGCGGACGAGGTGGAATAGGTAGAAGTCGTGCAGTTCGTACGCGCCGAGGATCTGTTCCGTCTTGTGTCCGGATTCGCCGTTTTTCGAGGCGGGAACGAGCTCGGGCGAGACGGGCGTGTCGAGGATGTCTTTCAGCACGGAGGCGATCTTTCCGCCGTGGGAATCCGCGTAGAACGATACGAGGTGGCGGACGAGCGTCTTCGGCACGCCGGAATTGACCGCGTACATGCTCATGTGGTCGCCGTTGTAGGTGCACCAGCCGAGTGCGATCTCGGAGAGGTCGCCGGTGCCGACCACAAGCGCGTTCGAGCCGTTCGCCACGTCCATCAGGATCTGGGTGCGTTCGCGCGCCTGGGCGTTCTCGAACACCACGTCGGCGACCTTCGGATCGTGCCCGATGTCGGCGAAGTGCTGAAGGCAGGCCGGGCGGATGTCGACCGTGCGGCAGTCGCAGCCGAGGAGTTTCGCGAGCTGGGCGGCGTTGTTTTTCGTGCGGGACGTGGTGCCGAATCCGGGCATGGAGATCGCGATGACCGAACTGGCGGGGAGATTCAGTGCGGCGGCGGCTTCGTGCGCCACGAGGAGCGTCAGCGTGGAGTCGAGCCCGCCGGAAACGCCGATCACGAACTTGGTGGCATGCGCGGTGGCCATGCGGTGCGCCAGAGCGGATTCGAGCGCGGCGGTGATCCAGATCGTGCCCGCGCGGTCCTTCGGCAGGAACGGCAGCGGATCGCGTCCGAGCGCGGCGAGGCGCTTCGGGTCTTCCTCGAAGCGCAGAAGATACTGCTGTTTCGCGGGCTCGAATTCGGCGGGAAACTCCAGCGCGGGGCACGGGTCGGAGAGTTCGGCCAGCACGGATTCGCCGTCCTTGACCATCACGTTGCAGCAGACGGGCATGCCGTAGAAGCCGTCGGTCACGGATTCGCCGGATTCGGGCGCGGCGAGGATGAAGTCCGCGCCGTGTTCTTTCGCCGTTTTCATTGCGAATGCGCTGAAATCCGCGGGCCCCATGAGGGCGGACGGAACCGCGGACGGGCAGAGGATGAGGCGTGCCGGGTTGCGTTTCGGCTTCGTGGAAACAAGCTCGATCGGGGCGAAGACGGTGGCCGGGGCGTCGAGCGGCTTTTTGTTGCGCGCGACGATCTTTCCGCCGCGGATGCAGAGCGTGACGGCGTAGAGGACGCCAGACCTGGCGCGTTCGGGGATGCCGACGACGAACGCGACGGGGCTTTTCGCCGTTTCCTTCAGCAGGAATTTGACGGCCTTCTGCGCGGCTTCGAGCAGGATGTTCTGCTTGAAGAGGTCGCCGCAGGACGCGCCGGTGATGCAGAGCTCGGGGAAGACGACGGCGGAGACGCCGAACGCCTCGTACATTTCGAGCGCGGCGAGGATCTCGTGGGCGTTCCACATCGGGTCGGCGAGGCGGAACCCCGCGCCGGAAACGTCGGCCGCGGCCTTTATGAGCTTGAGTTTCTTCGCCGGAGCGGTCTTTGCGGTTTTCGCGATTCTCTTCGGAACGGCCTTCTTCGAGGCGGTTTTCTTCATTTTCGAGGCGGGCATGATGCGGTGTTTCCTATGTTATTTTCGACCGAAACGTCGTTCGATTTCGGAGATGGAGATGTTCAGCATGGTGGGGCGTCCGTGCGGGCAGGAATAGGGCAGGGCGCAGTGGGACATCTGTTCGATGAGCGCGGCGGCCTCCTGCAGGGACAGGCGGTCGTGCGCCTTGATGGCGGCCTTGCAGGCGGCGCGGGCGAGTGTGTCGGTGGCGAGCCGCTGTCCGGCGCCGAGTTCGCCGATGCGGGCGAGCATGTCCTGGAAGAACCCGCCGACGTTTTCCTGTCTGATGGCGGCGGGGATGGCGTTCAGCTTGACCGTGTTGCGTCCGAACGGCTCGATTTCGAACCCGACGTTTTCGAATTCGTGCAGATTGCGGGCGACGTATGCCATGTCGGCGGGCGAGAGCTCGATGGTGATCGGCATCAGGAGACGCTGCGAGAGCGTGCCGTCGACGCCGTTCAGGATGCGTTCGAAGAGCACGCGTTCGTGCGCGGCATGCTGGTCGATCAGCACAAGTCCGCCGGGGATGGCCGCCACGATGTAGGAGTTTTCCAGCACGCCGAGCAGGCGCAGCCCCGTGCCGCCGAAATCGGTCGCGGGGGCGTCCTCCGCCACGAGGCGGAAGTCGGGAGAGGGCTCGTCCGGAGACGGCTTTTTCCCATCCGTTTCCGGCGGGATCGGCAGAGGGACGTCCTCCGGTTTGCCGTCCGGGGGGCACGAGGATGTTTCCGGCGCATTCGCGGCGGTCTGCCGTGCGGGATCGAACGGCGCATGGAGCATGGGGCCGAGGACGCGGTAGCCGACGCGGGCGGATTCGAGGAGGGATTCGACGGAGGTGACGATGCCGGACGCGGGAACGGGTGCGGGATATTTCGTGGGCGTTTCCGTTCCGCCGGAGTACGGCGGAAATCCGTTCGTCTGCATGTCCGGGGCGAAGTCGGGGAACAGCCGCGACGCGGTCTGCGCCGGGTCGTTCATGCCCTCGTCGGTGACCGGGATCACGGCGTCGTTGGTGCGGAGCGCGGCGGAGACTGCCGTGCGGACGGCGGCGATCACGTCGAATTCGTTGCGGAACCGGACCTCGCGTTTGGTCGGGTGGACGTTCACGTCGACGGACCCCGGCGGCATGGTGAGGAAGATGAGCGCGGGCTGGAATCGGCCGCGTTCGAGCATGGGGCCGCAGGCTTCCTTGATGGCGCGGTAGACGGGCGCGGATTCGACCGGGCGTGCGTTCACGAAGATGCGCTGCTCGGCGCGGGAATTGCGCGTGAAGCCGCGGCGCGCGATGAACCCGTTGACCGTGATGCCGCGTTCGGTGCGGGAGAACGGGAGCAGGGCTCCCGCGTATTCGCGGCCGAAGAACTCGGCGATGCGCGGCAGGATGGACGGCGCGGCGGGCGTGGAGAGCAGGATGCGTCCGTCGGCCTTCAGGATGAACGCGACGTCGTGATGCGCCAGCGCGATGTTCGAAAGGATCTCGACGATGTGGCGTTCCTCGGTCGCGACGGTCCGCAGGAAGTTCTTGCGCGCCGGGACGTTGAAAAAGAGGTCGCGGGCCGTGACCTCGGTGCCGGGCGGGCATCCGGCGGGCTTCTCCGTGACGGCCTTTCCGCCCGCGATGAAGACCTCGACGCCCTCGGGCGTTTCCCGGCGGCGGGTGCGGATGGTGAGGCGCGTGACGGCGGCGATGCTGGGGATCGCTTCGCCTCGGAACCCGAAGGAGGCGATGTCGAAGATATCGGCCTCGGAGGCGATCTTGCTGGTGGAGTGCGGGTCGAGGCAGAGCAGCGCGTCGTCGGCGTCCATGCCCTCGCCGTCGTCGGCGACCGTGATGGAGCGGCGTCCGCCGTCCTCGATCGTGACGGTGATCTTCATCGCGCCCGCGTCGAGGGAGTTCTCCACGAGCTCCTTCACGATGGAGGCGGGGCGTTCCACGACTTCGCCCGCCGCGATCTTGTTGCAGACTTCGTCGCTCAGCTGGCGTATCTTGCTCATGAGGCGGCCCTTTCCTCCGGTGCGGCCGGCGCGGGCGGGATCGTGTCCGGCATGGGCGACGGCAGCAGGAAGAACATGCGTTCGTCGTAGTAATCCGCCTCGGCGTCGCGTCCCGAGGCGTGCAGGACGCTTGAAAGCAGATAAATGATCTCGATATCGTCGGGATAGAAAAGAAACAGCGTGCGGAGCAGGTCCTCGGCGCGGCCGTATTCGCCATCGACCATCAGACGCCGCACCTCGACCACGTTCTGCTGGATGCTGGGGCGGGAGGCCCGGGCGGTCTCACGGGAAACGGGGAAGAAGCCCGGGAAGAGGAAGTCGTCGTCGAAAACGACCGGTTCGCGGGCATCCAGCGTGAGAGTGAAACCGGAACCGGACTGCCCGGCGAAGGATTCGTCCTCCTCGGAGTTGATCCTGTAGATGGACATGATGATGACGGTCGTGAGGATCACGAACGCCATGAAGATGATGAACGGGGCCATGTCGCCGGCCGGGCTGTCCTTTTTTGAATTGGGTGCGGAGGGCACGTCATGCCTCCTTCCCCGCCGTCATGCAGGGTGGATAGTGGCAGGCGCAGGCGTGGCCGGGGACGAGCTCCCGAAGCTGCGGTGGCTCCTGCTGACAGCGGCGGCGCTGTTCGTCCGTCAGCGTGTCCGCATGGTCGCAGCGGTCGCAGAAACGGCACCCGGGGCCGAACTTGTCGGGGGATGGGACGGTGCCGCGAATGGTGTTCAGGCGGTTGTGTTCGCCGCCGAGCACGGGGACGGCGCGGATGAGCGCGGAGGTGTACGGATGCTTCGGATGTGCGATGAGCTCGGCGACGGGCGCGGTCTCGATGATGCGCCCCGCGTACATGACGGCGACGCGGTCGGCGAGTTCCGCCACGATGCCGAGGTTGTGCGTGACCAGGATCACTGCCATGCCGCGGTCGCGCTTCAGCGAAAGCAGAAGGTCGAGGATTTGCGCCTGGATCGTCACGTCCAGCGCGGTCGTCGGTTCGTCCGCCACCAGGATGGACGGCGAGCAGCCGAGCGCCATGGCGATCATCACGCGCTGCTGCATGCCGCCGGACATCTCGTGCGGATACTGTTTCGCACGGTTGCCGGGGTCCGGAATGCCGACCTGCCGCAGGAGTTCGACAGCCTCGGCGAACGGGTCGGAGACGTCGGTCCGGTGCAGGCGCACGGCTTCGGCGATCTGGTCGCCCACGCGGAAGACCGGGTTCAGCGACACGGAGGGTTCCTGGAAGATGTAGGAGATGCAGCCGCCGCGGACCTGGCGCAGACTGCGTTCGTTGAGCTGAAGCACGTCCGCCACACCGCCGAGGGCCGGGCCGCGGTCAAGCAGGACTTCGCCGGACAGCACGACGGGCGGCGAGGGCAGGAGCCGGGCGAGCGACATGCAGGTCACGCTTTTGCCGCAGCCGCTTTCGCCGACGAGGGCGAGCATTTCGCCGCGTTCGAGCGAAAACGAGACGTCGGTGACGGTCGGCTGAAGTCCGCCGTCCGTG
>JAEEQO010000090.1 GCA_016285335.1 Victivallales bacterium | reverse complement strand
CGAAGCCTCGAACTACGTGATGCTGGCCGAGCTCGGCTTCCCGCTGCCCGACCTGCTCGCCGTCGGCGAGACGCGCTGCGGATTCGTGCTGAGAAACTCGTTCCTGATCTCCCGGTTTGCCGACGACTACCGCACCGGGCTGGATTTCTTCCGCGACGGCGCTCACGTCGGCAACGAACCGCTGTTTCTGGAGTTCTGCCGCGGCAACCTGACCCTGCTGGCGCGGCTTCATGACCTCGGGATCGTCCACCGCGGGTTCACGCCCGCCAACCTGCTTTACAGGAAGGACGCCGACGGCATGAAGTTCCTCTGGATCGACGTCGCCGACTGCCGGCGTTCCGCGATCTCAACGCCACAGGTCGCCACGGAGTTTTTCCATCTCTTCCGCTACTTGCGGACTACGCCGGAAAACCGCCGCGCGCTGGAAGCCTGGTATCTGGACGCGGCGAAAATACGCCGGACAAACCTGGACGAGCTCTTCGAAACGGTCGAAAAACGGATCGAAAACAGGATGAAGGAGTAATCGACATGGCTTACATCAAAGCTTACAAAAACGGAAACTGCAACGGCTTCCCGTTCGCCAGCATGGAGATCAGCGGCACCATGCGCAAGATGTACAACAACGGGAACTGCAACGGCATCCACGAGTGGTCCATGCGGAAGACGGACCGCTGCACCGAAGTCTACGCCCAGCCAGGGCTGAACGGCATGCCGTACAACTACTTCAAATACGGCAGCCGGGGCGTCGAGTTTTACCCGAACGGGAACGGCAACGGCATGCCGACCTTCTACTTCAAGTTCCGCGGCTCGAACGCCGTCGAAGTCTATCCGAACGGCAACGGCAACGGCATGCCGGAATGGTATTTCGAGAAGCGCGGCCGGATGGTCCTGTTCTACCCGAACGGAAACGGCAACGGGTTCCCGATCTACTCGTTCGACGACGTGAGCGATGTCCGCGACGTCATCGAGTGGGTCTTTTACCTGTATATCCCGCACTGAGCTCAAACCCGCCCGGACGACCCGCCAGGACATTCACTCGCATTTTCCCTTTGCCTAACGCGCCTCGCGGTCAATTAATCAGTCGAGCACAAGCGAGCTTACCGAGGCGCACGAAAGTGCGCCCCCAGCGAAGCGGCAAGCTCTTTCCCCAAGAATAAACAACACACCTCCGACTTTTTCAGGCCGGAGGTGTTTTTTCATAGCCTGTTGTCTTATTGTTCAGACTTATTGTCCGAACGCTTTTTTCATTAGCGAATACTGTTCAGGTATTGACGTGCAATCGCATCTCCTTTGTTCGCCGCCATGCTGAGCCACCGTCTTGCTTCATACATGTTTCTGGTCACTCCTTGGCCATAGTAGTAGCAGACGCCCAGAGCGGACTGCGCTTCCGTGTGTCCCTGATTGGCGGCCATTTGGAAATAACGTACTGCTTCGGTATAATTCCGGCTCACTGCATCCCCATTATAATAGCATTTCCCGAGGATATATTGTGCTTCCGTGCTGCCTCGTTGTGCCGCCTGAGCCCAACATGTGATGGCGTTAGAATAACTTTGTGCTACGCCTTGACCGTAATAATAACAATATCCGAGATTGAGCATAGCTTCCACATTGCCTTGTGTTGCGGCCCGGGTCAATGCTGCTGCCTCATTCCTTGCGGCATTATATCCATTTCCCATGTTGAACTGGAACTGCGGTTGCATATAGTTCGGATAGTTTTGCATATATGGTTGCCCGTACATGTTCTGCCCGTACTGATTGTTTTGCCCATATGAGCTTGAACTGCTCTGATTGTACTGGTTGTTTTGCCCAGACGAGCTTTTTTCCAAATCGAATGATTTCAAACGGGATACTTTTATGGAATGAACGACCATGACAAACTTTGTTACCGGGTCAGATTCCGGCCAGCACAAAGCGACTCCGGTTCCTGCAGCCAAGAGGACACCCGCAATGATCCAGCCGGGAGGTCCGGCCAAAGCAGACACAGCTGAGGAAGATGTCGTATAAACGACAAAAGGAAGGGTTACGCCCACCCAGGCACCTACCGTCGCAATAACGGTTGACATTGTAGTATAAAAAGCAAAACCTGTAAACGCTACAGTGGTACTCAACGCACCAATGGCTGCTGCCCCAGTCATTCCAGCTATTGCAGCTTTATTGGTAAAAATAGAGTTTGTTTCGCTTTCTATTTTTGAAAGAAGTTCTTTTCTTTGTTCTTCCGTTAATTGATCCCAAATCTCCGCAAAGTACATTTCAACGATTTTACGTTCCAGTTCGAATGTGCTGAGTGTTTTTATTTGGGTTTTTTCTATATCGTGTTTTCCTGCTACCCATTGAACGACATCTTCATGGTAGTCTATATTATCCGAGCTGTAGAACAAATGGATTCCGGAAAAATGTATTTTGCCTCTTAACTCTTTACATATTTTTTCTCTTGAAACAATGTCCGTTTTCAAATAATCCTTTGCAATCGCATCTATAACTGTTTCCGGTGCAACATCATTAAAAGTTTCCGGCTTTAACGGTTTTGTCGCACTTGCATCTTTCTTCTTTTTTGCATAGCTGCTAAGAGGATCAAGTCCCTTGAGAGAACCGAAGTAACTGTCTTCCAAATCCTCATCGTCCAATCCCCCTAATGCTTGCATCAAAAGGATACGCTCTTCTAGAGTGCAGGACGAGATAAAATTGTTAAAATCGGTGGCAGTATCCTTTCGCGTTTGCAGCGTGGAAGTCTGTGCAAAAAACTGCATCGGCATTCCCATTAACAGAGTCAGGAAGCAAAGCATGACTGCCAGAGTTTTTCCGAAAAGATATTTCTTCATACTGTTTCCTCCAAATATGGTTTGGTTCGTTAGATTGAAATAAAAAATCTGATATTGTTTAAGCTTGATATTACATATTCAAAATAGAGGATTTGAATAGTGGAAAAAGCGTTAAGGCTCGCCATCTGGGCACAAAAAAAGCCGGACGCTTCCCCATACGCGATGATGAAGGTCCGGCCAAGAACCTGCTCTTAGGACGACAGAAAAACGCCCAGCAAGACACGAAGACACAATCTTCCTGTGCTGGTATTTCAATCCTAAGAGCAAAAGAGCTAATATCAAACTTGGCCGGTTTTCATCATCTTTTGCTGAAATAACCGATGAAATGAGCATGAAATTGAGTTTCCGGCTATGCGGAAATCAATTCCAATCAACACTATACCCTTTCTTTGATGAAAATCAAGCCGCCTTCTCGTTTTTTTACGAATAATTTTAGTTTTGAGGCAAAAAAACGGAAGTGATGGACGCTTTCGCGTCCCCGCTTTGCTGGGGGCGGCTGCGCCGCCTTGGTAAGCTCGCTTACGCTCGATATCTTTTCTTGATCGCGAGACGCGCAGGCAGTATTCTGAAAGGAAGTCAGGGGGGCCTTGGTAAGCTCGCTTATGCTCGCACTTTTTTCTGCGAGGCGCGCACGTTGGCGGCACAGCGCGTTCGGGCGCTTCGCAGAGGACAGTCTGTTGTCGTTTCAGGCCACGGACATCCCTTTTTTCGAAAAACAGACAAAAAGAAAACCAAATATCTGTCGTTTCAGGCACAAAAAAGCATTATTTGTCGAAACCGGGTGGAAAGTTTTGGCTTTATGGTGTATATTATATGCTCCAAAATTTTTTTGGAGCAACCGCAACCGTGCGTGAGAACGCACAAGGAGACAAGCATGAGAAAAGTCCTCATTCCTACCAAACTTGACAAGGTCGTTGAAAAGATTTTAAGCGAACACGGCTTCACCGTGGTCCAGAACCCGGACGTCCAGCTGGCCGACCTGGCCGCTGAAAACTCCGACGCGTCCGCGATCATCGTCCGCAGCGAGAAAGTCACGCCCGAGATCATGGACGGACTGAAGGACCTGAAGCTCGTCGTCCGCGCCGGCGCCGGATTCGACAACATCGACATCCGCCACGCCCGCAAGCTCGGCATCGACGTCATGAACACCCCCGGCGCGAACTCCAACGCGGTCGCCGAAGAAGTGATCGCGCTGATCCTGGCCGCCTACCGCAAGCTCGTCCCCGCCGACCAGTCCACCCGCGCCGGCAAGTGGGAGAAGAAGAGCTTCATGGGCCGCGAGCTGACCGGTAAGACCGTCGGCATCCTCGGCCTCGGCAACATCGGCCGCCTGCTCATCAAGCGCCTCTCCGGTTTCGACGTGAAGATCCTCGCCTACGACCCCGTCCTTTCCGCCGAACTGGCCGACCGCCTCGGCGCCACGCTCTGCTCGGTCGAGGAAGTCTTCGCGCAGTCCGACATCGTGTCCCTGCACATCCCGGAAAATGACAAGACCCGCGGCATGGTCAACGCCAAGCTGCTCGGCCTTATGAAGAAGGGCGCCATGCTCGTGAACTGCGCCCGCGCCGGCATCGTCGACGAGGACGCCATCCGCGCCGCCAAGCAGGAAAAGGACCTCATCTTCTGCAACGACGTCTACGCGAAGGACGCGGCGGGCGACAAGTCCGTGGCCGACATCGCCGACATCATGCTCCCGCACCTCGGCGCAAGCACGAAGGAAGCCAACTTCCTCGCCGCCAAGCGCGCCGCCGACCAGACCGTGGCGTACTTCGAAGACGGTGTGACCGCCTGCGTCGTGAACAAGGGCGTTCCGGACGGGCTTGACGCCAACTACCAGAAGCTCGCCTCCGTGCTCGCCGGTCTCGGCGCCGCCGCCCTGAACGGCCGCGCCATCTCCCAGATCGAGCTCAGCTGCTACGGCAAGCTCCACCAGTTCTCCAAGTGGATGATCGCTCCGGTCACCGCCGCCATCTGCCCGCAGTTCGACGCGTTCAGCGGCGCGGACGAGGCGCTGAAGATCCTCGAATCCCGCGGCATCAAGTTCACCGTGCGCGAGGTCGACGAGAGCAAGCACTACGGCGAGGCCATCACGCTCGACTTCATCGCCGGCTCCGACCGCATCTCCATCCGCGGCACAATCGCCGAAGGCCGCCTCATGGTCTCCCGCATCAATTCGTTCGACGGCATCTACATCCATCCGGCGGGCAACTACCTCTTCGTCGAGTACGAAGACGCCCCCGGCATCATCGGCAAGATCACCGGACTTTTCGGCCAGAACAACATCAACATCACCGATGTCCGCGCCCCGCACAGCCTCGAAAACACCCATTCGATGCTCGCGGTCAATGCCGAAAGCCCCATCCCCGCCGATCTTGTCAAGGAGATCGCCAAGGCCGTCAACGCGTTCAACGCCTTCGCGTTCGACTGCTGATGCCCGATACCCTCTGCGTCATTGCGCTCGGCGGAAACCTCGGGGACGTCCCTGCCGCTTTCCGTCGGGCCTGTGAAGCGCTTTCCAACGCCGGATTCCGTATCCGGCGTTTTTCGTCTCTGCTTAAAACCGCTCCGGTCGGCTGCGAACCCGGTGCGCCGGAGTTCGTGAACGCCGCCGTCTCCGGTTTCTGGAGCGGCACGCCGCTCGAATTGCTCCGCCTCTGCCAGAAGATCGAGGCGGATAACGGCCGTCCGAACGACCACGCCTACCACGTGTCGCGCACGCTCGACCTCGACATCATCCTGTTCGGACAGGAAACCGTCGACCTGCCGGATTTGAGGGTCCCTCATCCCGAAGCGGCGCGGCGCGATTTCGTGATGATCCCCGTGCGTGAGATCGAACCGGAGCTCGCGGACCGGCTTCTGCAATCCCTTAGCTGAAAGAAATCAGGGAAAAATCCAAGGCGCTCTCTTGAAAAACGGACTTTCCGCGCTATTGTTATAGTATAAAACTTCAAGAAAACAAACAACGCCTCAAACCAAGGGGAAACCATGAGTTACTATCTGGGGCTGGATTCCAGCACGCAGGGCCTCAAAGCCGAGGTCATCGACACTGCCGCCGGCAAAGTCGTCGGCTCTTTCGCGGTCAACTTCAAAAACGATCTGCCGGAGTACAACTCTCCGAGCGGATATCTCCCGAACGATGACGAAAGCGTCCGCCAGGCCGATCCGCGGATGTGGGTCGCCGCCCTGGACATGTTGTTCGACCGCATGAAAAAGGCGGATTTCCCGATGGCAAAGATCGCCGGCATCTCCGGTTCCGGCCAGCAGCACGGCTCCGTTTACCTGAGCGCCGCGATCCCCGACTGGAACCCCGCGCAGACCCTTGCCGACCAGCTCACGCCGATCCTTTCCCGCATGGTCGCCCCGATCTGGATGGACAAGTCCACCGAAGCGGAATGCGCCTGGCTGACCGAAAAGTTCGGCGGCAGAATGCGCAGCGACACCGGCAGTCCGGCGATCGTGCGCTTCACGGGCCCGCAGATCCGCAAGTTCGCGGTCGACGAGCCGGAAGCCTGGGCGAAGACGAAGACCGTGCATCTCGTGAGCTCGTTCCTCTGCTCCGTGCTCTGCGGCCATGACTGCCCGATCGACTACGGCGACGGCGCGGGCATGAACCTGCTGAACCTGCACACGCTCGAATGGGATCCCGAATTCACCGCGGCGACTGCTCCCGACCTCATGAGCAAGCTCCCGCCCGTGAAATCCTCGCAGACCGTCGCGGGCAAGCTCTCCGCCTACTTCGCGAAATACGGCCTGACCGCCGGGATCCCGGTCGTGATCTGGTCCGGCGACAATCCGTGCAGCCTGATCGGCGTCGGCGGCGGCTCCTTCGGCACCGCGGTCATCAGCCTCGGCACCAGCGACACGTTCTTCGCCACCATGCAGGACTTCGTGACGGACCCGGACGGTTGCGGCCATGTGTTCGGCAATCCGGCGGGCGGCTTCATGAGCCTGATCTGCTTCACCAACGGCTCCTTCGCCCGCGAGCATCTCCGCGACGAACTTTGCGTGGACTGGCATTTCTTCGACGTCACCGCGTGCGCCGAGACGAAGCCCGGCAACGACGGTCGCCTGATGCTCCCGTACTACGAAGCCGAAAACACGCCCGCGGTCCCCGCCGGCGTCGTCTATAATTTCGATGTCGCCACGGCGAACAAAGCCGAACGTGTACGCTGCCTCCTCGAATCCCAGGCTCTTACCATGCGCCGCCATTCCGCATGGCAGGGCTGCGATTTCAAGCGCATCCGCGTGACCGGCGGCGCTTCCAAGAGCGCCACGTTCCGCCAGATCCTCGCCGACGTCTTCCAGGCGCAGATCGAGACCGTCTCCGTCGCGAACTCCGCTTCCCTCGGCGCGGCCATCCGCGCGGCCAACGCGGTCGACGGCATCCCGTTCGACGATCTCTATGCACAGTTCTGCTCCTCCGTGTCCGTCATCGACCCCGATCCCGCACTCCGCGGCCTCTACGACGGCATGCTGGAACAATACGCGGCGCTCGAGAAGAGCCGCAGCTGACCGCAGGCAAATACCTGCACTGCGGCAGTGCCCGGCTACGCTCGGGCACACACGGAGTGTGCTGAAACAGTGCCCGGCTACGCTCGGGCACACACGGAGTGTGCTGAAACAGTGCCCGGCTACGCTCGGGCACACACGGAGTGTGCTGAAACAGTGCCCGGCTACGCTCGGGCACGGGCAAAAAACACCCTCGCATCGCCTTTTGACCGTCTCCAAATTTCTCAGGAGACGCCCCGGCGGCGGGGGTGTATTTTATACTTCAGGTAGAAACTCCGGGCGGAATTCGTTTGCCCTTTTTCATCAATTCATCGCGTGCGAGGCGCACAGGAAAATGGGACATGGATGTGCCAATGCGACAGATTGACGCGACATTTTGACACAGTGACGCATGGAAGAACGCGCAAAAAAGGGCAGGGGGATAAAAGCGCAGATTTGCAACTGACTGCAAGATGAGTTGTTTTTGAGATTGCCGAAAACTTGGCATCAAGTATGCTTATCCAAAGGCGATCACTCGAACAAAACATCAAACCCTTTTCCAAAGAAAGGACAGTCACTATGAGCAAGATTCTCGGTATTGACCTCGGCACCACCAACAGCTGCATGGCCGTCATGGACGGCAACACCTTCAAGATCATCCCCAACGCGGAAGGCGCCAACACGACTCCGTCCGTCGTCGCTTTCACCAAGAACGGCGAACGCCTCGTCGGCCAGACCGCCAAACGCCAGGCCGTCACGAACCCGAAGAACACCATCTTCTCCGTGAAGCGCTTCATGGGCCGCAAGTTCAACGAAGTCCAGGAAGAGATCTCCCGCGTGCCTTACAACGTCGTCGCGAACAGCAACGGCGATGCCTGCATCGAGGCGAACGGCAAGACCTACACGCCGCCTGAGATCTCCGCCATGATCCTCCAGAAGCTCAAACAGGACGCGGAAGCGTACCTCGGCGAGAAGATCACGGAAGCCGTCATCACCGTCCCGGCCTACTTCAACGACACGCAGCGCCAGGCTACCAAGGACGCCGGCCGCATCGCCGGCCTTGACGTGAAGCGCATCATCAACGAGCCGACCGCGGCCGCGCTGGCATACGGCATGGACAAGCAGAAAAAGGACGAGCGCATCGCGGTGTACGACCTCGGCGGCGGCACGTTCGATATCTCCATCCTCGAGATCGGCGACGGCGTCTTCGAAGTGAAGGCCACCAACGGCGACACCCACCTGGGCGGCGACGACTTCGACAAGGTCGTCATGGACTGGATCGCCGATGAGTTCAAGAAGGAAAACGGCGTCGACCTCCGCAGCGACCCGCAGGCACTCCAGCGCCTGAAAGAGGCCGCCGAAAAGGCGAAGATCGAGCTTTCCTCCAGCATGAGCTCCGACATCAACCTGCCGTTCATCAGCATGAACGCCAACGGCCCGGTGCACCTGCAGATGACCCTGACCCGCGCCCAGCTCGAAAAGCTCACGGATCCGCTGCTTGAACGCTCCAAGATCCCGTGCAACAACTGCCTGAAGGACTCCGGTCTGGCATCCTCCGAGATCAATGAAGTCATCCTCGTCGGCGGCATGACCCGTATGCCCCGCGTCCAGGAAACCGCCAAGAACATCTTCAACAAGGATCCGCACAAGGGCGTGAACCCCGACGAAGTCGTGGCGGCCGGCGCTGCCATCCAGGGCGGCGTGCTCAGCGGCAACGCCAGCCTCGGCGACGTGGTCCTGCTCGACGTGACCCCGCTGTCCCTCGGCATTGAGACCCTCGGCGGCGTCACCACCCGCCTGATCGACCGCAACACCACGATCCCGACCCGCAAGAGCCAGATCTTCTCCACGGCCGCCGACAACCAGCCCTCCGTTGACATCCACGTGCTCCAGGGCGAACGCGACATGGCGAAGGACAACAAAACCATCGGCCGGTTCCGCCTCGACGGCATCGCTCCCGCGCCGCGCGGCGTCCCGCAGATCGAAGTCTCCTTCGACATCGACGCGAACGGCATCCTGAACGTGACCGCGAAGGACCTCGGCACCGGCAAGGAACAGAAGATCACGATCACCGCCAGCAGCGGACTCTCCGAACAGGATATCCAGCGTATGGTCAACGACGCCAAGGCGCACGAGGCCGAAGACAAGGCCGCCAAGGACAAGATCGAGGTCAAGAACCACGCCGATTCCCTGGTCTACCAGACCGAAAAACAGCTGAAGGACCTCGGCGACAAGGTCCCGGCCAACGTCAAGGCCCCCGTCGAGGAAGCCATCGAAAAGCTCAAAAAGAGCATCGAGCGCGACGACACCGAGGCCATGAAGGCCGACTCCAAGGCCCTCGAAGAAAAGCTCATGGAAATCGGACAGGCCGTCTACCAGCAGCAACAGCAGGCCGGCGGCGCGGCGGGCGCGCAGCCCGGTCCCGACGCTTCCGCACAGGGCAAGAAGGACGACGGCGTGGTCGATGCCGAAGTCGTGGACGACTGATCCGAAGATTGAACCCAGGTACGACAATCCTGAATCAATAACCCATAACAACCAATCCTCAAGGGTGCCTCTGTTAACCGAAACAAACGACAGAGGCATCCGCACAACCAACAAAGGAGTCATGTGATCATGGCAAACACGCAGAAAATCAAGCCCCTGGGCGACCGCGTCCTCGTGGAACCCGTCGAAGAAGTCGAACAGATCAAGGGCGGCATCTACATCCCCGATACGGCCAAGGAAAAACCCATGTCCGCGAAGGTCATCGCCATCGGCACCGGAAAGCTCAACGACGACGGCTCCCGCGCCCCGTTCGATGTGAAGGTCGGCGACATCGTCCTGACCAGCAAATACGGCGGAACCGAGATCAAGTTCAACGACAAGGAATACAAAATTCTCAGCTCCAGCGACATCCTCGCCATCATCGGCTGACGCAAACCCCAAACCAAACCGATTTATCACAGGAGATCACATATCATGGCTGCTAAACAACTGCTTTTCAACGACGAAGCACGTCGTCAGCTCCTTTCCGGCGTCGAACAGCTCTCCGCCGCCGTCAAAGCCACCCTCGGCCCCCGTGGCCGCAACGTCGTCCTCGACAAGAAATTCGGCTCCCCGCTGATCACCAAGGACGGCGTCAGCGTCGCCAAGGAGATCGAGCTCCAGAACCCCTTCCAGAACATGGGCGCCCAGATGGTCCGTGAAGTCGCCAGCAAGACCAGCGACATCGCCGGCGACGGCACCACCACCGCCACCGTCCTCGCCGAGGCCATCTTCAAGCAGGGCCTGAAGAACGTCACCGCCGGCGCGAACCCGATGAGCCTGAAGCGCGGCATCGACAAGGCCGTCGAAGCCATCGTCGCCAAGCTCGACACCATCAAGAAGGACGTCAGCGAGAGCGAACAGGTCGCTCAGGTCGCCACCATCTCCGCCAACGGCGATTCCGAGATCGGCAAGATCATCGCCAACGCCATGGACAAGGTCGGCAAGGAC
>JAEEQO010000089.1 GCA_016285335.1 Victivallales bacterium | reverse complement strand
GAGGCGCGGAGGCCGTCGCAGAAACAGTATTCGGAATCGCGGCGGCCGTGCCGTGTCCGGAGTGCCCGGAGCAGCGACTCGGTGCGTCTGGTCAGACCGCCGGATTCGGACATCCGAAGCCCCCGAAATCAGGCGGCGGGCTTTTCGGCCGGAGCGTCGGCGGGCTTTTCCGCAGGCTTTTCGGCCGGAGCGTCGGCGGACTTTTCAGCCGGAGCCGGGGCTGCCGCGGCCTGCTGCGGATGGATCTTCTCGTCGAGCTGTGCAGCGAGGGCGGTCCAGTAGCCCTTGACGGTGGAAGTCCCCTCGGCGGCGACGACCGCGAAGTTGATGTTTTTCAGCACGGCGTCGGCCTTCATCATCTGGTCGAGGCCGGAGAAGATGCGTGCGGCGGAGTAGGAAGCCTCGATGCGGAGGTCTTCGGGCGTCTGGGACAGGTTCGCGATGCGTTCGAACTCGATGGCGGCGTCTTCCGCCTTGCCGAGCTGTTCGAGGATGTAGGCGGCGTCGAGCGCGGACCGCATCTTGATGAACGTTTCGGATTTTGAGGAGGCGGCGACGGCGAGGAGCTGTTCGCGCGCCTTTTCGAGGTCGCCGGACTTGTCGCTGAGGATCAGCTCGCCGGCGAGGCGGAGACGCGCGAAATCGGCGGCCTTGTTGCCCGGATGCTTCGCGATGGCGGCCTCGAGCTCGGCGATGCTGCCGGCGTTCGCGAGTTCGCGGCGGGCGGCGAGTTCGGCGCGCTGGATCGCGCCCTGGATGATGATGACGATGGAAACGACGACCGCGAACGCGCAGACGCTGATGATGGCTTTCTTCCAGTTGAGTGCCATCCACATTTCGAATTCGTCCAGCATGGAGGAGATCGTGGGTTCCTCCTGCGACTGGGCGGGACGCTTGTGCTGCTGCATGGCGGCGAGCTGGTCGAAGGATTCGATTTTTTTCTTGTTCTTGTTTGCCATGGTGCGGTATGTCTTTCTGAAAAAGTAGTTTTGTTGCAAGTTGATTCTAATAATATAGCGCATACGCGGCGCAAAATCAACTCGAAAACCGCGTTCCCCCCCCTTTTTTCGGTTTTTTGTGCGCGGAATCAGCCTTTTACATGCTCGCGAGAATGCCTTTTCCCGATTCCTCGAAGATGTGTTCCGAGGTGGTGTCGAAGAACGCGCCGACCGCAGCCAGCGCGGCAAACTGCCCGGAGCCTGCCGGACAGGGGGTGTCGGGGGTAGTCGGCTGGGGGTGGTGAGGTTGGCGGATTCCTCAGAATTCGAAGAATCCTTTTTCCTGTTCCGGCTCCGCGCCGAGGACCTTCAGCGCCTCGGGATCGTTCTTGAAGATTTCTTTCAGTCCGGCGTCGATCTTGACGGATTTGCCCTGTTTCTGGTCGAAGACAGTTTTTTCCTGCGTGACATCGGTGCGCGCGCCGTTCTTCAGCAGGACTTTCGCCGTTTCATAATGCTTGTAGAGCAAGGCGATATACAGAGCGGACGATTGGCGCGGGTGTTTGGTGTCTCCGGGCGTTTCGGGGAAATCCGGCACGAACCCGTGCGTCAGGAGCAGCTCCACCATTTTCGTCTGGCCGGAGGTGGCGGCGGATGCAACGGGATAATAATCCCCAGGGCGGCGATAATCGTCGGGCGAAACCTTCACGCCGTGTTCGATCAGCAGCTCCGCCATTTTCAAATTGCCGGCCGACACGGCAAGCGAAATCGGCTTCTTGCGGGTGACATTGTCCGGCTCGTTGACGTCCACCCCGGCATCGAGGTATTCTTTCGCCAGATCGAGGTCGTTCCACTTGATCGCCGCCCAGAACGGCTTTTTGTATCCGCGCGCTTCCATCATCTCCACCATTTCCTGCGTCCCGTCCTTATAGACGACCATCAGCGGGCTGTGAACATAAGGGTTATTCGTTTTCTTGTCAGGATCGAACCCCTGTTCCAGGAAGAACTTGAACGCTTCGATGTTCCGGGCGGTTATCGACGAGCGGAAACAGTCATACCACGCGTCCTCGGTCAATTGGTTGCGATGCTGCCAGAATACCGGAAGGAAATAATACCTTTCATTCGAACTGCTGATCTGGCGTACCGTGGACTCTTTAAACTTGGCGCCCGCGTCGAGCAGCGTGCTGACGATGGCCGGACTGCAATACTGTTTCGGGTCGATCGCGTAATCCAGCAGGGTCATTCCGCTGCTGTCCGGCTTGTTGACGTCTACGGGGTTCGCTTGGTCCTCCAGCTCTTTCTTCAGGTCGGCGGCGTCGATCGACGGAAGCCGCATGTACAGGGGCAGCCTGCTCTCCGAATTGATCTTTTTCATGATCTCGGCGTCGATTTTGGCGATGTTCCGATATTTAAGCAGATATTCCTGAACCGTCATTCCTATCTTGAGTTTCCGATTGAAGTCGAAGCCGTCCTTCACGAGCAGATCGAACGCGAATTTGTTGTTCGTCGCCGCGGCTTCCGCGACGCAGGCCACACCGCCCTCCGTGGGAATTACGGCGGCTCCGCCGTTGTTCAGCACGAACTCGAAGATCCTGTTTTTCCGGTCAAGGAAATCCTGGTTCCGGCGTTCCGGATTATGTTCGATCGCCTGATACAACAGAGGCGACTTGTTTCCTCTTGTTCCATTCACATTGAAATCCAGTTTTTTCCCTTTGCAGAGTTCGAGCAGCCTGTCGTACTCCGCGCCGAGGATCAGCTCTTCCGCCAGGCTGATCTCCTCCGGCGTCTTCGGGAACGTGTCGCCGGATTGCTGCTTCACGTCCTCGATCCTCTTGTTCATCGCATCCTGTCTGGCCTGCTCTTCCGCTTGTTTGCGCTCGGCTTCCTTCTTGTTCGCTGCCTGGACCATCCGCCGCATCGTCATATCGGCGTTCATTTTCTTTTTCTGAAGCGTCCGGTATTCCCGGATCGCGTTCGCCTGTTCCTTCGAAATGCCGCCGCGCGGGATTTCCAGATATGTGATCTTCCCTTTTGTTGATGCCGTATCAAGCCCGACGATCAGGAAGAGCTTTTTCGCGGATGTTTCCAGCAGGACCATCGGCTGTTCGGCGGCGGTGATGCCCATCGGGACGCCGCAGTAATCGCCCACGAGTTTCGCGGGGTCCTTGCACAGGGATTCGACCTTGTCGTCGGGGATCGCCGCGCAGCGCTTGTTGAGGCTCAGCAGCAGCGTGTCGCCTTCGCCGGGATACGCGTCAACGCCGTTGAAATAGTCGCATCCGGCATTGAGCATCTCCTTTTTGAAGGGAGTCCCGTTGGGGTATAACGGAGACTTTCCCTGGGAGAAGAAAACGAAGTCGCCGACCTTCGCGGCGGCGGGGTAGTACGCTTTCAGGTCATTCCGGGCCGCCGAGACTTCCTTTATCTTTCCTTCCGCGAGGTTCGGAACGCCACTCGATACAGGGATGGTCTTCAACCCGTCGATCGCCTGCGGCATGTTCAGCAGCGCGGTCAGGTCGGGATTCTTTTTCCACGACGTTCCGTCCGGGATGCGGACGTATGCGATCTGCTGCCAGACGTATCCGGGAGAATGGTCCCTGAGCTTGAAAACATAAGTCGACTGGTCCGTTTCATCTTTCATGAGATAATAGGAATCCGTTTTCAAGCCCTGCGCCTTGGTCGTCGGTTTCTTTTCCGGGAGAACGCCCGTCGACAGGATCGACTTGATCTCGTCTTCCGACAGGATCACGGGCTGCGCTTTCCGCATGTCGATCTCACCCCGAATGCTGAAATCAAGTCCCGCGGGGGCTTTTTCCTGATTTCGTTCGCGCATGGCAAGCTCGGCCAGATCCTGAATGTTCGCGGGCTTTCCGAACGGGACCCACTCCATTTTGCCCGTTGCGAAGGAGAAATGAAAAATTCCTACGGGCATGGGGGCGGTATCGAACTCCTCTGCGGGCGGATTCAGTTCGAACTCCGCCGTTCTGACGTTGTTCTTCGTTGTGGTTTCCTCTTTCGCGCAAGCCGTCAGGGACGCGGCGAAGAAAAGAATGGCGCCGCAAACGAGCGAGGCGAATATGCTGACCGTTTTCGATTTCATGTTAAGTCCTCCGTGTGTTGCTGATTGAGGGGGTGGTCGTGCGGGATGATGGGCGGGGAAACGGTCCGGATACAAAAAAAGCCGGACACTTCTCCATACGCGAAATCGTAGGTCCGACCAAGAACCTGCTCATGAGACGAACAGAAAAATGCCCAGCAGGACACGAAGACACAATCATCCCGTGCTGGTTTTCTTCACTCATGAGCAAAAGAGCTGAATAGCGACCGCCTCCGTTCGAAGAGGGGCCGGTGAAACTTGGTCGGTTTACGATTTCTTTTGCTGAAACAGTCGATGAAATGAGCTTGGAAGCCGGATTTCGCATCGGCGGAACCCGATTCCATACAATAAATTACACGTTATTTCGGGAAAGTCAAGAAGTTTTTCCGACTTTTTCGGATTATTTCTTAAGTCGAGGAAGAGAACAGGATGCGTTGCGTCCCCGCGTTGCTGGGGGCGGCTTCGCCGCCTCGGTAGCCTCGCTCACGCTCGGCATCTTTTGTTTGCCGCGAGGCGCGCGTGTAGAAACGAAAAAAAAGGACTGCTACAAAACGGTGATGTTTTGCAACAGCCCATGCCGCAGTCGAGGCGTTCGCCTCGTGCCGTCGCGTAGCACGGCACTATAACAGTGGAGGACTTGTCCTCCGTGCCCGAGCGGAGCCGGGCACTATGACAGTTGAGGCGTTCGCCTCATTCCCATTCGATGGTTCCCGGGGGCTTGGACGTGATGTCGTAGACGACCCGGTTCACGCCGTCGACCTCGTTGATGATGCGGTTCGAGATGCGTGCGAGGAGCGGATAGGGCAGACGCACCCAGTCGGCGGTCATACCGTCGCGGCTTTCGACCGCGCGGATGGCGATGGCGTCCTCGTAGGTGCGTTCGTCGCCCATGACGCCGACGGACCGCACGGGCAGGAACACGGCGAACGTCTGCCAGATCTTGTAGTAGAGGTTGGCCTTCTTCATTTCGTCGACGATGATGCGGTCGGCGCCGCGGAGCACGGCGAGCTTGCCGGGCGTGACTTCGCCGACGCAGCGGACGGCGAGTCCGGGGCCGGGGAACGGCTGGCGCATGACCATTTCTTCCGGCAGGCCGAGCTGACGTCCCACCTCGCGCACCTCGTCCTTGAACAGGCGGGAGAGCGGTTCGAGCAGCTTGAACTGCATGTGTTTCGGCAGGCCGCCGACGTTGTGGTGGCTCTTGATGACCGCGCTCGGGTTGCCGTCGATGGAAATGCTTTCGATGACGTCCGGATAGGTGGTGCCCTGGGCGAGGAACGTCACGTCCGGGATGTTCGCGCAGGCGTCGTTGAAGACCTGGATGAACTCGCCGCCGATGATCTTGCGTTTGCGTTCGGGTTCGTTGACGCCGGCGAGCTTGGAAAGGAAGCGTTCGGTGGCGTCGACGTACACCAGCGACATCTTGAACGTGCCGCCGAAGAGTTCGCGGACGCGTTCCGGTTCGTCTTTGCGGAGCAGGCCGTTGTTCACGAACACGCACGTGAGCTGGTCGCCGATGGCCTTGTGGATCAGCGCGGCGGCCACGGAGGAATCGACGCCGCCGGAGAGGCCGAGGATCACGTTCGCGGAGCCGACCGTCTCGCGGATCTCCGCCACGGAGCGTTCGATGAAGTCGGACATGGTCCAGTTCGCGGAGCAGCCGCAGATGCCGAGGCAGAAATTCTCGATGACGAGCGGGCCCATCGGGGAGTGGACCACCTCGGGGTGGAACTGGATGCCGTAGAGGCCGCGGGCGATGTTCTGGATGGCGGCGAACTCGGTGTTGTCGGTCTTGGCGCACGTGGCGAATCCCTCGGGCAGACGGGTCACCTTGTCGCCGTGGGACATCCACATCTGCGTCTGGGCGGGCAGGTCCTCGAAGAGCGGGGACGCCGCGGTCGTGGAGACGATCGCCTTGCCGTATTCGCGGGCGTCGCCGTGCGCCACTTCGCCGCCGAGCGTTTCGACCATGAGCTGGAGGCCGTAGCAGATGCCGAGCACCGGGATGCCGAGATCGAAAATGGCGGGGTCGCATTTCGGGGCGTTCGCCTGGTAAACGCTGGCCGGGCCGCCGCTCAGGATGATGCCCGCGGGAGCCGCCTCGCGGATCTCTTCCGCGGATGTTTTCCACGAAACGATCTTGCTGTAGACGTGGAGTTCGCGGACGCGGCGGGCGATGAGCTGGCTGTACTGGGATCCGAAATCCAGCACGAGAATGGTTTCAGGATGGTTCATGATCAATCTTTCCGATGAAACTGAAAAAGGGTATCATATAATATGCTACGAAAACGGTAAAAAATCCAGCCCGAAACGGTAGATTTTCCAAAAAATGTGGACATCGGGAGAGGAGGCGAAAAGGCGAACCGACCGATTCGGAGCAGAATCCGGAAACGGCCGGCTTTCTTCCGGTCGACCGCGCTCTCTTTCCAACAGGTGCGGCGTCCTTTCCGCGCGGGGCGGAGGTCTCCTCAGCGGTCGTACACCTCCAGCATCGTCTTCGCATCCTTCAGGCCGCCGTCCGCGGATTTGCGGAGCCATTTCATCGCCTCGCGGATATCCCTGTCATGATCGGCCGCGCCGAGGTAGAGCCTGCCGAGGAAATACTGCGCCATGAAGATCGTGCCGTTCGCCGCGGTGACCGGCTTGCTGAAATGGGAGCGGTCATCGTCGTCCATCAGATAATCCTCGATGGTGATTCGGTCAGTGAGGGGCATATTGGCGATCTTCGTGAGGTAGGCGACCCCCTGCTTCGCCTCGGCCGCATCCTCCGACGCAAGAAAGAGTACGCCCAGCGCGAGCTGTCCGCTGACGCAGTCCTGCGCGGCGGATTTTTTCACGTATTCGAGGGCTTCCTCGATCTTTTTATCCTCCATCAGGATCCCGCCGTAAAGCGCCTGCGCGACCGGGTTTCCGGCGTCCGCGGCCTTCTTCATCAATTCCTCGGACGCTTCCTTGTCCTTTTCGGTCCCGATGCCTTCGTCCAGGCAGTAGGAGAGCATCATTTGCGCCTCCGCGCTGCCCTGTGCCGCCCCGGCTCGGAAGAACTTCACGGCTTCGGCGAAATCCTTTCTGTCGTAGGCGATCAGTCCGTTCCTGAAATCCTCATTCTGTCCGGGTTCGATGATGTCGGCCGCGCTCGTTTTTTTTGCAGCCGGATTTTTTGCAGCCGTTTTTTCCTGGTCGTCCAGCTGTTTCAGCATGACGCCCGCCTGCGGCAGTCCGTTGTCCCTCGCGAGGGAAAGCCATTTCCGCGCCTCGGCGAAATTCTGCCTGATGCCGTTGCCCTGCATATATGCCGAGCCCAGCGCAAACTGGGATATGATGATGCCGAGGCTGGTCGCAGTGGTGTCGGGGGGAAGCCCGAAGATTGCCATCTGATTTTCTTCATCGTCATCTTTTGTATAGTCCAGCACGTTTCGTTCGTCCGTCAGGGAGTTGCCCGCGGCTTTCTTCAGGAGCTTCACTCCCTCGACCTTGAGGAGCTTGGAATCGCTGTCCATGAGAAAGTGCATCCCGAGGATGTACTGCCCGATAATGCAGTCCTGATCGGCGGATTTCTTCAGATATGCGATTCCCTCCTTCTCCGAAACTTCCAGCCTGTCGATCCCGTACATCGCCTGGGCGAGCGGGAGTCCGGTGTCCGCGGCTTTTTTGCCCCATTTCATGGACTCGTCCTGGTCTTCTTCGACGCCTTTGCCGTTTTCGAGGCAGAAGGACAGCATGAGCATCGCATCCGTGTCTCCTTTTTCGGCCCCGGCGCGGAAGAGCCTCGCGGCTTCCTTGTAATCCTTCTTTTCGAAGGCGGCCATTCCCTTCGTGTATTCCTCGCGTCCGGCTTCGCTCTGCATTTTGCTGCTTGAAGTCTTTCGGGCGTTCTTTGCGTCATACGCGTAGCCGGGGACGAGCGCCGCAGCCAGAAACAGCGCCATGATTCCCGTGAGTATGCGGAATGAGCGTTTTCTCCTGAGCCGGAGAGCGTCTTTGCCGAAAACGGTGTTGCGTGTTGTCGTCATTGGTCTGTTTCCTTCCTGTTGTTCGCGTGATCTGAGCGGTCGAATCATTTCTTTCCGCCGGGGCAGATCAATCCCGGTTCTAATATAGCACGTCAAAGCGCAAAAGACAAACCGCTTCTAAAAAAAAGTTTCATGAAGTTATAAATTTTTTGTTTTGAGTATGTTGAAATACGATATTCTGTTTTGATAAATGCCGTTCCGCCTGTAAAAACGTGCCGTCGCGAAGCACGGCACACGGCAAGCCGTGCTGTTACTGTGCTCTGCTTCGCGAGAGCACACGGCAAGCCGCGAAGCTACTTCAGTGGAGGCTCCGCCACCCCGAGCTCCTGAAGTTTGTTTTTAGCGTCGGCATTGCCGTTTTCTGCGGCGGTGCGCCAGAGCTCGATTGCTTCCTGCTTGTTTTCCGGGATGCCGTCGCCGTCGTAAAGGCATTGTGCGAGCCGGTACTGCGCCGCGGCCTTGGCAGGCGCATATTTCGCGGGCACATCCTGTGCGACCGCCATATTCCAGTATTCGATCGCCTTTGCCATATCCTTTTTGACTCCGGCACCCGCCGCATACTGACAGCCGGCCCTGTACAGCGTGTCGGCGACCGCCCATTTCCGGGAACGGTTCAGCCATTTCGCGGCTTCTGCGTCGTCCCGGGGCACGCCTTTTCCTTTCTCATAATGCAGATAGAGTTGGAATTGCGCTTCCTCCAGGCCCTGTTCGGCGGCCAGAGTGAGCCATTTGACCGCTTCCGCGGGGTCCTCTTCCACGCCGTCGCCGGAATCGTAGTGGCAGCCGAGCATGAACTGCGCTCTCGCAAGCCCCTGATCGGCTGCCAGCCTGAACCATTTGACCGCTTCCTCCGCGTACTTGTTTTCGTAGTAATTTCCCATGATAAGCTGTGCGTCCGCGCTGCCCTGTTCCGCGGCCTTGCGGTTTCCTTCCATTTCCAGGATGTCGTCGATCCTCTCCTGCGCCTTCGCATGTCCCTTTTCGAGGGCCAGGCGGTACCATTCGAGCGCCTGCGCCGGGTCCGTGTCCACAACGAATCCGACTTCATAACAATCGGCGAGTTCGAAGATCGCCTCGACATGCCCCTGTTCGGCGGCCTTGCGCCACCATTCGAAGGCTTCCGCATCGTCGTCATCATCGTCGTTGTCATAGCAGAGGTTCCTGGCGAGTTCGAATTGCGCCCCCGCATGTCCCTGTTCGGCTGCCAGCCTGAACCATTTCGCCGCTTCCCGCGGGTCCGCGTTCAACGCGCCCTCGACGCATTGACGACCGAGATGGTATTGCGCCTCCGCGTCTCCCCGTTCCGCCGCCTGACGGCATCTTTCGAGTTCGTCCAGTTCCTCCAGCCTCTCCCGTGCCGCCTGATGTGACTTTTCGGCGGCCTTGCGCCACCATTTGACGGCTTCCGCGAAATCGGCCGGCACTCCTTCGCCGTTCTCATAACAGCATCCGAGCTGGAATTGAGCTTCCGCATGTTCCCGCTTCGCGGCTTCCCTGTAATGAAGCACGGCGTTCGCATAGTCTCGCCTCAGATATGCCTCGACGCCTTTTTCATATTCGGAATCCGCCCTGGTCCCGCACCCCGTGAATGCGGCGGTCAGGACCAGCGCGAAAAGAATGGCGGATGCGGAACGGATGACGCGTAAGATCGGCATGGTGCATGTCCTTCTGTTGTTGTTTCGCGAGAGCACGTGCCCGAGCGAAGCCGGGCACTATGACAGTCGAGGCGTTCGCCTCGTGCCGCCACGAAGTGCGGCCACGGCAAGCCGTGCTGTAGAAGTGTTCTGCTACGCGAGAACACGTGCCCGAGCAGAGCCGGGCACTATTTCAGTTGAGGACTTGTCCTCACTCACTTCCAGCGGAGGATGGTGACGGAGTTCGCGGGGAAGGTGTAGCGGAAGTCGTCGGATTTCGCCTTGAACTCGCTCTTCTTCGGGCTGACGAGGAGCGGATTCTCGAACGTGTTCTCCATGTTCTGGTCGCTGCCGGACAGCGTGAGCGCGGTGCCCTTCACCGTGAAGGAGCTTGCCGCGCCGGTGTCGATGGTGAGCGTGATCGGGTCGCGGTCGGAGTTCACGAACTTCAGGATGGTCTCGCCGGTCTTCTGGTCGAGTCCGGCGACGGCGGCGAGCGCGGAGTTCTGCTGGATCTTCTGCTCGAAAATGACCTTGCCGTCGAGGGCGCACTTCACGGTGTCGCCCGCCACGTCGATGCGGATGTCGTACCATTTGCCGGTCTCGATGACGCCGGGGATGCGGCGCGTCGGGGTGTCGGGATGCTCGATGCCGTGGTCGACGTTGACCCAGCCGCCGAGGTTGAGCCAGCTCTTGGTCTCGGCGTCGGGCATGGCGAACCCGATGAGGAAGCCCTCGTTGCCTTCGAGCTTCTTCGCCTTGACGGAGATGGTGTAGTCTTCCCATTCGGGCTCGCCGATGATGGCGAGCGTGTCGGTGTCGAGCGTGGACTGCGTGAGCTCGCCGTCAAGCGCGAGCCACTGGCCGCGGACGGGCATGACGCCGTCGAGCCCGGTCTTGAATTCCGGCGCGGCGAGCACCTTGTCGCCCTTCGTGATCTTCAGGTCCTTGTAGGAGACTTTCGTTTCCCAGGAGCCGAGGCCGACGAAGCCGCGGAACTTCTTCTGTTTTCCGGCGTCGACGGTGAGCTTCAGGTCGAGGTTGCGGTCCGCGCGGTTGTTCGCGAACATGACCTGCGTCCAGTAGGACGGCGTGCCGAAGGCGCGGCTCTGGTCGAAGACGATGGCGTCCGGGTT
>JAEEQO010000088.1 GCA_016285335.1 Victivallales bacterium | reverse complement strand
CGTACGGCACGTCGAACTTCGGCAGCAGGTCGATGCCGATCTTCTGGTACGCGAACACGCCGAGGATCGCCAGCATCAGGATGATGCAGGTCATGGCGACCTTGCGCCGGATGGAGAACTGGCTCAGAGTCATGGGGCAGCCCTCCCGGTCACTGGGCGGCCGTGACGGTCACGTCGGAGCCGTCGTTCACGAAATACTGGCCGGAAACGATGATGTCCTTCCCCTCGATCGCGGCGGGATTCAGGATCTCCATGAACCCGTCGGACGCGATGCCCGTCTCCACCTCGATCTCCTGCGCCTTGCCGTCCTGCACGGCGAACACCATGGACTTGCCGCCCTTCTTCAGGACCACGGCGTCGCGCGGGACGCCCACGCCGTTGCGTTCGGCAAGCCGGATGTCGACGTCGACCAGCATGCCGTCCAGGAGCGGCGTTCCCTCGGGCAGGTACGCCCGCATCGTGAACGTGCGGCTGAGGGGGTCGATGACCGGGCTGCACCAGTCGGCCTTCGCTTCGAGCTTCTGCCCGCCGAAGCTCACGGCGACCGGCGTTTCGCCGGGCTTGACCGCCTCGAAATAGACGGCGCTGATGAGGCAGGAGGCGCGGAGCTTTTTCGGGTCGTTGATGCGGAGCACGCTCATGCCCTTGCCGACGAACTCGCCGTTCTCGTGATATTTGTGCGTGACGACGCCGTCGTATGGCGCCCTTTCCGTGGCGTCGCCCAGGTCCTTGTTGGCGATCGCCAGGTCGAGCTTGGATTGTTCGGCTTTTATCTCGGCGAAATGCAGCTCGGCCTCGGCTTTCTCGTACGTCTTCTGCGCCTTGTCGAGCGCGAGCTCGAACGATTCGAATGTATTGTCGGACACGGCGTTCTGATCATGGAGCTTTTTGTTGCGCTCGTAATCCTTCTGCGCCTTGTCGAGTGCGGTCTTCGCTATGTTGACGTCCATCTGCAGAACCGTGTGGAGCGATTCCTCGACCACCTTCACCGCCTGCTCCGCCTGCGCCACGCGGTTCTTCAGGGTGTCCTGGTCGATCGTGAACAGGACCTGTCCCTTTTTGATCGTGTCGCCGTCGTTCACTTTCAGGACCATATTGCCCGGCATGCGCGCCGCGACGTCGGTCACGATGTAGGCCTCGACCGTGCCCTGCACGCGGATCTGCTTGCGGAAATGATGCGTCTGCGGCTTCTCGGTCTGGACTTTGACCTTGTAAACGGTCCCGGACTTCGGTTCGTCTTTTTTTGCGAGCTTGGAACAGGCGGCGGAGGAAAAGCAGAGGATCGCCGCGGAAAAGAGGAGGAAGGAGGAAAGATGATTCATGATCGCCTCGTCCGTTTTAATTCGGTTATAAACTAATGTTTTAATTCTCAAAATGACTTACTTGCTAAGTAATATAGCACCTGTTTGGTTCAAAGTCAAGCAAAAAAGGCCGGATAGACGCAAAAAACCCGCCGTTCCGTGCGGACGGGCGGGTTTTGACGGATGAATAAGACGACCGGAAGGCCGCGGTCACGGCTTGGCAATCCTCCGCTGGAGACCGACGACGACCCCTTTGACGTGCGGGAGATCCGACGGCGTGCCGTTGACGATGGCGTCCTTCGCCTGCTTCAGGATCTCGCGTCCGTTCTCTTCGGCCACCACGATGTCCTCGACCCCGACCGTCTCCGGATTGCTCTTCACGATTAGGATGTCGCCGTCGAAGATGCCGTTGCCGCTGAGGTCGGAGCCGTGTACGTGGACTG
Organism: Victivallales bacterium; assembly: GCA_016285335.1. Next base: position 9,123 of record JAEEQO010000088.1, on the reverse strand, counting down.
CGTACAGGTCCTCCTTCGCGGGACTGTCCAGCAGCTGCGCCACGTCGCAGACCAGCATCTTGTCGCCCGGTTCCGCGGCGGCCGCCTCGCCGATGCGGTGGAACGGGATGGACTGGACGCCGGCGGGGTAGCGCGTGCGTTTTTTCGGGTGGGAAAGGCTGATGCTGCGGGCTTTCGAGCTGCGAGTGAGGTAGTTTTTCTTCTGCAGGGCCCGGATGTGGGCGAAGACGGTGGACGTCTTGATGTGGAAATGCTCCGCGATCTCGTAGATGGTCGGCGCCATTTCCTGCGTGGTCATGAACTCGTTGATGAATTCGATGATGTTTTTCTGTTTCTGGGTCAGACCTTTCATGGATGGTTTCCCTCCTGTTTTTGTTGGACCGGGCCCGGATTTCCCCCCTCCGCACCCTTCGGCGGAGTTCGCGCGCCCGTAGTTCCGAATACTATAGCCGCCCGCGAAGTTTTTTCCAGCGTCATTTCCTCCGTGCAACACTGTTTCTTCGGAAAAAACGCCGCAAAATGTCACCTGGTCAAATTTGCTGTACAAGTTTTGACCCCGGCCTGATTAAGCACTTGACAAATCCTGCCGGGGGTGCTATAATATAAAAACTCCGCTCCCCGAATCTTTCCGACCAGCAAGGAATCTCTGCCTCATGTTGAATCTGTTCCCTCCGGTTCGTCTCCGCTCCGCTCTTTCTTCCGGCATCGTCTGCATTTTCCTTTTCCTGTGCGCGTCCTGCGCGTCCGCCGTCACGCCCATCTATGAGCACAAGGAAGGTGCTCTGCCGTCCATCCGGTTCATGCTCCCCGGCGAAATCCCGCTCGAGCTCGTCACGCTGCCCGCAGGGTCGGTCGCGATGCAGGTCAACCGCAAACCGCAGCCGAACGAAAAGACCGACAAAGACGGCCGCGTGATTTACAAGTTCGCGGAGAACGCGCTTTCCGTCGGGAAATTCGAGGTCACGCAGGCGCAGTGGAAGGCTGTCATGCGGACGACGCAGGAGGAACTGACCGAGGCGGCGCGTCCGGGCGGGCCCCTGTACGGCGTCGGGCCGGACTGCCCGGTGTACGACGTTTCCGCGGAACAGGCGAAGGAATTCTGCGCCCGCCTCAATAAGTCGCTTCCGGGGTCGTTCCGATACCGGTTCGCGCTCCCGAACGAGGCGGAATGGGAATACGCCTGCCGCGCCGGGACCACGACCGAGCTCAACAGCGGCCGCGACCTGCGGGCACGCGGCAACCGGTCGGACGCGCTCGCGGAAGTCGCGTGGTACCGCGACAATTCGTTCATCTCCGCGCCGTCCGTGTCGAACGCCGGCCTGAAAAGGCCCAACGCCTGGGGGCTGTACGACATGCACGGGAATGTGCAGGAACTCTGCCTCGACTGGTTCATGCGCGATTTCTCGGCCGCGTACAAAGGCGACCTCTGCGCCCGCCGCGGCGGCTCCTGGCATGATTCGCCGGAGGACTGCACCGTCACGGCCTGCCAGCCGGTCGATGCGAGCGTCCCCGTGTTCAATGCCGGGTTCCGCGTCGTCCTGAAGCCCGCCGCCGACATCCCGAAAACGCCCGTCCAGTACGAGAAAAAGCCGCTTCATCAGGACAGGATCACCGGCCTGGCCGTGCTCGTGAAGTTCCCGGACGACCCGCCGGACGTGATCATCCCGAAGGAGAAAGTGGAGTTTTTCCTGAACGAGAAGAACTATCGCGGCTACGGCAATTCCTGCTCGATCTTCGATTTCGTCGACAACCAGTCCTACGGCCGCTGCGAACTGAAGTACCTCGTCTCCGACTACGTCGTGGCCGACCACAACCGCGACTATTACCAGAAGGCGTTGAACTACCGCGGCGCGGACATGCTCATCAAGGAGGCCATGGCGAAGCTGCCGAAGGACTTCGACCTTTCATCCGTTTCGAAGGAGCCCGACGGCACCATGCGGTCGGCGTGCGTGCTGTATTCGCGGAACAGCTCGTTCGACGGCCTCTGGCCGCAGGCGCACTGGTTTACTGCGTACGACCAGATCCGGCTGCCCGGCGGACTTCACAGCATGCAGGTGCTGATCTGCGGCATCCAGGACAGCCCCACGGTCAGCATCCTGATCCACGAGATCATGCACCAGACGTTCGACATCCTGGATTACGTGGACTACGGTGAGAAGAGCAACAAGACGCCGAAGAACGAGCAGAAAGTCTCCCACGGCCTCGGCAACCACTGCATCATGGGCATCGGCATGTACGACCGCATCACCGGGCTCCAGACCAACCCGACCGCGCTCGCCGGGCCGTTCCGCTACCGCCTCGGCTGGCTGAAGGCGCTCCCGCTGCCGTCGATGGGCAAGGTCCGCATCCCCGCCTCCAGCGAATACGGCTACATCTACCGCAACCCGCGGAACCCGGACGAGTATTTCCTGCTCGAAAACCGCAACGCCGATTCGTCGTTCTACCGCGCGCTCCCCTCGCACGGGCTCGCCATCTGGCATGTCGACGACGCCGTGACCGACCAGGAGGAGGACGAGGAAATGACGCCGGAGAAGCATTACGAGATCTCGCTCGAACAGGCGGGCGGCGTCCCGCTCCTCGAAAAGCCGTGCCCCGGCACATTCGGGCATCAGACGCACAACCGCGACTGCAACGGCATCGCCACCGACTATTTCTACCCGCCGGACCGCGTCGTCTTCAACGACTTTTCGAAGCCGGACAGCCTCTGGTGGGACGGCTCGCCCTCCGGGCTCGACATCTCGAACATTGAAGTCGACGGCCGCGACCTCATCCTCACCATCGGCCCCGATCCGAAGAACCCGCGTCCGCGCCCGCAGGCACAGCAGCAGGCACAGCCACAGCAGCAGGCACAGCCACAAACTCAACAGCCGCAGACGCAAGGTCAGCCGCAGCAGTTCCAGCCGGGCCGCCGCATGGGACAGGGACAGCAGCCGGCGCAGGGGCAGGGACAGGGGTTCGGGTTCGGACCCGGCTTCGGCCGCGGAATGCAGCGCGGCGGCCGTGGCGGACAGAGATGAACGACCAAAAACTCAAATGACAATCTTCCTGTTTGAATTGTCTACGGATTGATGCTATATTGTTAAGATTGTTTTTTGCGATAGTAACTGGCAACCTTTTTCTCTGCTTTCAACTCGTCGGCCATTTCGGCCGCACACATAGGATGTCCCCTGTTTTATGAATAACACCCAGTCTGCGGGCCCGGAAACGCCCCGCTCCAATCCTCTCGTCAACTTCTTCCGCCACTACCTTTTCGATGATGAAAAGGATTCCGGTCAGGACGGCGTGAACTACACGCGCATCCTGCTTGTCATCCTGCTCTGCTGGATGGTGTTCTGGACCGTGCTGCCGTGCATTTCGCTGGCGAACGACTTTGTCGACGTGCTGGAAAACATCGTGTGGGGGCGTCATTTCCAGTTCGGATTCGACAAGAACCCGTATGCTGGGGCGTTCTTCGGCGTCGGGGTGTGGCAACTGAGCGGCAAGGCGTTTTTCTCCAGCTTCCTGGCAAGCCAGGTGTGCGTGTTCATCGGCATTTTCAGCGTGTACCAGGTCGCGAGACGCATCCTGTCGCCCCGGACTGCCTTCCTGGCTGCCGTCACGCTCCTGCTCATCAACTTCTACGGTATCAAGGCCACAGAGCTTTGCGACGACATCATGGAGCACGCGGTGTGGCCGCTCACCATGCTGTTCGTCTACCTCGGCGTCCGCGGCGAGGAGAAGAACCGCTGGGCGTACTGGCTGGGCGCGGGCTTCTTCGCCGGGCTGTCCCTGATGGTGAAGTATTTTGCCCCGGCGATGTACCTCTGCGTAGGCATCCCGCTGCTGTTCACGAAGGAAGGGCGCTCCATGTTCCGCAAGCCGCAGTTCTATTTGGCGCTCATCCCGTTCATCCTCGTGATCCTGCCGAATGTCTTCTGGCTGTTCGCCTTCGGGTCCAAGCCGTTCGAATACGCGGCAGGACGCGCCGGGCTGGGCGAGGAAAAAGTGGTCGTGCTGGCGGACCATTTTACGCGGCCGCTGAAGGCGCTTGACCGTGCGGCGGGCGTGTTCGGCGTGGCGGTCATCTTCTTCGCGCTGTTCTTCCCGTGGCGGCGGAAACGCGAGGAACGCCCGGATTACTGCGCGTTCGACAAAGTGTTCGTGTGGTCCTGCTGCTGGGGCTCGCTCGCTTCGGCGCTGCTGTTCTCGCTGGTGACCGGCGGCAAGATCAACTATTCCTGGCTGGTGCCGTGCTTCCCGTTCATGGGCATTTGGCTCTTCATGGTGTGGTCGCCGCGCATCACGCGCGTCAAGGCGCGCGCCTACACGACCGCCATCCTGCTGATGGGATTCGTGTTCGGTCTGATCTTCGTGATCCGCTCGCTGGAGACGCAGGGCTACCGCAAGAAAGGCTGCGACTACGAAAACTATCCGGGCCATGCCGTGGCGAAGGCAGCGGTCGAACTGTGGCACACGGTTTCGCCGGAGCCGCTTCCGTTCGTGGTCGCGGACCGGTCGGGCGCGTGCAGCGTGGCGGTCTATTCTCCGGAAGCCCCGGAGGCGTTCTTCACCGCGGACGTCCGCCAGAGCCAGTGGGTCGACCCGGCGGATTTCTTCAAGCGCGGCGGCGTGATGATCTGGGACGATCGTGACGAACGCCACGGCGTTGTGGAGCAGATGAATCAGAAATTGAAGACGCTTCCGATCAAACGCGACGGCGAAGTGCAGAAGACGGCGATCCCGGACGAGCGGATCGGCGAGGTGCAGACGTACGAGTTCGACCGCGCCGTCCCGGCGTGGTATCAGAAACTGCGCGGCAAGCCGAAACCGGTCACGATCCGCATGCGCCTGATCCTGCCGGAAGAGAACTGAACGTTTCCATCCGCGTCGTCGCTTTCTGTTTCGCGCTACGGCCGGGGCTGCGAAATCGTGGATTCGGGAAACGCATCATCCCTTTGTCTGACGAACCGTACCCCTGCCTGGTTCCTCACGTCCAAGAGCGGCTTGCGTGCGTGCTTTTTCCTTTTCAAACCGCGCGGAATCGTCAAAAATGGCGAAGAGACGTTTTTTCTTCAGATTCTCATTTGACTTTTTGAAGAAATGGAGTATAGTATAAATACGCAGATTGATTTGCGATTGATCGTGCTCCCGTAGCTCAACTGGATAGAGCGTCTGACTACGGATCAGAAGGTTGGGGGTTCAAATCCCTCCGGGTGCACCAATTTTGAATTTGCTGGACCGCAAGAGTTTATGAGGCTCCTGCGGTTCTTTTTTGTCTTCGAAACGTCCCTTCCGTCTCCCGTTTAGTCAGGATTTGTGACGGAAACGCAAAAGGGGATGTCGTAAAACCTTTGCGGTAAACCCGGCCTGGCCTTTCGATAAAAACGGAGGTCAGATGACGACTTTGTATTTCTTCGGGAGGTCGAGAAGGAGTTTTGAGATCCCGGCGATCTCCTTGACGAGCGCGGCGTAGGCGGGATCGTCCGGCTGCACGGAGCGTGCCTGTTCGATCTTCGCGGCGCGTTCGCCCTTGTAGAACTCGGTCAGGATCCTCTGCAGGCACGAATTGTAGGTGTTGCGGAAATACTTCTCGCAGGAATAGGGATCGGCGGCCGGACATGAGGGCGGGGCCGGAGTCTGAGCCTGTTCATTTTCATTGTCCGCGGGCATGGAAGACGGATCCCTGTTCGCTTCGCGTTCCGCACGATGCGCGGCGGCGAGGTCCATCGCCTCGACCAGCTTCGAAACGTCGGCGCCTTCCATTTCCAGCGAGGTCAGGATGGACGACGGCGCGGAGTCCCACTCGCCATTCATGGCGCCCTGGAGCAGCGCTTCGGCAGCTCTGCCGGGGACGGAATCGCCGAGCGAGTCCGCGGGCAGTTCCTCGGCGGCTTCCCGGGCGTATTTCTCCTCGTCCAGGATCAGCACGAGCAGTTCGAACACGGCGTTTTCCAGCGCGGTGTTGCGCGGTTTCGGCGGCGGCATGGCTCCGGCGTCGCGCCGGACGTTCACGGCGGAATGGCGAGCGCCCTCGACGAGGCGGCGTTCCGCGACCTTCTCGATGGACGACAGCGGCACGTTGAGCTGTTTTGCGAGCCAGTCGTAGTAGAACTCGCGCGTGACCTCGTTTTCGAGCTGGACCATCCAGTAAATGACGTCATTCGCGGCGGCGGCGCGGCCGGCCGGAGTGGAGGGATCGACGCGCGACATGGCATTGTCGAGCGCGAACTCGAAGAAGTCAGTTGCGCTTTCGACGGCCCCCGCGAGGGCGTCCGCGCCGAACTTCGAAAGCGTCTCGTCGGCGTCCTTTGCGCCGGGATAGCGCACGACCTTCACGTTGAACCCGAGCGGCAGCAGGATCGCGGCGTCCTTGAAGACCGCCTCGCGCCCGGCGTTGTCGTTGTCGGTGGCGAGGACGGCGGTCGAGGTATAGCGCTTCAGGATTGTCGCCTGGTCGGCGGTGAACGCGGTCCCCTGGGGCGCGACGGCGTGGGTCACGCCCGCGCGGTGCATGGCGATGGCATCGAGCTGGCCCTCGCAGAGGACCACGGCCCCGGCCTTCGGGATCGCGGTGCGGGCGAAGTTCAGCGCGTAGAGCAGGCGGCCTTTGTGGAAGATCGGGGAATCGGGCGTGTTCACGTATTTCCAGCCCTGCGGATCGGCCTCGACGGACCGCGCGCTGAAGCCGACGATGCGCCCGGATTCGTTCCAGATCGGGAACATCAGGCGGTTGCGGAAGCGGTCGTAGATGTGCGACTGGTTTTCGTCCTTGCTGGAAACGATGCCGGAATCGCGGAGCTCGCTGTCGACGAACCCCTCCTTGTGCGCGAACTGGATGGCGGCGTCCCAGCTGTCCGGCGAAGCGCCGATGCAGAACTTGTCCGCGACGTCGTTCGGGATGCCGCGCGTGCGGAAGTAGGCCGCGACGGGTCCGTCCGGGTGTTCGAGCAGGAAGCGGCGGTAGAAGGCCGCGAGTTTTTCATGCAGGGTGCAGAGGCGTTCGCGCGTGCCGTACTCGATCTCGCCGTCGAAGCTCTCGCGTCTGGCGCCGCCGCGCCGCGCGGGCGTTTCGGGGATGATGATGCCGTACTTGTGGGCGAGGTGTTCGGCGGCGGAGGTGAAGTCGAGGTTTTCCAGCTCCATGACGAACTTGAAGACGTCGCCGCCCTTGCCGCAGCCGAAGCACTTGAAGATCTGGCGGTCCGGGTTGACGGTGAACGAAGGGGTCTTCTCGTGGTGGAACGGGCAGCAGGCTTTCCAGGTGAGGCCGGCTTTTTTGAGCGTGGGGACGTAGGACTGCACGACGTCGATGATATCGGCGCGGAGCCTGATCTGGTCCAGCACGTCGTCCGGGATGTAGCGGGGCATGGCCGTCGCTCAGAGGCGGATGTCGTCCAGGCGCTTCTGAACTTTCTTGTATTCGTCGAGGAGTTCAGGATGGGTGGACGACAGCTGCAGGAAGTTGTTGTAATACTGGCGCGCCTTCATGACGTCGCCGAGCTGGTAGTCGTGAAGGATGGCGTTGTTCAGCTTCAGGTACGGATTGTCCGCGTCGAGGTTCTGCGCGTGGTCGAAATACGAACGGGCCTTCTTCGGCTCGCCCTTCAGGACCATCAGCACGCCGATCTCGTTGTAGACGACCGGCGACTGGGCGAACTGCGGAAGCGAAAGCAAGCGCAGATTGAGGCTGAGCGCGTCTTCGGTGTTCAGGCGCAGCTTGGCGCGCGCGAGCAGGATCAGCGTGTTCGCGTCGTCGGGGCGCAGCTCCAGCGCGCGGGTCAGCGGCTTGACGCTGCTGTCGTATTTGCCCTGGCGACAGTAAAGGCGTCCGAGCGTGTACTGGGCGATGAAGCTGGAGGAATCGGCGCCCGCGCGGACCGCCGCGTTCAGCGCCTCGTCGGGACGGTTGTTGTTTTCCAGCGCGATGGCGAGCAGGACGTTCGCAAGCGTGCTGCCGGGGGCTTTCGCCACGGCGTTTTCGGCCTGGTCGAGCGCGCGGCTCCATTTCGCTTCCTTCGCGGAGGCCAGGGATCTTTGCATCCATTCGTCGGCCGTGGGTTCGGGCCCGCACGCGGTCAGCAGAAACGCCGTGCAGACGGCGGCAAAACAAAAAAACTTGATCGATCTCATCGTCGGGAATCTCCTCTTCTTACACCCCTTTAAATGTACCTCTTTTTCCTGTTTTTTCCAGTCGTTTTCCGGAAAAAGGAGGAAAAATCCTCCACTGCGGCAGTGCGCTCAGCATCGCTTGCGCACGGGGGGAATCCTCCACTGCGGCAGTGTCCGGTTACGCTCGGACTCGAAGAGAATCGCTTGCGATGTGCGCGAGCGGAGCCGCGCACTGTATCAGCACTCCTTGGAGTGTTAGATCTGGCCGGAGACGGGCTTGCCGTCCAGCACGTCGCGGATGGCTTTCGTGAGTTTCGGCAGACGGTGCGGCTTGGCGATGAACCCGGCGGCGCCGTTGTCAAGCAGGTCCTGCACCGCGCCCTCCTGGACGAATCCGCTGGAGAGCAGGATCTTCGCCTCGGGGTCGATGGCGCGAATCTGGTAGAACGTGCCGTGTCCGCCGAGACGGGGCATGACCATGTCGAGCAGGACCAGGTCGATCTGGCTGGGGTTGTCGCGGTAGATGGAGACGGCGTCCTCGCCGTTTTCGGCGAGCAGGACGGAGTAGCCGAGATTCTGCAACGCTTCGATCAGGAAATCCCATACGGTTTCCTGGTCGTCCACGATCAGCAGTGTTTCGGTGCCTCTCGGCAGTGCGTCCGGTTCAGTCATCGGTTGCCTTTCCAAGTTGAAATGATACCCCTAATATTATACCCAAAAAACGAAAGAAAAGCAAGTGCAAAACGGAAAAAATGTGGAAAAAAAACGGGGAGGGCAAGCCCTCCACGTAGAAGTGCCTTGCTTCGCAACGGCACGGAAATTCGTGCGTGAGCGTAGCCGCGCACTACTGCATCACCACTTGTGGTGTGCGCGAGCGTAGCCGCGCACTACTGCATCACCACTTGTGGTGTGCGCGAGCGTAGCCGTGCACTACTGCATCACCACTTGTTGTGTGCGCGAGCGTAGCCGCGCACTACTGCATCACCACTTGTGGTGTGCGCGAGCGTAGCCGCGCACTACTGCATCACCACTTGT
>JAEEQO010000087.1 GCA_016285335.1 Victivallales bacterium | reverse complement strand
GTCGCGCAGGTCCTGATGGACGCTTACGAGCTCGCCCCGGAGAAATTCTTCGACGGCCAGCTCAATATCCCGGAAAAGGGCAACGGCATCCCCGACATCATCGACGAGGCTCTATGGGCGCTCAAACTTTGGATCGGGCTCCAGGACGAAGACGGCGGGGTTTACAACGGCACCGAATCCGATGGCGACCCGAATTTCTTCCAGACTGTCGATCGCGACCCGAAAGGAGACTTCGCATTCGCCAAGGACAGCCGCGGTTCGTTCCTGTTCGCGGGCGCCATGGCGCAGGCGTCGCGTCTGCTGAAAAGCGTCGGAAAAAAGGAGCTGGCGGCGGATTACCTTCAGCGTGCCCGCCGGGCATACGACTGGGGCGTGAAGAACAAGCCGCAGACCAACGACGCGAAGACGTTCGGTTCTTACTATACCGTTCCGCTCGCCTATGCCGCCGCCCGGCTTTACCATGCCACCGGCGAGGACGCCTATCATGAGGCGTTTCTGACCAATACCCCGTGGCAGAAGAATGCCAAGGCGAAAATGATCGCGGACAACAACAGCTACGACCTTTCCGCCGCCGCCTACGCTTACGCCGCTATCCCATTCGCAAAAGCCGACCCCGCCGTTCATTCCGATGTCATCCGCGCCATCTGCGACGAGGCGGACGCGTACATCAAAGCGTCGAACAACGCTGCTTACAAGTTCGTACGGCACGGATATGCCCCCATCAACTGGGGCACAGGAGCGTATGAACACTTCCTGACTGTCGTCTGGCACGCGTGGGCGTATACCAACAACAAAATGAAAGTCCAGGAATACTACGACGCCATGATCCGCACCGCCGACAATACGCTCGGCTGCAATCCCCTGAACATCAGCTGGATCGTCGGCCTCGGCTCGAACAGCATCCACGCTCCGCTCCACAACAGCCGGTTCAACCCCACAGGCTTCTCCGTCAGCGGCATGCAGTCGCAGGGGCCCGACGACCGGGGCAAGGAATACAACTACACCGCCACGCTTTTCCCGAAGCGCGACAATACCCCGCCTCTTTACTGCTTCATCGACTCTATCTTCGCCATCGGCATGGACGAAGGCACGGTGATCCATCAGGCGGAGACCATGGCCGCCTTCGGGCTTCTGCTCCCTGATGCGAAAACCGCTGCCAAAAAGGAAAAGAAACCATGATCCCCGCGGAAACGGGGACATAAAAAAAGCACGGGGCAGATTCCCCGTGCGGAATGGCCGGCGGACGGATATGGACCGCCGGATGCCGGATGATCAGTAGCGGTAGCCTTCGGGCTTGAAGGGACCGGAAACTTTCACGCCGATGTAGTCTGCCTGCTCCTGCGTGAGCTTGGAGAGTTTCGCGCCGCACTTGGCGAGATGGAGCCGCGCGACTTCCTCATCGAGCTTCTTCGGGATCAGGTACACCTTCTTTTCGAGTTTGTTTGAGGCGATCTCGATCTGCGCGAGGACCTGGTTCGAGAAGGAACAGCTCATCACGAAGTTCGGGTGGCCTGTGGCGCAGCCGAGGTTCACGAGGCGGCCTTCCGCGAGCAGGTAGATGCTGTGTCCGTCGGGGAATGTGTACTTGTGAACGGGACACTCATGCCCTTTGATCTCGGTGACTTTGATGCCCTTGACAGCCTTCAGCCCGGCCACGTCGATCTCGTCGTCAAAGTGCCCGATGTTGCAGACGATCGCCTGGTCCTTCATGCCGGCCATGTGCTTCGCGGTGATGACGCGGCAGTTCCCCGTGCAGGTCACGTACACGTCGGCGGTCTTCAGGGCGTCCTCCACGCGTGCGACCTGGAAACCTGCCATGCACGCCTGAAGCGCGCAGATCGGGTCGACCTCGGTCACGATGACGCGGGCGCGTTCGTTCTTCATGGCCTCGGCGCAGCCCTTGCCGACATCGCCGTAGCCGCAGACCACGACCTGTTTGCCGGAGAGCAGCACGTCCATGGCGCGCTTGATGCCGTCGGGCAGGGAGTGCCGGCAGCCGTAGACGTTGTCGAACTTGGACTTGGTCACGGAGTCGTTCACATTGATGGCGGGGAAGAGGAGCTCGCCGGCCTTCGCGAGGTGGTTTAGACGGTGAATGCCGGTGGTCGTTTCCTCGGAAACGCCCCTGATGCCCGCGGCGATCTTCTGCCAGAACTTGCGGTCCTTTTTGCGGATGTCCTTCAGAATGCCGAAGATCGCCTTTTCGTCGGCGGACTTCGGTGCGGTCTTCAGAAACGCAGGGTCGAGTTCGCCCTTCACGCCCATGTGGACAAGTCCGGTGGCGTCGCCGCCGTCGTCGACGATCTGGTCCGGGCCCTTGCCGTCCGGCCAGATCATCGCCTTCATGACGAACTCCCAGTATTCCTGAATGCTTTCGCCCTTGTAGGCGAAGATCGGGATGCCGCGTTTCGCGATGGCGGCGGCCGCGTGGTCCTGCGTGGAGAAGATGTTGCAGGAGCACCAGCGGAGGTCCGCGCCGAGCTCCGCGAGCGTTTCGATGAGCACAGCGGTCTGGATGGTCATGTGCAGGCAGCCCATGATGCGGATCCCGGCGAGCGGCTTGGCTGCGCGGTATTTTTCGCGCGTGGCAATCAGGCCGGGCATTTCATACTCGGCGATCTCGATCTCCTTGCGTCCGAAGTCGGCCAGCCCGATGTCGCGGACCAGATATTCGCCCTTGCTCTTCTTCGATGTTTTCGCAGTCATTTCCAGTGTTTCCTTGTGGTGAGTTGAACATATGAATGAAAATCAGATCATGGTTCGGATGCGGCTCCGAAGACCGTGCCAGCTTTCTTCCGGCAGACGTGCCCCGAAGTGCGATACGGCGGCGGCTCCGAGGATGGAGCCGATCCGCCCGCAGATTTCCGGCGCGGCATGGTGAAGCCATCCGAACAGGAATCCCGCCTGCCAGAGGTCGCCGGCGCCTGTCGCGTCGACCGGGTTTGCGGGTTCCGGCGGGATGCGGACCGTGCGGCCGTTCATGCGGACGAGCGAACCGAGCGCACCGAGCTTGACGGCGGCGACGGGGCAGAGTTCCGCGAGGGCGGCCAGCATGGCCTCCGGTTCAGTCGTTCCGGCGAATTCCGCCGCCTCCAGTTCGTTGGCGAAGACGATGTCCACGCAGTCGCGGAGGAGTCCGCGGAGTTCGTCCTTGTATTCCCGCACGATGCCGTAGGAGGCGAGGTCGAAGCTCACGGGAATGCCCGCCTGTTTCGCGCGTTTCAGCAGTTCCGGCAGGAATGCGTGGTCGTCCAGCCCGCACAGGTAACCCTCCGTGTGCAGAAGTCCCGCGTCCTCGAGATCGGACGCCAGGAGCTCCGCCGCGTGCATTTCGCCTGCGGCGCCGAGGTCGGTCACCATGGAACGGTCAGCATCGGGCGAGATCAGGCTCAGACAGCGTCCGGTATGCTTCGACGGATGGAATTTGAACGAATGGATGCCGCCGCCTGCCTCCGCGAAGGTGTCGCGGTAGTACATGCCGTCGTCATCGAGACCGAGCCAGCCGAGAAAGCGCGTTTCGCAGCCGAGTTCGGAGAGTCCGCAGAGGAGATTCCCGGTCGAGCCGCCGGGCGCTTTTTCCGGACGGAAACCGTGTTCGTTCAGGTGCAGGATCAGCTCGTCCAGACGCGTGGCATCGACCCATGTGGTGTTGCCGCGGCCGTCCGGGAGTTCGCGCGTCAGGAAATCGTCGTCGACGCGGACCAGCAGATCGACGATCGCCGTGCCCGCACCGATGACGGCTGTTTTACGCATTGCGGCCCGGTCTCCGGCGGTTCAGTCCGCATGCTTTTGAGCCGCGGCGAGAAGAGCGTCGACCTTATCGGTGACTTCCCACGGGAACCCGTCGCGTCCGAAGTGTCCGTATGCCGCTGTCTGGCGGTAGGTCCAGCCCTTGCGTTCCTTCAGTTTGAGCGCGGCGGTGATGCCCGCCGGAGTCATATCGAAGACTTCGCGGATGATCGCGATCAGCGCATGGTCGCTCATTTTGCCGGTGCCGAACGTGTCGACGAAGATGGAAACGGGGTCCGCCACGCCGATGGCGTACGCCACCTGAATCTGGCAGCGGTCGGCGAGGCCGGCCTTCACGATGTTCTTGGCGATGTAGCGGCACATGTAGGCCGCGGAACGGTCCACCTTCGACGGGTCCTTGCCCGAGAAACAGCCGCCGCCGTGAAGCGCGCGTCCGCCGTAGGTGTCCACGACGATCTTGCGTCCGGTCAGGCCGGTGTCGCCCGCGGGGCCGCCGATCACGAACTTTCCGGTCGGGTTCACGAGAAACACGGTCTTGTCGTTCAGGAATTCCGCGGGGATCACGTCCGCCGCGACTTTCCGCACGAGGGCTTCGATCTGCGCGTGCGTGGCGTCCTCCGTGTGCTGGGTGGAGACGACGATCGTGTCGATGGCGACGGGCCTGTCGTCCACATAGCGGACGGATACCTGACTCTTGGCGTCGGGACGCAGGAAAGAATACTTCTCCGGCTCGCTCTTGCGGAGGCGTGCCAGTTCGGCAACGATGCGGTGGGCATAGTAAATCGGAGCCGGCATCAGGGCGTCGGTTTCCGTGCAGGCGAACCCGAACATCATGCCCTGGTCGCCCGCGCCCTGCGCTTTGTTCTCGCCGGCGTCCACGCCCTGCGCGATGTCCGGGGACTGGCTGTGGATCCTCATCAGGACCTCTGCCGTGTCGGCGGAGAATCCGAGGCCGGGATCGTTGTAGCCGATGTCGCGCACTACGCCGCGTGCGATGGCTTCCCAGTCGACGACGGCGTTCGTCCTGACCTCGCCCGCGAGCAGGATGAAGTCCGTGGTGCAAAGCGTTTCAAGCGCCACGCGGCTTTCGGGGTCCTGTTCCAGGCAGGCGTCGAGTATGGCATCTGAAATCTGGTCCGCGACTTTGTCGGGATGTCCCTCCGAGACGGATTCTGAGGTAAACAGATAATCTTTGTTGAGCTGACTCATGAGATTGGATTTTCTGTGGGTAAATGAGGATTGGAAATGCGGCGTCCGACCGGAGGACGACAAATAAAACGGCTATTTATAATATAGCATAAAACGGGCCCTGTTACAAACTCGCGGCGGGAATTATTCCGTATTTTTTAAGTTTTCTGCGTTTAGTCTGACAGAAAAAGAAGGTGCATTTAGTCTGACACGAGAGTTTTTAATCAGGCGAAAATTTGTTGAAGTACGTCTTTGGGAATGGCCCTCCCCCGGGGGAGGAGTAATACGCCAGAGCCACAATGACAGCGGCAGTGATGAGACCAGTTTTGACAACCAGTTTTCCGTTCATCGTTCTGCTGTTTCCACGTCGTTTCGAATCGTATTTAAGCTGGGAGGGACTTTTCCCTGTAAACGATCCGTCAGGATTTTTTAGTCCTGCAGACTTTCTCCACGATCAACTGGGTAAACACGAAAAACACGGGAATCAGGATCGTCCCGACCACGACGGACAGCGTCATGCCGCCGAAAACAGTGGTGCCGAGACTGCGGCGGCTGACGGCGCATGCCCCGGTGGCGATGACCAGCGGATACGTTCCCAGAACGAACGTGACCGCCGTCATCAGCACGGAACGGAACCGGAGTCTTGCCGCGTATTCCGCCGCTTCATAAAGGTCCTTGCCCGCTTCATGCTGCTCCTTGGCGAACTCCACGATCAGAATGGCAGTCTTACAGGCAATGCCGAACAGCAGCACGAATCCGACCTGCGTATAAATGTTGTTCTCAATCCCGAGCAGAAAGAGCGAACCGACCGCGCCGAGGAAAGCGATCGGGACCGAGAGGACCACCGCAACCGGCAGCATCCAGCTTTCATACTGCGCCACCAGGAAGAGATAGATGAACAACAGTGCCAGCGCGAACACGATCACAGTCTGGTTGCCGGTCTGTTTTTCCTGATAGGACATGTCGGTCCATGCAACGGAAAGCGAGGGATCGACTTTGCGGACGATCCGTTCCATTTCCGCCATAGCCTGACCGGAACTGTGACCGTAGCTCGGAGCTCCGTTGACCAGGATCGACTGATACATGTTGAACCGCTGGAGATACTGCGGGACGAACCGGAATTCCGGCGTGACCAGCGCACTGAGCGGGACCATCTTTCCGGAGAAATTGCGCAGATAGACCTTGGAAACATCCGAAATATCGTCGCGATATTCCGGCGCGGACTGGAATTCCACTTTGTAGGTTTGTCCGTATTTGTTGAAATCATTGACATACGTGTAGCCGAACGTCCCCTGCAGTGCGTCGGAAATATCGTTCACATCGACGCCGAGCTTCATCGCCTTCTCCCGGTCGATCGGCAGATAGACCTGAGGCGAAGACGCCTGGAAAGAAGAATAGACGTCGTCGAGGATCGGGCTGTTATTGGCTTCCATCAGCACCTGGTTGAGTTTCTGCTGGAACTGTTCCGGCGTCAGCGTGTTGGAACGATCCTGCAGCATCATCGAAAAACCGCTGACCGTCCCCAAGCCCGGAATCGCGGGCATGCCGAACGGCTCGATGATCGCGCTTGGAATATCCATGGTGGCCATGTAAAAGCGTTCCATCAGGGCATCCTGCGTCTGGTCCCAGTTTTTCCGTTCCGAAAAGTCTTTCAGGATCACGATTCCCAATGCGCTGTTGCTGGCATTGAGGTCATTGATGATGTCAAATCCGGAAACGAAGATGATATCCCGGACTTCGGGGATGTCCTTGAGGGTTTCCTGTAAATGGGCGATGACCTCCTCCGTGCGTTCCAGAGAAGCGCCGTCCGGCAGCTGGATGGTGATGAAAAAGGCGCCTTGATCTTCATCCGGGACAAATCCGGTCGGCAGAGCCTTGAAGAGTTCGACTGCACCGGCTCCCATGGCGGCATAAAGGACGAGCACCAGAACGGATTTGCGAACCAGCGATTTCACGATGGCGCTGTATCCTGCCGTCATCCAGTCGAACATGGAGTCGAACCAGCGGAAGAGAAAGAATTTCCTTTTGTCGGGATCGACCGGTTTCAGGATCAGGCTGCAAAGCGCCGGACTGAGCGTGAGCGCATTGACCGTGGAAAGGGAAACCGCGACGGAGATCGTGATGCCGAACTGGCGGTACATCACGCCGGTAACGCCGGAAAGAAAACAGACCGGCACGAACATCGCCAGAAGGACCAGGGTGGTGGCAATGCACGGACCGGTCACCTGCCGCATGGTCTTGATCGCCGCATCCCGGGGGCTCATGTGTTCCTCGTCCATCAGTCGGCTGACGCTCTCGATGACCACGATGGCATCGTCCACCACCACGCCGATGGCGAGGATCAGGCCGAAGAGCGTGATCAGATTGATGCTGAACCCGACCACTTTCATGACGGCGAAAGTGCCGACCAGAGAGACGGGAATGGCAATGGTCGGGACCAGTGTGGCACGCCAGTCCTGAAGGAAAATAAAAGTGACCAGAATGACCAGCAGTACCGCGACGTAAAGGGTTTCCGCCACTTCGTGGATGGAAGAACTGATGAATTTCGTGGTGTCGTAGGAAATATCGCAGGCAAGATCGTCGGGGAAGGATGTCTTCTTGATCTCCGCCAGCCGTTCGTTCATCTGCCTGGCGATCTCCAGGCCGTTGGCATTGTTGAGCTGATAGACCGCAAGCAGGGCCGCGGGGTTTCCGTTCAGCGTGGAAACGCCGGTATAAACCTCGGCACCCATTTCCACTTCGGAGAAATCCCGCAGACGAATCTGCGATCCATCCGCGTTCGTTCGGATCACGATGGCTCCGAATTCTTCCGGACTGCTCATGCGGCCCTGCGCGGCGACCGTAAACCGGTTCTTCTGTCCTTTCGGAGCGGGGCTGTCGCCGAGGGCGCCCGCGGAGATCTGAACGTTTTGCGCGTCAATGGCGTTTCTGACGTCCTCCACGGTGATCCCGAGCGAGGCCATGCGCATGTTGTCCAGCCAGACACGCATGGAATAGGTGAGGTCGCCCAGCTCGGTAACATCGCCGACACCGGGGATACGCGCGATCTCGTCCTTGATCGAAATGGACAGGAAATTGGACAAGTCATTGTCGCTGTAAGCATTGGTGGGCGAATAGAGTGCGATGACCGCCAGCATGTTGCTGGAGGATTCCTTGGTGGTGAGCCCCTGACGCTGCACTTCCTGCGGAAGCGAGGCCTGAGCCCAGTTCACCCGGTTCTGCGTATTGACGGTGTTTTTGTCTCCGTCCGTCCCGATGTCAAAACATACTTTGATGGTGGCCATGCCGTCATCCGAGGCGGTCGAGGTCATGTAGAGCATGTCCTTGACGCCGTTGAGCTGAGATTCGATCGGCTGGATCACGGTATCCATCACCGTCTGGGCATCCGCTCCGGGATAATTGGCAGTGATGTTGATCTGGCACGGTGCGATATCCGGATAGAGTGTGACCGGAAGCGTATAAATTCCGATGGCTCCGCCAAGCAGGAGGAGAATCGAAATGACGATCGCAAACCGGGGCCGGTTGATGAAGAATTCACTGATCATGGCAGTCCCCGGTTGTTATTCTGCTGTTGATTTCTGCTGCTCTGGTGCGGATTCGGATTCCCTGGCTGCGGCTCTCTCCTGCGAGGAAACGGAAAGCTGCTTGCCGGGAACCGCCTGCTGCGGCGTGATCGGCTTGACTTCATCTCCTGACCCCGCTTTCTGCAGTCCGTCGACGACAACGCTTTCTCCGGCTTCGAGTCCCGAGATCACGACCCTGTAATCGCCGTTCTTCATCCCGACGACGATTTTCCTCCGTTCGATCCGGTTGTTCGAATCGACGACATAAACGAAATCGCCGAGCTGTTCCCGAAGGATCGCCGCCTGTTTGACCATGACCCGTTTTTGAGGCAGGGAGATCTGAACATTGACTTTCACATACATTCCCGAATCCAGCAGTTCCTCTTCATTTTCCGCCGTAGCCTGAACACGGAACGTGCCATCCTGCACCCGGTTGTTCCATGCGGAGATCCAGACTTTCTCCTGGTATTCCCTGCCGTTCGGGAGGAATACCTTCACTTTCGGGCTTGTCTCGGGATCGTCTTTCGTGACGGGATAGCTTTCATAGATCCTCAGCACGGTAAGTTCATCGATGGAGAAATAGATCTTGACATTGCCGACGGACGTGATGGTGGCGAGGGGACCGCTGGAGGGACCGACCATGTTTCCCACGCTGTAAGTCTTGAACCCGATATAACCGTCGAACGGAGCCAGGATTTGCGTATAGCTGAGCGTGACTTTCTTCTCGGCCAGCTCCGCTTCGGCGGATTTCAGTTCGGCCTCTGCCGTCCGAAGAGCCATTTCCGCCGTTTCATAATTGCGCTGGGAGGTCGCATTGGTTCTTAACAGCGTTTCCTGCCGTTCGAATTCAACTTTTTTGTTGGTCAGTTCCGCATTGCATTTGTTGACTTCGGCTTCCGCTTTTTTGACCGCCGCCTCATAAACCGCGGGGTCGATCTGGAAAAGTTTGGTGCCTTTTTTTACGAATTCTCCTTCCGTGAAATTTGCTTCGGTCAGGAATCCGGAAACGTTGGCGGAAAGATGGACGGTCTCAAAAGCCTGAACCTCTCCGATCTCGGTCACGGTATCGGCGAATTCCATTTCGATGGCGGGTTCGACGACGACCGCAGGCACGATCTGGACTTCTTCAGGCGCTTCTTCTTCACAGCCGGAAAGAAGGATCAGACTGCCGACCGCGGCAGCGAGAACAGGATTGATTTTCATGAAGACTATCCTTTCTTTGGGGAAACTTGTATTAGAACTATCTGACGAAACATCACATTAGCAATATAGCATTCGAAAGAGTTTTTGCAAACACAAGTAACATATTCAACTAACCTATATCGCGAAAAAAACGAAGAATCATATAGATTTTTCTGCAATTCAACTGTGAACAGCCGCGATCCATTATTTGCCGCAGATTTCCGGAATCTTCCTTGAAAGAGGTCCTCGTGCAGGGTATATTATTCTTACCGAGGTAAAGAATGTCAAACATCAATCGCGAGAAAGAAACAAAGGTCCTTTCAAGGACAAAGCCTGTAGACAGCATCATTGTTCGCGGCGCACGGGTTCACAACCTCAAAAACATTGATGTCGACATCCCCCTGCATCAGATCGTCGGCATAGCAGGCGTTTCGGGGTCCGGCAAATCCTCCCTCGCCCTTGGCGTCCTTTATGCAGAGGGCTCTCGACGATATCTGGAATCCCTTTCCACCTATACCCGGAGACGCATGACGCAGGCGGGCCCGGCGCAGGTGGAAGAGATTCTGCACGTTCCTGCAGCACTTGCTTTGCACCAGCGTCCGGGCGTCCCCGGCATCCGAAGCACATTCGGAACGGGAACCGAGCTTCTGAACACTCTCCGGCTGATGTTTTCCCGTCTCTCAAGCCA
Source organism: Victivallales bacterium (assembly GCA_016285335.1). Next base: position 507 of record JAEEQO010000087.1, on the reverse strand, counting down.
CCGGTGCCCGAACGGGCATTATCATCCGCCGACCCTCGCCGTGGCAGCGGAGCAGGAGCTCGTCTGCCCCGAATGTGGCGTGAAGTTCTATCCGCCGGGAGCGGAGGAGCTCGCGTTCAACAGCCAGGGGGCCTGCCGGAAATGCGACGGCACGGGCATTGTCAGGACCGTGGACATGTCGACCATTGTCCCGGATGATTCGTTGACGATCGACGAGGGCGCGGTGGCCCCGTGGCAGTCCCTGATGTGGTCGCTCATGAAAGATATGGCACGCGATCTGGGGGTGCGGACGGATGTTCCGTTCCGCGACCTGACGCAGAAGGAAAAAGACATCGTGCTCCATGCGCCCCCGGAAAAGCAGCATGTGATCTATCAGAACAAGAAGACCGGCGAATCCGGCGAGATGGACTTCACGTTCTTCAACGCCGTCTATACGGTGGAGAATGCGCTCAGGAATGTCAAGGACGAAAACGGCATGAAACGTGTCGCGAAGTTCCTGAAGGAGGA
>JAEEQO010000086.1 GCA_016285335.1 Victivallales bacterium | reverse complement strand
CATGCTCCGCTACGTCGAGCAGCAGAAGGATCCCTACAAGCAGTTCCAGTACCTCATCCTCGCAAACGACCTCCGCGGCGCACGAAACGTCATCCGCAGCAACGTCCAGATGAGCTGGTCCGCCGAAGACATCTACCTGAAGGCGAAGGAATTCAAGGCCGACAAGGTGCGCCTGAAACAGTACGACAAGCGGGCCCAGGCCGACTATTTCGAACGCCTCCACATGGCATCCAACGCGGGCTACTTCCTCGCCGTCGAGGACTATTTCCGCGAAGCCGGCAGCCGCGAATACGCTCGCATGATCTGGGCGCTCGAGCTCGACCCGCACCCCGAAGATCCCGACTGGCTCTACACGCTCTCCGTCTGCTACCGTTCCGGCGGCACCGAAAACAAGAGCCGCGACTTCAAGAAGTCCCTCGAATACATGATCCAGGCCGCCGACAAGGGGCACGTGACTTCCATGGACCTGCTCGTGAAGCTCTACACCCGCGGCGGCGCCCGCTACGGCGTGCCCGATCCCGTCCCCGAACTCGCCCAGAAATACACCGACCTGCTCGTCCAGCACGATTACAAGCTCAAATACCCGAGCTATTTCAACGCCTACCTCGAGGAGCTCGAAAAAGTCGAGGGCGAGGAATACGACCCGACCAGCCTCGATCCGGCGTTCCGCTCCGTCCAGACCAGCCCCCTCGCCGCCGTGGCGCTTGCCAATATCTTCATGAACGGCAACGACGACTTCAAGGTCGAAAAGGACGAAATGACCGCGCTGGTCATGCTTCACGAGGCGGCGGCGAACGGCTACGAGCCCGCGGTCCGCGAACTTGAAAAGATCAACAGGGAAGGCATCACGGACGTCTTCTCCGCGAACGCCAATTTCGCCGCGAAATACGCGTCCCTGCTGAAATACATCCCGCGGTATGTCCAGCCCGAAGACGGCGCGGCTTCCTCCACTACGGCAAAGGCGGAGGAGACCAAGCCCGAAACCGGCAGCGCCGCCGGACAGACCAGGTTCCCGACCATCCGCCCCACCGTCCCGCGCAGAGGCTGGTTCCCCGGCATGGGCATCAACATGGGCATGCCCGGCATGGGCAACATGCCCGGTATGGGCGGCGGCATGCCCGGCATGGGCCCCGGAATGGGCACGAGACCCGGCACCATCCCCGGCACGATCCCCGGCACCGTTCCCGGCGGCATGGGCCCCGGAATGGGCACGAGACCCGGCACCATCCCCGGCACCGTTCCCGGCGGCATGGGCCCCGGCATGCCCGGCGCGGGCATGGGCCCCGGAATGGGCATGGGACCGGCCCCCGGAATGGGCGTGAGACCCGCGATCCCGGGCACGAACCCGAACGTCCGTCCGGCGGAACAGAAAGCCGATGAAAAAGCCGAAACGAAGGCTGACGAAAAAGCCGACGAGAAGGAATGATCCCGCTTTTCATTCAGGATGTTTGAACTTAGTACAGGACACATGACGCAACCCATGAAAAAAATCAAGCTCTTACTGACGGCGGCGATCCTTTTCGCCGCCGTCCTCTCCGTTTTCGCGCAGAGCGCTTCCGGCGGCATCGTGGTCACGGCGGAGGCCAAGAACGCCAACCCGACGCTTCTCTTCACCGGCGGCCTCTCCGATCAGGCGCTTTCCGCGAAGATCCTCTCGGACTTCAGGAACTGCGGCTGGTTCACCGTGCTCAGCTCCGGCAAAGCCACCTACCACGTTTCGGCAAAAGGTTCGCTGCAGGACTTCACCGTCACGATCTCGAACAGCGCGGGCGTCGCGACCGACGCCTTCAACATCTCCAACAGCAAGGATGTGGACGCCGCGGCGCACACGGCGGTCGACACGGTCCTGAAAAAGCTTTTCAACATTCAGGGCATCTGCAACTCGAAGATCGTGTTCTCCGCCGCCACAAGCGCAAAGAACCGCGAAATCTACATCTGCGACTTCGACGGCACGAACATCAAGCCACTCACGCATCATGATTCGCTCTGCGTGCACCCCGTCTGGACGCCCGACGGAAAAAGCGTCATCTACAGCTACTACGAAGGCTTCTCGACGAACCTCATCCAGCACAACCTGGAACTCGGCCCCCGCCGCCTCACAAAAGACGGAGGCGTCGATGGCATCGGCTCGCTGTCGCCCGACGGAAAGACCCTCGCGATGATCCTTTCCCGCAACAACCAGGTCGATCTTTACCTCCGTCCGCTCGAAGCAGGCAGCAGCCAGCTCACGAAGCTCACCTCCGGGAAACCCGTCGAGGCAAGCCCGCGCTGGAGCCCGGACGGAAAGAAACTCTGCTTCGTCTCCGACATGCAGAGCGGCCGTCCCATCCTCTACATGACCACGCCGTCCGCGGGCGGCAAGGCAGCCGTGATCTCCGGCCTCGTCGGCAGCGAACGCGTCGCGCCGTCCTGGTCCTCCGACAACAAGCTCGCCTACTGCGCCAAGATCAACCGCAACTACGAACTGCGCGTCGCGAAGCTCAGCGCCGACGGCAAATCCGCCAGCATGGAGCAGATCGGCGTCCCCGGAAACAACACGTTCCGCGGCGAAGACCCGTCCTGGGCCCCCGACAACCGCCACGTCACGCTGACCATGGACGGCGGCATTTACGTGATCGACACCTGGCTCGGCGCAAAACGCCTGCTCGTTTCCGGCAAGGGCAAGGTCGGCCAGTCCAACTGGTCCCCCATTCTGAAATGACACACAAAGTGTGCTGATACAGTGTCCGGCTCCGCCCGGACACACGAAACATGCCGATACATTATCCGAATTGATCGCCCCATGCAAAAAAAAGCATTGGTTCCTCAGCCATGACAAACAGGCAATTCCTCGACTGGCTGGCCTCGCTTGAATTTTTCGGCATCAAGCTCGGCCTCGACCAGACGCGCGCGCTCTTCAAAGCCGCCGGTTCGCCCGAACGCAGCCTGAAATTCATCCACGTCGCCGGAAGCAACGGCAAGGGCTCCGTCTGCGCCATGATCGAATCCGGGCTCCGCGCCGCCGGTTTCCGTACGGGCTTCTACTCCTCGCCGCACCTCGTTTCCCCATGCGAACGCTTCCGCATCAACGGGCGTCCGGTCACGGAAGACCAGCTCTGCGCCGTTCAGGACGTCGTCCTGCCCGCGGTCGCCGAACTGGAACGCAGCGGCATGAAGGCGACCTATTTCGAGGTCACCACGCTCATCGCCGCGCTGCTCTTCACGCGCGCAAAATGCGACTATGCGGTCTGGGAAGTCGGCATGGGCGGCAGGCTGGACGCCACGAACATCGTCACGCCGCTCGTCTCCATCGTCACGGGCATCTCCATGGAGCACGCGCAGTACCTCGGGAACACACTTCAGAAGATCGCGGGCGAAAAGGCCGGGATCATCAAGAAAGGCATCCCTGTCTACTGTTCCTCCGGCACCCCGATCCCCGCACGCAACGTGATCGGATTTCGCGCCGCCGAGCTCGCCGCACCGTTCCGCATCCCGCCCGAGCCCTCCGCACCGACTTGCGTCCGCCTGCTCGACGGAGGCCGCGCCGTGGAACAGCATTTCACGTTCGACGACGTCCCGCTGTCACTCAGGCTGGCGGGCCCCCACCAGCGCCGGAACGCCGCGCTTGCGTTCTCCGTGCTGCGCTACCTCGCCGACCTCGGCGGCTTCGATTTCGCCGCGGCGATCGACGGCCTCCGCCGTACGGTGTGGCAGGGGCGTTTCGACCTGTATCCCGAGTTCGGGCTCGTGCTGGACGGAGCCCACAATCCCGAGGGCATCGGCGTGCTCGCGGAAACCCTCCGCGAAGTCTTCCCCGTGCAAAAGTTCCGCTTCATCTTCGGGGCGTTCTCCGACAAGGACACGGTCGACAGCCTGCGTCAGCTCGCGCCGCTCGCCACGGAGTTCGTCTTCGTCCGCCCCGATTCCGCACGTCCCAGCAAGTCCGCAGCCGAGCTCGAATCCGAGCTTGCCGGCATCGCGCCGGGAGTCCCCGCGTCCGATTCCGGCCTGGATGCCGCGCTTGCCACGCTCGATCCCGCACGGCCGACCGTACTCTGCGGCTCCCTGCACCTGTGCGGAGACGTCCTCGCCCGTCTGCATATCAAAGTCCATTGACAGCGCCCCAAAGGCCGCCCCCCCCCGAAAAGCCGTCCGGTTCTCCCGTTCCCGCCGTTTCCGAAAGCACTTATTCATACATTAATATAACCGCGTGTGATCGGGGAACCATTTGCAGAACAAAAACTTTTTTTCGCAAAAATATCAAGTCTTTTCTTGCTTTTTTTGACTTCCGGTGTATATTAAATAATCCGTTTTTCAAAAAACATGAGGTAAGCCCAATGTCGTCTTCTTCCATTGCTGAAAAAAATTTGGCGCGGCTCGCGAAAACAAGCCTCGCTCAGGAGTTCGTCACCCGACACAATGGCGAATGGAACCACACGGACTGGCTCGAATTCTGCGCGTTCCTTGAGGAAAACGGCTACACGCCCATCGACCTCGACCGCGTCGGACTTCTCCTCGAGCAGAAAAAATCCGAGTTCTTCGAGCACCGCTGAGCGGAGCTCCGTTCCGTCATGGACTTGGCAGACCGTCCCGCATCTTCCCCTTCCGGCAAGCTCTATATCGTCGCCACGCCCATCGGCAATCTGGAGGACATCACGCTCCGTGCGCTCCGCGTCCTGAAAGAGGCCGACCTCATCCTCGCCGAAGACACGCGCCGCACGGCCATCCTGCTCCAGCATTTCGACATCAAAAAGCCGCTGGAGTCCTACCACATTTTCAACGAACACGCCCGCACCCCCGCGCTCATCCGGCGCATCCAGGACGGACTCAACGCCGCGCTCGTGAGCGACGCCGGCACTCCGTGCATCGCCGATCCCGGATTCATGCTCATTCGCGCCGCGGTGGAGGCCGGCATCGAACCGGTCATCATCCCCGGCGTTTCCGCGCTGACCTTCGCGATCTCCGCCAGCGCCCTTCCCTCCGACCACTTCACGTTCCACGGCTTCGTCCCGGTCAAGAGCGGACGCCGCCGCGCCGAGCTCGAACGCATCGCCGCCGACAAGCGCACCGCCGTCGTCTTCGAATCGCCGTTCCGCATCGCCAAGCTCCTCGCCGAGGTCGCCGAAGTCATCGGTCCCGACACCCCGCTTGCGCTTGTCCGCGAGGCGACGAAGATCCACGAACAGATCCTCCGCGGCCCCGCCTCCGTACTCGCCGAGCAGGCGAAGAAGGTCAACTGGAAAGGCGAAATCGTGCTCGTGATCGACGCCCGCGACGCCGCGGCCCGTGCAAACGGCGATTCCGCTTCCAGTTCCGACGACGACTCCGCCGAAGACTGATTCCTGCCTCAGCTTCTCCTCGCATCTTTCCTGCCACACCGTATCCGAGCGCAGCCGGATACTGCTTCAGTGGAGGGGCTGTCCTCCTTTTTGTACGATTTCAGGGGTTTTTCGCTGATTTTTATTTGACTTTTTAACATCTTTCGTGTATATTATCTTTCAGACAAAACTATTTTTATCCAAAGATTCTTTTCAGAAAGAGCAAAAAACATGACCATCTCCCGCTTCTCCGCCTTCGCCGCCGTTCTCCTCGCCGCCTCAGTCTCCGCCTGCACGACCATCCGCGAGCTCCCGACCGACCCCGTCGATGCCGAGCTCACAAAAGAAGCGCAGGAGGAACGCGACTACTCCCGCAAACTGCTCGAGGCGTTCCTGAAGGACGACGCGTCCAAGTTCATTTCCCTGCTCTCGCCCGAAATGAAGGAGGAGTTCGGCAAGGACAAGTTCGCGCTCTCGCGCAAGGTCATCACGGAAACGCTCGGCGAGCCCGTGTCGTTCAGCTACGTCACCAAGCTCGAACACGTCGCGATCACGCCGTACATCTGGAAAGTCCGGTTCGTGCTCAAGAACAAGGAAGGCAAGGAATACTACAGCGAAGCGCTGTTCCGCGTCCTCGCCGGGCACGACACCAAGGGCGACGTGATCGTCGTCGGCTTCAATTTCCTCTGATCGTATCCCGATCCCGTCCGCACCCCGGGAAACAGAAAACCGGGGCGCTTTCGTATTTTCATATCGTTTTTCCCTCACACATACCCATAATCCAACCTACACAGGAACCAAATGAACCAGACCGCAAGAAATCTTCTCTGCCTGGCCGCCGGGACGCTCTGTCTCGTTTCGCTTGCCGCGAACGCGCAGGCGCAGCAGGACGACGACGCCTCCGTCAGAACCATTCACCTGAAGCAGGACGACGCGCAAGTCCGCTTCGACAGCCGCGTTTACGAGCTGAAGAACGTGACCTCCGAATCCGTGCTGCCGTTCGTGAACTCCGCCATCCAGCGCTACCACCGCAATTCGACCATCCGCCGCGTCACGGCCATCGGCCCCGATTCGAAGGACGCGATCCTCGTATCCACGGGCAAGGACTTCCTGCCCTACGTCGACGAGATCGTCGCCGCGCTCGACCGCCCCGGCCAGAAGGGCATTCAGGGCACCGGCGTGGCGCGCATCGCATACACCCCGAAATACCGCGCCGCGCAGGAATTCACCGACCTGATCGACAAGACGCTCGGCAGCTCCGTCGGCAAGTCGTACGTGAACGAGGAGACCAACACGATCTTCTGGCGCGACCAGACCGACTCCGCACAGGGCACGCTCGAATTCCTCAAGGACGAGCTTGACCGCCCCCTGCCCCAGGTCGCACTCCGCCTGAACTACTACGAACTCCGCGACAGCGACCTGAAGGACTGGGGCTTCGACTACCTCGCGTGGAAGAACGGCCCCGGCGTGAATCTGCTGAACCTCAGCTACAATGTCGGCCGTCTCTCCGTCGACCAGGTCCTGGAGGACGTGGTGTTCGCCGCCACCTCCACCTGGGACTACGGCGGATTCTTCACCGCGCCGCAGTTCGACATGAGCTTCATCCGCTGCCTTCAGCAGTCCGGCAATGCCTCCGCCGCCGCGAACGTGTCCCTCACCATGGTGAACACGCCCGTGCGTTCGCTCGATGAATACGCCCTGCTCCGCGTCGCTCAGGAAAGCGCCCCGGACAAGGCTCCGTTCATCTACCGCGCCTCGATGTACCCGGAATATCAGAACATCGCGAAGAACGTGCTCGGCCGCACCTTCGTCGGCAAGAGCTACTACGAGGACGAGGACGGCAACAAGTTCGCCGATCCGCCGGCGCTCGACGTCCAGATTCTCAACCCGTTCATCTGCCTCCCGCAGGAAAACGCCCCCGCCGGAGCCTACGACCCGAAATATAAAGTCGCCGACGCCGCCTCCGACCTCAACAGCCAGATGGCAAAGACCGACGGCTGCGTGATGTTCGACTACTCCCTGTACTTCAAGGACGTCGTCGAGCGCGGCAACACCGGCGCCGAACTCAGCAACAACGTCCTCTGCGCGGGCGCGGCCACCCTCGGCCTCGGCATGGAGAAAGTCCTGACCGTGTACGAAAAGGAAAACGACGTCGAGCAGACCATCGGCCTCCCGATCCTCTGCCGCATCCCCGTCATCAAATACCTCTTCAGCACCGTCACCAGCATCAAGGAACGCACCTACGTGATCGTGACCGCGGAAGCCGTCCTGCTCCACCCCGACGAGCAGAAAGGCATCCCGCAGACCACCAGCGTGAACAAGGACGTGAAGCGCCGCATCGAAAATCCCTTCCGTGCCAGCGAAGACGATGCCCCCAGGGCAGTACCCGCCGCGGAACAGAATGCCGAAGAAGAAAGCGAGGACTGATCCATGAAAACGAAACTCTACAGAAACATCATCCTGACGTTCGCCGCCGGACTCGTCGCGGCTTCCTGCAACTCCGACCAGCTCCCGCAGCCCCCGCCGAACGTCTCCATCCTCGAAGGCGCCCAGGTGCCCAACCAGATCACCGTCACCCCGCAGGCAATCCCCGGCACGCCGAAGAGCGAAGCCAGCGCCCCGAGCGGCGGCTATGCTCCGTCCAATGTCCAGGCTCAGCTGAAGATCGACGTGAAGGAAGGCACGAAGGAAGTCAAGGTCATCCGCGACAACGCCGACCCCTTCGTCATCACGAAGCCCTACACGATCAGGAACGCCGATCCGTATGCGGTCCGCAGCTATCTTGAAGCGGCAGTCGGCGCCCGCAGCGTGAGCGCGAGCCCCGCGCAGGCCACCGCCGTCAAGTTCGAGGACGGCACCGGCGTGGTCCTCGTTTCCGCCGAAGAATACCGCTTCCAGGACAACGAGGACGGACGCGGCATCGACGGCATCGTGGCTGCGCTCGACCGCAAGGGCCTGACCTACTCCGGCGACGCGGGCACCCGCATCTACTTCCCGCGCTCCAGCAAGGCCGCGAACCTCCGCGACATGCTGCTGAAGGTCGGCTCCTCCGAGCTCGATCCGCAGTTCGAAATCTCCCCCAGCACGGTCCTGGTCGACGGCGAGCTCAACGCGCTCGTGATCTGCGCCCCGGAATGGTCCTGGGAAGACATGCGCAAGCTCCTCGTGAGCTACGACCGCCCGATCCCCGAGGTCAAGATCTCCTACCGCGTGATCGAGATCTACGCCGAGAACGACGACCGCATCGGCGTCGACTTCCAGAGCTGGAAGAACAACGAAGGCGTCGACCTCTTCTCCGCCGGCGCCATGATGAGCCGCAACTGGGGCACTTTCTTCACCAGCAGCGTCCAGGACACCAGCTTCAACAAGACCTCCTACTGGAACTTCAACCCGAAGTGGAACTCCCGCTACCTCGACTTCATGACCTCCATCGGCAAGGCCAAGATCCTGGCACGCGGCGAGATCGTGGCGCAGAACCGCTCCGTCTCCACCGTCCAGGTCGCCTCCGGCTTCTTCTATGACCGCACGTTCTACACCGCTGGCGCGAAGACCATCGCCGAGGGCACGGGCGAGTTCGCCTACACCGACCCGAACCCGGACACCATCCTCCGCGAGGCCCTCACGAAGGTCCAGCCGTTCTCCAAGATCCAGGAGCTCTACAAGGACGCCGGCACCTCCGCCATCATGCGGCCCGACGGATACACGCTCCGCACCATGAACACACAGACCGGCACGAACACCTACGGCGACGTCTCCGCGAAGGTCTACGGCAACGACGCCAAGACAAGTCCGCTGGCGAAGTTCCTCTCCGGCTATGTCAAGGCTGACGGCACCGTGGTCAACGGCGCGTACTACAACACCAACTGGGACAACGCGAACGCCGCACCCGGCGTCATCCACGGCTGGCTCCAGTACCCGATGGTCACCGACGGCTTCCTGTTCGACCTCCGCGTGACCCCGGTCGTCACCTCCAAGGCCGCCAAGATCCGCTTCGACCTCGACAGCATCTCCCTGCTCGGCTGGAACGCCGACGGCTCCGCCCGCATGAGCAAGTCCCAGACCGGGACCACGTTCCAGATCGGCACCGAGGCCGAGGAATTCGTGATCGGCGGAATCAAGAAGTCCGAGTCCGTCCGCAGCACCGCCGGCCTGCCCTTCCTGAAGGACCTCCCGGTCATCGGCCGTGCCGTCTCCACCGAATCCGAATCCATCAAGCAGTCCCAGCTCGTCGTGATCGCGAAGGTCGAGTACTCCAACCCCGACGACCGCGCCGGCGAACAAATCACCGAGGACCTCGGCAAGATCGTGAAGAGCGTGAACAAAGGCATGACCAGCCGCGTCGGCAACATGTTCTTCCAGCAGTACGGACTCGACGAGGACCGCTCCGACCGCGTCGAACGCCTCGACAACGTCGGAAACTTCATCAACGACGACTACAAGGAGATGAAGTGATGAAACGGATAACCGGCAAACAGGGAACACGCCTCCGCAAGGGGGCGTCCCTCCCCGACACTTCGCCGGATCTCGAATCCTTCAAGAAAATGGTCCGCCTCCTCGAACGGAAGCACCGTGAATTCCTCGAACAGGACTGGAAGGAACATGCCTACGAAATCCAGCGCAGCCAGTTCAACCAGCTCATGACCGTCCGGTTCGCGATGCCCTGCAACCTCGGCAGGATCATGGCAGTCACCGGGCTCACGTCCGCGGGCGCGTCCCTCTTCGTCGACAAACTCGTCCAGAGCGGCTACCTGCTCAGGACCGACGACCCGAACGACCGCAGAAACGTCAGGATCTCCCTTTCGGACAAGGGCGCGAAGTTCATCGAAGAGGTCGTCGACCGGTTCAATGAGTTCATCAACGACTACCTGCGGACCCGCACGAAGGATGAGCTGGCCGTCATCACGCGCGCCATGAACATCATCAACGCCACGCTCGACGACGGCGGGGAAGGCAGCTCGCCTTTCTGAGCTCAATTTCAGCGAAGTTCGCTTTCGCATCGCGTCCGCCGCACCCGCGGCGGGCGTTTTTTTTCATCGCGCGGAAAAAAGCTGCCTTACCGCCCGGAAATGAGCGGGAAAGATGTCCGGAAACGTTAAAAAGCGTTAAGGACCCCATAAAAAATCAATGAAAAAACAGGAGTCTGAGCAAGGAAAGCAGTTTAGATTTTACACAAAATGGCTTTTTTAGGTTTTTACATTTCTCAATAAAAAGTACATGCTTTTATTATATTTTACATAACTTTTACTATTGACAAATCATTTGACCGATTGTATATTAAGCCGGAAAGTCCCCAAACAACTAACATGTGAGCTCAATATCCCCTCGCTCGGTGGCGAAAGGATTACGGCTCGCACCAACAAATCACAAGGAGTTCATTATGAAACTCGGTCATTTCCTCGGTTGCGCAGCGGCGATCGCCCTCGCGATCACGGTCTTCGCACAGGCTCCGGCCCCGGCCGGCGGCGGTGCTCCTGCGGGCGGCGCTCCTGCCATGGGCGGCTTCGGCGGCTTCGGTGGCGGTATGGGCGGCGGTCAGGGCGGCTTCGGCGGCTTTGGCGGCGGTCAGGGCGGCTTCGGCGGCTTCGGCGGCGGTGCCCCC
>JAEEQO010000085.1 GCA_016285335.1 Victivallales bacterium | reverse complement strand
GAACGTCCCCTCCTTCGGTATGAATGCCGGATAAGGGCCGCGCCACTGTTCCAGGTCTTCGCTGACATACGTCACGAATCCACGCCCGAATCGCCCATCCGCCGTGCGGACGCCGCCGGATGCCACAAGGTAATACAGCCCGTCATCATTCGGCAGGATGCAGATGTCGCGGATCCTCAGCTGATTCAAAGGTGTTGTGCGGACTTGACCAAGTCCCGGGAACTGGCTGTCGATTTTCGCCAGAGCCTCTTCCGCGATTGCCTTGCGCTTGCCCGCATCCAGGAGATCCGGATTCTTTTCCTGCGGAAGCTGCAATCCCTGTGCATTTCGCGATACCGCATTCCCGGAATCCGTCGCACACGAGGTGAAAAATGCGGCGGCACACGCCAATGCCAGCAGGATCGGGACAGGTTTTACGGAACAAAACGTTTTTCTCATGGACATAGTTGTCTTTCCTTCCTATGCAATCAAGACATGGCTGGCGGGAAATCCTTGTCCAGCAGCTCAATAAGTTGTTTTTCAAGACGTTCAAGCGAAAGCAAACGATAAGGCTGGAAGAGTTTTGGATTGACCGAGGAATCTATACAGCAGGTCAGGAACCGATTGCCGTTCTGGTTGAAGATTTCAGCTCTTTCTACCCATTTCTGTATTCCGAGCACCCCCGACTTTGTCTCGAAGACATAGAATCGGTCGTTAATCTGAGCAATGATGTCCAGCTGCATGTCGTTAAGGTTGTCCTTTTCGGAATCCAGCAGCTTCAGCTTGACATCCCAGAAAACACGATACTTAAACCTGTTTTTGTGCTCGTTGGAATAGTCTATCAGGACTTTCTGAATGAGATAGCGGGTGGCCTCCTCGGCCCAGCCGCCACATTCAAAGTTCTTTAGTTTCTTGGGAAAAGCTTTGACATGAAGAACATCCTTGACTTTGCTGTATTCGATCCATTCACTGTCCTGCATGTTCTTACAGAGGTTCAGCAGGTCGGTCTTGTCCGTGCCGGACAGCTCGCCAATGGAGTATTCAAACTCTTTCGAGCCCGACTGGTGCAGGTCTTTAAGGAAGGGAAGCATGATGCTTTTCCCGTTCCAAATCTGCTTGGATATAGCATACCTGAGATCTTTGTCGGGCGCCTTCGTCAGCAAACTGACAATGGAATAGCCCAAAGTGCGAAAATACTCGGCAAGCCGTTTGGTGGTTCTGTCCTGGACATAGGGATTTTCCTGCCAAATGGAATCAATTTTGTGCTCAATCTGCTTAAGCGATGCCTTCGCCAGGGTGATTTCGTCTTCAATCAGCGTCTTGGACAATTCCAAGGCCTCAATCCGTCTGAGAAGTTCTTGTCTTTTGCTCATTGAAGGAATTTGGTTGAGTTTTATTTTAGCGTTTTGCCCTGTCCCCTTGGGACTGAACTGTTTTGATTGACGTGACAGGTGTAAATAATTATGGATACTATAGCAGACATTGATCGGATGTCAAGCCTGATTCCGAAAAAATATAGAAATTTATGACGCTTTATCCGGGACCACTCTCCTTTCGTTAGGATAAAATGAAGCGGGATTGTAGTTCTTTTTCGCTATGAGGCAGTCCAAAATATCGCGGCAAGATTGCCCCCGGCGGATGCCGGAGGCGGTAAAAACAGATCGCGGGTGTTACTGGAAGACGATCTGGAAAAACTTGTACAGATGCGGCTTGACACTCGAGGGGTCGTGACCCGTGCCGGGCGTCAGGCTGAAAATATGATCCATGCCGTTGTCGGTCAGAATCTTGCTGTAGTCCGACGGTGTATTGCGAACCGCATTGTCATTGCCTCCCGCGCTAATCAGGAAGAATTTCGGGGTGTATTCCGCCGGGAACTTCATTTCCTCCGGCTTCATCTGGCCGGGATGCATGGGTGAATTCGGCACGGGAACAAGTCCGGGTGCGGGGGCGACCGCGCCGACATAGCCGAAAAGTTCCGGGTGACGGAACGCGATGAACATGGCTTCGCGGCCGCCCATGGAGAAGCCCGTGATCGCGGCGTTTTTGCGGCCTTTCTTCACGGAGAATGTCTTTTCGACGAACGGCATCACGTCGGTGACCATGTCGTCGATGAAATCGTCGTAGCCGCGGATGGCGGTCATCATGTCAAGTCCGTTGACACGCGCATGTTCCTTGTTCGTGAAGTTATAGGTCAGGACCACGATCATTTCTTTCGCCTTCCCGTCCGCGTAGAGCTGCGTCAGCATTTGCGGGATGCCGACGACATCGCGTGCCATCCAGGTCTCGTCGTCGGTATATCCGTGCAGGATGTAGACCACAGGATACTGTTTGTCCTTCGAATAATCGGGCGGCAGCAGGACGTTCAGGTTTGTGTCACGGCCTGCCGTGCGCGAAAAGTAGGTGTAGCGCTGGAATTTCCCGTACGGCGTGATGCCGGACAGGTTGCCGGGCTCCGCGGCTTCCACGGTCGCCTGTGCCCAGGCGTAATCCTTCGACGGGTCGTCGCCGTCGGATGAGACTGTTGCACATGCGGACAGTAGCGCCACGCTCAGGATTGATGCCGCTTTCAATAAGTTCTTCATGTTGTACCTCCGCCCGTTTTGTTGTCATGGGCTGTTTGTTATGTTGATTCGTCCGAATGGGGCTTCATGGAGCATAGGCGCATCTCAGGTGCGGTGCTGTCCGGTCGCGGTTCCAGGAAGAGAAGGACTTCCTGGCGGAATTACCTGCAGAAAGCTTTTTCGAGAAAGACCGCGCGGGCTCCGTCATTGATGAGCACAAGTTCGGGGAAAGACGCTGTGCCGCCTCATCGGGGAAAGATGGCGTATCCTTTCACCTGAACAAACTTTACGAATAATATAAATCCGTTCACGGGCAAAATCAAATGAATTGGACGAAAAACAGTGTTTCTCCCCGTCTGAACAAAAAAACGAAATCAAAAGGGGGTGTTGCAAAACCTCACCGAACCCGGTCATAATCCATGTCCTGCTTTATAACCCCGGAAGCTCCCTCGACTTGACCATGGAGCGCAAGCATCTGAAAGGCTTGAGGTTCGCTTTGTTCAAACTTGCCGAGGCGGAAGAAAACGGCGTGTCGCCGCCGGTCAAACTGTCCGACATTCAGTTACAGTTCGACTTCGGCGACATCTGAACCCGAAATACCATATCTGACAAAAACGCTTTTTCAAAACGTCGTCATGGAGTCTTTTTCTTTTTTATGGGATATCTGTGGCAAAAACGGGAAAGGACGGACAAAATGCCCCATTTTTTCGTTTTTGGAATTGCTTTTTCAAAAAAATGTGGTATCTTTTGCGATGACCTTTTTCTTTTTTAACAAAAATAAAGTCCCCAAACGAAAGGAAACGAGATGGACGCAACCACCCTCCGTAAAGCCGCAGACACGATCCGCATTTTATCCGCAGAAGCGATCCAGAAGGCCAAATCCGGGCATCCCGGCATGCCGATGGGCAACGCCGATTTCGCCATGGTCCTCTGGGCCAAGTACCTCCGCCACAATCCGGCCGATCCGAGCTGGATCGGACGCGACCGCTTCGTGCTCTCCGCGGGCCACGGCTCCATGCTGATCTATTCCCTCCTGCACCTCTTCAACTACGGCCTCTCCATGGACGAGCTGAAGAACTTCCGCCAGTGGGGCAGCCTGACTCCGGGCCATCCCGAGTTCGGCCACACGAAGGGCGTCGACATCACGACCGGCCCGCTGGGCAGCGGTTTCGGTTCCGCCGTCGGCATGGCGATCGCCGCCAAGCAGTTCGCGGCGCGGATCGGCCTTGACAAGACGGACATCCAGCAGAGCCGCATCTTCGTGATCAGCGGCGACGGCTGCATGATGGAAGGCAACACCTCCGAGGCCGCCAGCCTTGCCGGGCACCTGAAGCTCGACAACCTCGTCGTGTTCTACGACGACAACAAGATCACCATCGAGGGCAACACCGGCCTCGCCTTCACCGAAGACGTCGCCGCCCGCTACGCCGCCTACGACTGGCGCGTCCTCCGCTGCGACGACGCCAACGACATCGCCAAGGTCGACGCCGTCCTGGCCGAAGCCGTCAAGTCCGACGGCCGTCCGACCCTCATCATCGGCAAGACCACCATCGGTTTCGGCGCTCCGAACAAGGCCGGCACGCACGGCTGCCACGGCGAACCCCTCGGCGACGAGGAACTCGCCGCCACGAAGGCCAACCTCGGCTGGACCGAAAAGCCGTTCACTGTTCCGCAGGCCGTCAAGGACATGCTCGCGGGCCGCGTGAAGGAACTCGCCGCGGAAGCCGCCGCCTGGAACGAGAAGTTCGCGGCGTTCGTGAAGTCCGCCGACCAGGCCCTGATCGACAGCCTCATCAACCGCACCGTTCCGGAAAACATCCTCGACGAACTCCTCGCCGTGGCTCCGGTCGACAAGCCGGTCGCCTCCCGCGCCTCCAGCGGCACCATCCTCCAGAAGGCCTCCGCGCTCGTCCCGGCACTCGTCGGCGGCGCCGCCGACCTGGCTCCGTCCACCAAGACTGCGGTCAAGGGCGCGGGCGATTTCAGCGCGGAAGACCGCGCCGGCCGCAACCTGCACTTCGGCATCCGCGAGCTCGAAATGGGCATGGCGGGCAACGGCATGGCGCTGTTCGGCACTGCCATCCCGTACACATCCACCTTCGCGGTGTTCTCCGATTACATGAAGCCGGCCATTCGCCTCGCCGCGATCCAGAAGCTCCACGAGCTCTACATCTTCACGCACGATTCCTTCTACGTCGGCGAAGACGGACCCACCCACGAGCCCATCGAACAGCTCGCCATGCTCCGCAGCATCCCCGACATGACCGTGTTCCGTCCGGCGGAAGCCCACGAAGTCGCGCACTGCTGGGCCGCCGCCCTGAAGAAGCAGGGCCCCGTCGCCATGATGATGACCCGTCAGGACCTCCGTCCGTTCGACGCCGCCCTCGCGGCGAAGATCGACGTGACTCGCGGCGCGTACATCCTCTCCGAGGACGAAGGCTTCGAGGCCGTCATCCTCGCCTCCGGCAGCGAAGTCAACCTGGCGCTCGACGCCGCCGCGATCCTCCGCGCGGAAGGCCGCAAGGTCCGCATCGTCTCCGTCCCGTCCCTCGAGACCTTCCTCCGCCAGGACGCCGCGTTCCGCGAGAGCATCCTGCCGAACGCCTGCCGCAAGCGCATCTCCATCGAAGCCGGCACGACCCCGATGTGGTACGCCCTGATCGGCCTCGACGGTCTCGCCATCGGCCTGGATCACTTCGGCGCGTCCGCCCCGTACAAGAAACTGGCGCAGGAATTCGGCTTCACGCCGGAAGCCGTCGCCGACAAGGTCCGCGCCTATCTTCAGGCGTAAGCCTTTCAGTCTGCTTTGAACCGTTCCCGCGGCTTGCGGGAACAATGATCCGGTCCGGGCGGGAAGTTTGCCCGGACGGGTCTTTCCGTCTCCGGGGAGTCCGTCTTTCCGGGGAAAAACGCTTGTCCCGTGCGCGAGCGGAAGCCGCGCACTATAACCACACTGCTTGCGGTGCGCGAGCGGAAGCCGCGCTCTTTTCCGCCCGGAATGAATTGAAACCAGGAGTCCGCCGATGGCGACGTACAAGAAAAAGGCCAATGTTTCCCGGATCGTTCTGTTCGCGGCGATCCCGGTGGTCCTTGCCGCCCTCGTCCTGACCGGTTTCTTCACGTTCCGGCGTCCTCTTGCGCGGTTTTCCATGGATTTCTACTTCCCGTTCTTCCAGGCCACGAAGCACGTCGAGGCCGGCGCGGCTCGTCAGGCGCTGGCGATGAAATCCAGGCAGGAGCTCACGAATTCGGTGGCGCAGCTTCAGCGCCAGAACGCCGTCCTGAGGGCGCAGGTGCAGCGCCTTCAGGAACTGGAGGACGACAACGAACGGCTCCGGCAGGAACTCCGCATGCCCCGCTGGTCCAACTTCCATGAGGTCTACGCCGAGGTGATCCTCCGCGATCCCGCCACATGGAGCGAACAGTTCGTGATCTCCAAAGGCTCGAACGACGGCATCGAAACGGGCGACCTGGTCCTGACGTTTCAGTTCGCGCCGCGTGGCGGCACGCCGTCCTGCGTGCTTGCCGGACGCGTCACCGAAGTCACCGCCCGCACGGCGGTCGTCGCCACGGTCGTCAATCCGCTCTGCCGCCTGAGCGTCACGATCGAAGAGTCCGGCGCGAGCGGCACGCTCACGGGCAACGGCGCATCCTCCATGACCGCGCTGGTTTCGCGCCTGCCCCTGAAAAATAAATACGGGATCGGCGAACAGGTCGTGACGAGCGGTTATTCCGAGCGAACGCCGCGCGGGATCCTCGTCGGGAGCCTGACCGACGCTCCGGTCGGCGCCAACCATGCCGCCGTGATCCACGACGGAGGGCTTTACGCAGAGGCGTGGATGACGCCCGCCGCCTCGATCGACACGATCCGGTTCGTGGTCGTCCTGGCCGGGAAATGACGGCGGAGGGAGGGGCCCGGTGTTTACGTTTTTCTACTTCACATCCTGCTCGATCCTGCTGCTCGTGGCGGAACTGCTTCTGCGGTCCGCCGGGCTGACGGTCCCGCTGCTCGGCTTCTTCTTCGCAGCCGCGTCGGTCGCCGTTTCGTCCCGCATGGCATTTTTCTTCGCGCTGGTCTTCGGGGTGATGCTGGATTTCACGGCGGGGTATGCCGCGCCGTGGAGCGGCCTGCTGCTGCCCCTGCTGACGGTCCCGGCTTTCTTCCTGAACCGGAAACGCCCTTTGTCCGTCGCGCTTGAATTCCTGGCGGGGGCGGCGATCCCGCCCGTGACGGCGCTCCCGCATCTCCCGTCCGTATTGACAAGCCCGGAGGGGTTCGCCTCTCTGCTGGCGACCTGCCTGTTCGGGTCGGTCCTGTTCCCCGTCATGCTTGTTCTCGCCGCCCGTTCGGCCGACCGCCTGAAGATCGGGGCGGGCGCGGAAGGAGGAGTCTGATGCCGGAAGAAAAGAAAGCGCATTTTGTCATCGATTCGTTCGTGATCCGCGTCGGTCTGCTGGTGCTGATCGCGTTCCTGATGTTTTCCGTGCTGGTGATCCGCCTGTGGATCATGCAGATGGTCCGTTCGTCCGAGTACGAATACAAGGACCGGAAGCAGAGCGCCCGCCGCATCCGCATCCCCGCCATGCGCGGCGAGATCCTGGCGCGCGACGGCACGGCGATCGTCCGCAACCGCCCGTCGTTCAACGTCCTGTTCCACCCCGGCGAAATGACGACGGAGCGTTCGCGCGACCAGGCGAAGTTCATCATGGACAATGCCGACCAGGTCGCGAACGTGCTCGGACGGGAAAACCCGCTCACGCTCGAAAATGTCCGCCGCCACCTGAATTATCAGCCGGGGCTTCCGCTCACGGCGTTCAAGGACCTTACCGAAGAGGAACGCGGCCGTCTGGACGAGCTTTTCCCGCCGGTCCGCGGTCTGGAAGTCACCGCCGAGCCCATGCGCGAATACCCGTTCGGCAGCCTCGCCGCCCAGCTGATCGGCTACGTCGGCAACGAGGACCCGGGCGACGCCGACGACCGCCGCGAATACTTCTATTATCTGCCGAGCCTGGAGGGGCGTTCCGGGCTGGAGTACCAGTACAACGAAAAGCTTTCCGGCAAAGCCGGCAGCCAGTTCGTGATGGTGAACAGCAACGGGTTCGTGCATGAACAGCTCGAGGAACCCACGCCGCCCGAAAACGGCTTTGATCTGCGCCTGACCCTGGACATCGACGGCCAGCTGGCGGCGGAACGCGCCCTGAAGGGCCGCCGTGGCGCGATCGTGGTCATGAGCGCGAATTCCGGTGCGGTCCGCGTCCTGGCTTCCTCGCCCACGTTCCCGCCCGGCGATTTCGTCCCGTCCATTTCCCGCGCCCGGTTCAAAGAGTTGAACGAGGACCCCGCCAAGCCGTTCCTGAACCGCGCCGTCCAGGGCTCGTACATGCCCGGCTCCACCATCAAGCCGCTTACCGCGCTCGCCGCGCTGGAAAACGGCATCCCCGAAACGAAGACCTTCGACTGCGAAGGGGCCACGCCGCACGGCTACAGCGGCAGGATCCGCTGTACCGGCATTCACGGCGAGCTTGATATGCGCCGTGCGATCATGAAATCCTGCAACGTTTATTTCGTGGAGCTTGGCATTGAGGTCGGCATCAACGCCCTCAGCCGCATGTTCGAGTCCGCCGGGATCGGCAAAAAGACCGAGATCGAGATCGCCGAACGCGCCGGGTATCTTCCGAAAGACGGCCCGTCCTGGAACGAAAACGAGACTGCGTACGTGAGCATCGGGCAGGGCAAGGTCGAGGTCACTCCCCTTCAGGCCGCGGTGTTCTACGGCGCCATCGCCAACGGCGGGACCATGTACCGGCCCTACCTCATCGACCACATCTACGATCACGACCGCCTGACGGGAAGCCGCCTGAACGTCTTCGATGCCGTTCCGCTCAGGACCGGCAGGCTCGCCGCCTCGCAGAATTCCCTGGACGTCGTCCGCGAGGGCATGTACCTGGTCGTGCACGATTCCGGCGGTTCCGGACGGCGCGGCAACATCAGGTCCGCCGATCTCTATGCCAAGACCGGCACGGCGGACGTCGGACGCGGCGCGAACGCCACGAAAAACACCTGGTTCAACGGATTCGTGAAGCACCCCCGGACCGGCGAACTGCTGAGTTTCGCGGCCGTGGTCGAGCAGGGCGAATCCGGCGGCGGCACCACGGCCCCGATCGTGGCAGAGATGTTCACGGAGTGGTTTTCGCGCGATTGAGCTCGAAGCTCCTGTCTTTGCCGATTTTTTCGTCAAATCCCGAAAAAAACTCAAAAAAAGTCCTTTTTACCTGTTGATTTTTGTGTGGAAAGAGGCTATAGTATCGTCAGATTCAGCAGTCGGAATCGGCTTTCCGGCGGAAATGCAGCCGCAAGGTGTTCGGGATCAAAGTGATCCGCTATTCGGGGAACTCGGTGAACGCCGGTCCCGGAAAACGGATTTCCTGATCCGGACGGCATTTCTCCGGCGCCCCGGACTGAAAACATCAACATGAAATGGAGCTGAAACAAAACATGAACGAAATCTTCAGTGACGGCATTGCCAATATCATTTGGAGCCACGGACTGGTTCTCATCGACTTTTACCACATCATCCCCTGGAAGAACGAGCCGGTTCAGCGGGTCCCGTTTCTCCGTCTGACGATCCCGCAGGAAGGCTTCATCGACCTGGTCAGTATTTCCGAAGAGTTCAAGGATAAAATGATCCAGGCCGGAGTGGCGAAGAAAGCCGGCAAAGCCGCCGCTCCCGCCGCCGCGAAACCCGTTCCCGCGAAAAAAGACGCCGGCAAGACGCCGGAGAAGAAAAATGCAAAGCCGACCGCGAAGCCCGCTCCCGTTCCTGCGAAGAAAGCCGAAGCTCCTGCGAAGAAGGCCGCTCCCGCTCCCGCGAAGAAAGCCGAAGCTCCGGTAAAGCCCGCAGCGAAGCCCGCTCCCGCGAAGGCTCCGGCGAAACCCGCAGCGAAGCCCGCTCCGGCGAAGGCTCCGGCGAAACCCGCCGCGAAGCCCGCTCCCGCTCCCGCGAAGAAAGCCGAAGCTCCTGCGAAGAAGGCCGCTCCCGCTCCCGCGAAGAAAGCCGCTCCCGCGGCAAAGGCTCCCGCGAAAGGCAAAAAGGCGAAATAATTCGTCGCGGTCCCGTTTTTACGGCGATCCGGAAGGCCGTGCGCCCATCCCGTTCATCAATCCCCGTTTCCCGGGGGCTGACGACGCGGAGGAACGCACGGCTTCCTGTTTTTACCCCGTCCGCGTAGCGGGGACCGTGTTTTTTTCGGAATCAGCCTTGACAACGGGGATTATTTGCAGTATATTATAAGATTCAATATTGCACTCCCGAATCATACATTTTCACACCTAACCCAAACCAGCAAAGGAAAACACAAAATGCCGGGCAAAATCAATACTCAGGACGGCAATTACGCAGCTGCGTACATTGCTTATGCTTTGAGCGAAACCGCCGCGATCTACCCGATCACTCCGTCGTCCACCATGGGCGAATGGGTCGACCAGTGGGCCGCCGAAGACAAGAGAAACATCTGGGGCAAGCAGGTCTCCGTCGTCGAAATGCAGTCCGAAGCGGGCGCCGCCGGCGCCGTCCACGGCTGCCTTGCCGCCGGGTCCCTCACGACCACCTACACCGCGTCCCAGGGCCTCCTCCTGATGATCCCGAACATGTACAAGATCGCCGGCGAACTCCTCCCGACCGTTTTCCATGTCACGGCCCGTTCGCTCGCCTGCCAGTCCCTCGCGATCTTCGGCGACCACTCCGACGTGATGGCGTGCCGCAACACCGGTTTCGCCATGCTCGCCGCCGCCAGCGTCCAGGAAGAAATGGACCTCGCGCTCGTCGCCCACCTCTCCACCTACAAGTCCAAAGTCCCGTTCCTGCAGTTCTTCGACGGCTTCCGCACCTCCCATGAAGTGCATAAGTTCGAAGAGATCCCCTACGAAGACATCGCCAAGCTCGTCGAGCCGCAGTACATCGAAGAGTTCCGCGCCCGCGCTCTCCGTCCCGAAAAGCCCGTCTGCAAAGTCGGCGCCCAGAACGGCGACGTTTACTTCCAGGGCCGCGAAACGGTCAACAAGTTCTATGATGCCTGCCCGGCCATCGTCCAGGAAAAGATGGACGCCGTCGCGAAGGTCACCGGCCGTTCCTATCACCTGTTCGACTATGTCGGCGCCGCCGACGCCACCGACGTGATCGTCTCCATGGGCTCCAGCTGCGAAGCCATCGAAGAGACCATCAACTACCTGAACGCCAAGCGCGGCACCAAGTACGGCCTGGTCAAGGTCCGTCTCTATCGTCCCTTCTTCACGGAAGCCTTCCTCGCCGCTCTCCCGAAGACCGTCAAGCGCATCGCCGTCCTCGACCGCACCAAAG
>JAEEQO010000284.1 GCA_016285335.1 Victivallales bacterium | reverse complement strand
CCATCTTCGCACGGAACTCGGGATCGTCATTGAGGAGCTTCGAGCTCTCGATGGTGGCGCGGAAGAGCGCGGTCAGGATGCCGGTGTCCATGGTCGGGGAGGCGCAGAGGCCGCCCTGTTCGGGCGAGTAGGACGGAATGGTGACGAGGACGCCGCCGTGGTTGGGGTCGGGCTGGAGGAAGTCGAGGTAGAACTTCACGGATTCCTTCATGACCGGGTAGTGCTTGCGGAGGTCGTCCAGGTTGCGCGTGAACTCGTATTGGTCCCAGAAGTGGAGGCAGAGCCAGGCGCCGCCCATGGGCCACATGCCGGTGGGCGAGTAGTCGATCGGACCGCACTGGCGCCAGAGGTCGGTGTTGTGGTGAGCCACCCAGCCGTTGTCGACGTTGTAGAGCTTCTTCGCGGCCTTCTTGCCGTTCGGGACCATCTCGTGGATCATGTCGAAAAGCGGCTCATGGCACTCGGAGAGGTTCGCGGTCTCGGCGGGCCAGTAGTTCATTTCCGCGTTGATGTTGATTGTGTACTTGCTCTGCCACGGCACGTTCACCTCTTCGCTCCAGATGCCCTGGAGGTTCGCGGGCTGGCTGCCGGGACGGGAGCTGGCGATCAGCAGGTAGCGGCCGAACTGGAAGTAGAGGGCCGCCAGGTCGGGGTCTAGCTGGTTGCCCTGCTGTCTGCGGGCGTTGAGGCGCTGGTCGGTGGGCTGGTCGGACGGGGTGCCGCCGAGGTCGAAGGTCACGCGGTCGAAGAGGTTGCGGTAGTCGGCGATGTGTTTCTTCTTCATGGCCTCGTAGTCGACCTTCGTGAGCTTTGAGAAGACGTCGTTGATGCGCTTCGCGGGATCGCCGGAAACGTCGTTGTAGGCTTTGAACGAGGATTCGATGTCGACCAGGATGACCACGGAGTCGGCTTTTTCCACGTCGATGCCGCGCGCATTGGCGGTGAGCTTGCCGCCCTGATTGTAGACTTTGCCGGTCATCTGGAATTTCGTCGCGCCCGGGATGCCGTTGTAGTCGATGGCACGGCCGGTCAGGGTCATGGTGTTGCCGTCGGTCTTGACGGCCTGGAGATCCTGCGCGGTCCCGAGGAATGCGGAGACCGTGATGCTGGCGGGCTTGTCGGCTGTGAGACGGACGGCGAGCACGCGGTCGGGATAGCTGGCGAAATACTCGCGGGTGTAGGTCACGCCGTCGCGGGTGAACTTGGTCTGCGCGACGGCTTCACGGATGTTCAGACTGTGAATGTAGCCGGTCACGTCGCCGTTTCCGGTGTCCTGGTCCAGGCCGAGCGCGCCGGCTACGGAAAACGCCATTTCGGCGCTCGGACGGGAGATGAAGCTGCTGTTCGCGATGTTTCCGGCCTGGTCCGCCCTGCCGCTGAAAATGAGCTGGCGCATCTGCGCGAGTTTTTCGGGCGTGGCGTCGGGATTCAGGTGGTCGTAGGGACCGCCCGCCCAGATGGTGTCCTCGTTGAGGATGAGGTATTCGCGTTCGGGACGTCCGGCGATCATTGCGCCCATGTGGCCGTTGCCGATGGGGATCATGTCGGTCCACTGCTGGGGGACGCGGCGGAACCAGACGGTGAGCGGATCGGACGGAGCGGGCGCGTTGCTGGAGACGTTCACGCCGCGGATGGGGAAGAGGGGCACGCCGCCGGTGATGGGCTTGGCAGCCTTGACGTCCCAGGAGTAATTTGCCTTGGCGTCGGTATAGCCCGCGGCTTCGTCGGAAGAGGAATAGAGCTTCGCGATCTCGTCGGCGGAGAGCGCGCGGTCCCACAGCGCCACATAGTCGATGCGGCCGTTGAACCGGCTGTTGCCGTTGCCGTCCGAGCCGATCGCCATCGGACGCCACGTGGGCTCGCCGATCACGTTGTTGGCGCGGGACTGGGCGATGCGTTCGCCGTTCGCGTAGACCTCGAAACGATGTTCCTTCTGGCTTGCCACGATGACGAGCTTCACGGGCTTGTCCTTCGGAAGACGGCTGCCGTCGATATTGGCCGC
>JAEEQO010000084.1 GCA_016285335.1 Victivallales bacterium | reverse complement strand
CGTCTTCAAGTTCTGCTGGATCGTCGATTTCCCGATGTTCGAGACCGACGAGGAGACCGGCGCGCTGATCTTCTGCCACAACCCCTTCTCCATGCCGCAGGGCGGGATGAAGGCCGTCGAGACGCAGGACCCGCTGGACATCGTGGCGTACCAGTACGACATCGTGTGCAACGGCATCGAGCTCTCCTCCGGCGCGATCCGCAACCACCAGCCCGAACTCATGTACAAGCTTTTCGAGATGTGCGGCTACTCCCGCGAAGTCGTCGACGACAAGTTCGGCGGCATGATCCGCGCGTTCAAGCTCGGTGCGCCGCCGCACGGCGGCATCGCCCCCGGCGTGGACCGCATGGCGATGCTCCTCGCCGACGCTCCGAATATCCGCGAGGTCATCGCGTTCCCGTTCAACCAGCAGGCCGAAGACCTGATGATGAACGCGCCCGCCGCCGTCGACATGAAGCAGCTGCGCGAACTCCGCGTGATCCCCGTCCCGCAGGAACTCAAATACGAAGAGACGTTCAAGAAGCTCCTCGCCGAAGCCGAGCGCATCCGCGCCGCCGAGGCCGCGGCGGCCGCCATGAACGCCTCCTCCGCGCCGGAGCAGAAGTAATTCCCCTCCGCCCGGAGACCGCAGCCCGCCAACCGACCGGAGGGCCGATATGCCGCAAAAACGGAAACAGACCATCAAGCGGAAAACGAACGGAAAGAAAGCCGGGATGAACAGGGATCCCCGGCGAAGCTCGCTTGCGATCTCCGTTCACCGCACACAGGCGGTCCTGCTTCTGCTGCTGTTCGCGCTGATCGGTGTCCTGATGGGCGTCGGGCTGTGGAAAGCCGGTTCTTTCGTGCTCAATTACATGGACCGGTCGACCCGTTACGACAAGCTCATCGTGTCCGCCGGACGCAGAAACGGCGTCTATCCGCCGCTCCTGAAAGCCGTCATCTGGAAGGAAAGCCGGTTCGACTCCTCCTGCATCGGCAGCAAAGGCGAGATCGGCCTCATGCAAATCATGCCGCAGGCCGCCGTGAAAGACTGGGAAAACACGTTCCACCGCAAAGTGCCGTCCGACGGCGCGCTGATGGACCCCGAGCTCAACATCGAGATCGGGTCGTGGTTCCTCGGCCGCGCGCTGAACCGCTGGAAGGACTACACCGAGGCAGAAACGCTCGCCCTGTGCGAGTACAACGCCGGCATTCAGCGTGCCGAGACATGGAAACCGCTTCTGCACGACGGAAACGTCATACAGAACATCGACATCGAATCCACGCGCAAGTACGTCAAGGAGATCCTTGACCGGCGCGACCAATACGAACGTGAATGGAAATGGGAGAAGATCAAATGAACCGTCGTTTCAAATCCGCCGTTCTCGCCGCCGCACTGCTCGCTCCGTGCGCATTCTTCACCTCAGGCCTGAACGCCAAGGAACCCGTTCGCCATTGGGATTTCCAGACGTCGAAGCTCGACAAGAAGGGCATTCCCGAAGGCTGGAGCTATCAGGGCAAGATCGGCACACCCGACGTAAAATACGAGATCGTCGAGGACAAGGAGCTGAAGCACAAGGTCCTGCATATCAAGTCCGATAAGGCAACCGGCGTGATCATGGTCGAAGGCTCCGACATCGACCTGAAGAAATACCCGGTCATGCGCTGGCGCTGGAAAGCCGTCACGCTTCCGACCGGAGCCGACGCCGAGGTCAAGGCGAAGGACGACCAGGGCATCGCCGTCTACGTTGGCTACGGCAGATTCTCGCAGGAAAGCATTTCGTATACATGGCAGACCGAGACGCCGAAGGGAAAGACCGGGCATTCCACCTACAACCACATCGTGGACGTGGACTGGTTCACCCTGCGCGATAAAAACGACAAGATGGACACCTGGTTCGAGGAGGAAGTCAACGTCTACGACGACATGATGAAGTTCTTCAAGAAGATCCCGTCCGGATGGGCGCTGAGCATTTCCTCGAACAGCCAGTACACGGGATCGGTGGCCGACGTCTATCTGGACTATGTCGAGTTCGTCGAAAAGAAGTCCGGTGACGAGAAGAAAGACGGCGAAGAGAAGAAGGACGGGAAGAAAGACTGACGCGTCTTCCGTTCAAGTCCTGTCCGTGAACCGGCGGGTGCGGGATGCCCGGAATGGCCCCTGCCCGCCGTTTTTGTTTTCATGTCTGTCGTTACAGGATTTGTAACACATGCTTTTTTTCCGCATTTTCTTTGATGTTCCGGGCGTTTCCGCCTTGAAGTCGCCGCGTGCGCATGGTATATTATATAATACCTTTTTTTGAAACAACGTCAACCACCTCAACCTTCAACAGGAGCAGAGAACGATGAAAGTTTTCAATTTCAACGCCGGTCCGGCGATGATCCCGCAGTCAGTCATGGAAAAAGCGCAGAAGGAATTCTGCGACTACAAGGGCAGCGGCTGCGGCATCATGGAGCACTCCCACCGCCACAAACTCTTTGACGAGATCCTTGAAAACGCGATCTCCAATTTCAAGGAGATCATGGGCGTTCCGGACACCCACGCGATCGTTTTCATCCAGGGCGGCGCCAGCATGCAGTTCGCCATGATCCCGATGAACCTCGCGGTCCCCGGCAAGCCGATGGAATTCGCGGACACGGGCACGTGGTCCAGCAAGGCGATCAAGGAAGCCAAGCTCTTCGGCGACGTGAAGGTCATCGCCTCCAGCAAGGAAGAGAAATACACCAGGATCCCCGCGGTCGATGAAATGAAAGTCGACGAGGACGCCGCGTTCTTCCATATCACCTCCAACAACACGATCTACGGGACGCAGTACCAGGCGTTCCCGAACTGCCCGGCCGGCGTCCCGATGCTCGCCGACATGTCCAGCGACATCATGTCCCGCAAGCTCGACGTCTCCAAGTTCGCCATGATCTACGGCGGCGCGCAGAAGAACCTCGGCCCCAGCGGCATGGCGGTCGTCATCATCCGCAAGGACCTCGTGGAGCGCACTCCCGCCAACGTCCCGACCATGCTCCGCTACGCCACCTACATCGACCACAACTCCCTGTTCAACACCCCGCCGACCTTCGGCATCTACATCTTCGGCCTCATCACCGAGTGGGTGAAGGACATGGGCGGCCTCGAAGTCCTCGAAGGCATCAACAACAAGAAGGCCGAGACCCTCTACGCGGCGATCGACGGCTCCGACGGATACTTCCGCAACCCCGTCTGCCCGTGCAGCCGTTCCAAGATGAACGTCGTCTTCCGTCTCCCCTCCGAAGAACTCGAAGCGAAGTTCCTCGACGAGGCGAAGGCGGCCGGCATGATCGGCCTGAAGGGCCATCGTTCCGTCGGCGGCATCCGCGCCAGCATCTACAACGCCATGCCGCTTGAAGGCGTCGAACGTCTTGTCTCCTTCATGCAGGACTTCAAGAAGAACAACTGACCTGTCCGGATGGTGTCGTCATGCTCGACCGCTATTCCGTTTTAGACGGGCGAATCGCCCACTCCGACGCAGGCACGCTCCCCGT
Source organism: Victivallales bacterium (assembly GCA_016285335.1). Next base: position 7,554 of record JAEEQO010000084.1, on the reverse strand, counting down.
CGACATCTACGTGATGCCCGACGGGGACGAACGCGCGTTCCTGACCGACGTCCTGGGGATCGACCCGCACACGCTGGCATCCTCCATCGACCCGGACGAGACGCCCCGTATCGAGTTCGAGGACGAGTATACCGCCATCATCGTCAAGTACCCGAAGAACTACTCGGCGGACGACAACTTCCTCTTCCTCGTGAAATCCATGGGCATCTTCCTCTTCCCCGACCGCGTCGTGCTCGTGATCGACGAAGAGCTGCCCCAGCTTTTCACGGGGAGGTTCGCCACCAAGATCTACACCAAGCAGGACGTCATGCTCCGCGTCCTGACCCAGACCATCCGCCATTTCGAGAGCCACCTGCGCGTGATCAACATGTGCAGCAATGACATCGAAACGCACCTGAACGAGTCGTACAACAACAGCAATCTGCTCGACATGTTCACGCTGAAGAAAAGCCTGGTCTACTACGTGAACGCGCTCAGCGGCAACCGGCGCGTATTCGAACGCATCCAGGTCGGCCAGGCGAAATTCCAGTTCACCGAGGACAACATCGAGCTGCTGGAAGACCTGCAGATCGAAAACCGGCAGTTCCTCGACCAGGCGCAGGTCTACTCCCAGATTCTCTCCGGCCTCGTCGACGCGCGTTCCAGCATCATCAACAACAACCTGAACGTGCTGATGAAGAACATGAACGCCATCGTGATCGCGGTCGCCATCCCGACCTTCTTCACCGGCGTCTTCGGCATGAGCGAGTTCACGGAATTCCTGAGCGGGCCGAACCACAAATACTGGTACCTCTCCTTCCCGCTCTTCTTCATCCTGATGACCGGACTGGCGCTCTTCGTCTTCTGGCTCATCAAGAAATTCGAGAAACACTGATTCGAACCATGCCTATTTTCGAATACGAATGCAAAAAGTGCGGCCGCCAGTTCGAGGCGCTTCTCAAATCCGCCTCCGAACCCGCGCCCGAATGCCCGGAATGCCATGCTTCCGGCGCGAAACGTCTCCTGTCCCGCTTCGCCGCCGCCTCGAAAACCGCCTTCGGCTCCTGCAAGATGTCGAACGACTGCATGGCGGCCGCGCAGGGCGGTTGCGGCTGCGGATGCGGCTGCGGCGGACACCACCATCACTAAACGGCCGCTGATCCATGGTCAAGGCCGAACTCAAACCGCTTCTCGAACGCCTCGGCGTCGCCCCGAGCAAACGCCTCGGGCAGAATTTCCTCGTGGACGACCAGTTCCGCGCGAAGATCCTTCACGAAGCCGACCCGAAGCCCGGCCAGACCATCCTCGAAATCGGACCCGGACTCGGCGCGATCACGCGCGGGCTCGTGGCATCCGGCGCGGACGTCACCGCCATCGAGTTCGACCGCAAGCTCGCGGAATACCTCCGCACCGCCGTCGTCCCGCTCGGACTTCACCTGATCGAAGCCGACGCCTGCCGCGTCAAATACGACGAGCTGTTCCCCGGCGACTTCCGCGTGATCTCCAACCTGCCCTACAGCGCGGGCACCATCGTGATCGCGAAGCTCCTCGACCTCGAAACGCCTCCCGCCGACATGCTTCTCATGCTCCAGAAGGAAGTCGCGGAACGTTTCCTGGCTGGTCCCGGCACGCCCGACTACTCCGCGCTGACCGTGCGCATTTCCGCCGTCTATACGGGCCGTATCGTCCGCATGGTCCCGCCGGAAGTCTTCTACCCGGAGCCGTCCGTCGAATCCGCGCTGTTCGCCCTTGTCCGCAAGCCGGAGATCCCTCCGAAAGACATCCGAATCATCCTGTCCCGCCTCGCGCGCACCTCGTTCGCACACCGGCGCAAAAAGATGTTCAAGCAGGTCGCCGCGGTCTTCGGCGCGGACGTGATCGCCGCCGCCATGGCGGACGCATCGGTCGACCCGGACATCCGTGCGGAACGCGTCACGCCGGACCAGTTCATCAGGATGGCGGAATTCATCGCCGCGAACGCGCCGGAGCCGCAGACACAGGTCCCGGACGACACGGCAGAGCAGCCGTCCGACAACGGCATCGACGGCTGAAAAAACGCGCAGCCCGAATCAGGCTGCGCGTTTTTTATCCTCCCGCTATTCCGTTATGCTTTCGCCACGGGACGCTTCTTATTGGGGATCAGCGCCCCGAGGAACAGTCCGATCAGGCCGAACGTCACGACCGAAAGCAGCCACGGCATCGCCGGAGCGGCGACCTTCCTTATTTTAATCTCGGACTTGATTACTTCTCCGACGACCGCGTCGGCGTTTTCGGGCGCGTCGGCAACAGTCGCATCCACGGTTTCAGCCGCATCGGCAGCCGTCGCGTCGGCGGATTGTGTTCCGGACAAATCGATGATCTCGTATTTCTCCTCGATCTCATAACTCGAACGCTGCATGAGTTCAAGGAAGTTCCCGTAGAACTTGCCCCAGCCGTATTCCGCGCGGATCACCGGACTTTCGAACCAGTAGCCGAGCAGGCAGCCGGCGATGATCCCCGCCACCGCGCCGTGGATGATGAACGTCCGGTACTTGTCGCCCGCCTTCGCGATATTCTCCGCGGTCATCACGTCCGGCGCCACATAGCCTTCGTCGCCGCCGAACCGCTTGTAGTACAGATGGATCTTCACGAATGCGATCGCGGAGATCAGGGACAGCGCCGCGCCGAGCAGGTACAGCAGATGGTAATTGCTCTCCTGCACGTCCAGGAAGAACCCGAACGCCGGGGCGATGACCGTGGTCCCGATCGCCAGGATCATCGCGTTCGCCGAGGCGAACTGCGCGAAGATCGAGCCGGGGAAGAGACGCAGCGGCAGCGAGCTCGACAGCGTGAAGTAGCAGCCGGACACCACGCCGTGAATGATGAACACGATGCCGAACGCGGTCAGCACGAGCGTCTTCGGTTCGGCCATGATCCCGGGAACATGGTACGTGAACGACGTTTCCCACGTGCTGCCGACCATGAACCAGCCGATCAGCATCAGGACCGCGTACGCCACCAGGGAAATGAAGCTGGTGCGGACCGGATGGAACCGGTCGGCGAGGCTTCCCAGCGGATAGCTCAGGACGATGGAGAAGCAGTACGTGATCGCGAGGAGCTGACCGTAGGAGCTGTCCGGCAGGGCGAGCGCCTTGGCGTACTGGATGGAGAAGTTGTTGATCGGCTGGAAGCTGATGGACGCCAGCAGGAGCGCCACGATGATCCAGCGGTAGTACGGCACGGAGAAGCACTGGCGGAAGTAGTCGAAGAACGCGCCGAACACGCGCTGGACCCGGCTCTTCCCTTCCGGGATCGCCTCGGGCGGCGGATACTTGCCTTCCTTCACGAAGAAACACATGGAATAGAGTCCGGCGGCATACAGCGCGCCGAGCGCGAGGAAGATCCATTTGAACCAGTCGAGCGCGTGCTCGAAGAGGTAGTAGTTGTAAAGGATGCCCGCCAGCAGGCTGATGATGCGGAACAGGCTGAAGAACCGGCCGATGATGCGCTGCGGCACCACGTCGTTCACCAGCGCGTTGAAGATCGCCGACGCCAGCGTGTTGCCGAAGTCGAACAGCACCCAGAAGAAGCAGAACCCGACCAGCCCGGCGGTCCGCGCGTCAAACGTCGTGACGGACTGGATCAGCTTCCCGATCTCCGCGTTCATGCCGATGCCCAGCAGGCCGATCACGATAAACGGCGTGGTGAAGAGCAGGAACGGGATGCGGCGGCCGAGGCGTCCGCGGTGCCGGTCGGAAAGATAGCTCACGATCGGCATGAGGAAGATGTTCGTGAAGTTCGGGAACGAGATGATCAGGATGGAGTACCATGTGTCGTCCATCTCGAAGCGGTCTTTCGCCAGCTTCACGGTCATCGGGAACACCACGCGGTCCTTCATGGACCACGCGAAATCGCCCCACAGCAGCAGGACGAACAGCAGGGCGAGCCCCGCCGCCGTGTACGTGAGCGTACCAACGCTCCATTTGCTTTTCGGTTGTGTCAGGTCGGGCAGCGGTGTCTCGCTCATTTGTTCGGTCTCCTCACGGTTTGAAACATGAAATTTTTATTAAATGTAATGCATTATTTGACAAATTCAAGTTAAAGAGGCGAAAATCTTCTTGATTTCATGCGAAAACGGTGTATCTTTTATGTCGCTCGTGACAGTGTGTCACAATAAAATCATGCTGTCAATTCTTTCTAAATCAAACAATTCTTGCCTCAAATCGTTTCCGTACATGCCCAGATACACCCAGAAAATGCGCGAAATGATGACCGAATCCGTCAGGCATGACGTCTGCGCGACCGGCATCGCTCTGCTCTGCGAAGGCGGCTGGGAGGCCTTCACCACCGAGAACATTGCGAAACGCCTCAAGGTCTCGCGCGGCGTCCTTTATAATTATTTCAAGGACAAGAACGACATCCTGTACGCCATCGCGAGAACGTCCATCACGGAGCTCTGCGACAAGCTCGATGCGATCGCGTCCGGCGGCGGGTCCGCGTCCGACCGGCTCGCCGAAATGGCACGCTGCATCGTCGACACGTTCAACCAGAAGCGTAAATATCATCGCGCCATCATGGAAAACGTGCCACCGCCGAAAGCGAAGGATTCCACCCACCCCGCCATCGTCGGGGGGATGCGCCGCCAGGCCACCATCGAACGCGTCATCCGCGACGGCATCGCCGCGGGCGAATTCCGCGACGTCGACCTCAATGCCGCCGGGATCCTCTTCAACGGCGCACTCCACCATATCTGTATCATCAACGACATCGGGGAAATCTCCATCGACCCCGGTCCAACCGTTCAACTTTTCCTCCGGAGTATTCAAACGAACCATGAATAAGAAACTTCTCCTTCTCGCCGTCCCGCTCGCACTCGTTTTCGGCGGCTGCCAGAGCTACACCAAGCCCCCCATGGCGATCCGGCACTCCACGTTCACCGACATTCCCGACGAAGAAAAGATCCTCTTCCCCGAGGATGCCGGGCTTCTCTCGCTGGAAAAGGCGCAGGAGATCGCCCTGCAGAACAACCCGGACTTCCTCCGCATCAAGTACACCATCGACTCCGCCCGCGCCCGCTACTACCAGAGCTTCTCCTCATACGCGCCCACGCTGAACACCGGGCTCTCCTTCTCCCAGAGCTTCGGCAAGGTCACGTCCGCCAGCTCCGGCGAAAAGCCGTGGACGTACAACACGAGCATCGGCCCGTCCTTCAGCGGTTCGTGGCTCATCTTCGACTGCCTCGGACGCGAAATGAACGTCCTCGCCCAGAAATACAACCTCGACGCCGCGAAGGAAGCCCAGGAGGACGCGCGCCGCCTGCTGCTCCGCACCGTGGCATACGCATACAACGACGTCCAGCAGGCCATCTCCCAGAGGGAAATCGCCCAGGCGCAGATCGACTACAGCAAAAAAATGCTGAAGGAAGCCGAGGACAAGTACGACGCCGGCACCGCGCTGCTCTCCGACGTCCTCAACTTCCGCATCACCCTCAAAAACGGCGAACTCGAATTGATCCGCACCGAATACAACATCCGGTCGGCCAAGTACGTCCTCGCCGGAACGCTCGGCATCACGGACGGCACCATCCCGGACACCGTCGCGTTCGAGGAGGTCACCATGCCGAAGGACGAAGAGCTCGAAGACGTGACCGTCTACCTCGACACGGCCCTCGCGAACCGTCCCGACCTCAAACAGTACCGCGACCGCCTCGAAACGGCCAAGTACACCTTCTGGAAATCCCTCTCCGCGTTCGGCCCCTCGGTCAATGCCAACTACAGCCTCGGCTACAACTACAGCCGCAACCAGACCCGGCTTGACCGCACCACGACGAGCTGGTCCGGCTCCTGGAGCTTCAATTACGGCGTCAATGCGAGCTGGAACCTCTTCAACGGGTTCTCCGACTACTTCTCCGCGCTCCAGTCCTACGCCAGCCTCGCCGAGTCCGACTACCAGCTCGCGCAGACCTGGATCACCGTCGTGACCGACGTCCGCACCGCCTACGACAACTACGTGACCAACATCGAAAAGGCGCACATTTCGCGCGACATCTACAAGCTCACGCACGACACCCGCGACCTCGTCGAAAACGAATACAAGGCCGGCACCGCGCTGGTCACACGCCTCAACGAAGCGGAAAACTCCGTCATCAGCGCCCAGCACAGCCTGCTCTCCGCCGTCATCAACGCCTCCAATGCGAAGGCGCAACTTGACGCCGCCGTCTACGCGTTCAGCGACCGCGACCAGCCGGAAGACACCGCCGGCGCCAAGACGTCCGCCTCCTCCGGCGAGCCCGTCAATCCCGCCGCTGCTCCGAACGGGTCGAATGTGCCCGTCACCACGGACGGCTCCGCGCCCGCCGCGGTCCCGGCCGACGAACAGGGCAACTGATCCCCCTGCCCCATGCCGAAACAACATCAAAACTGACATAAAGGTTCCATCTACATGAAAAAAACAATGAAAACGATCGTCCTGCTCGCCGTCGTGGCGGCAGTCGTTTACTTCGGACTGAAAGTCCTGAAGAGCTATTCCGGCAAGGACAAGGCAAAAGTCGTCTTCCGCACCGAGGAGGTCACCCGCACGGACGTCATCCGCTCCATTTCCGCCACCGGCACCGTCGAACCCGAGGAACTCGTGAACGTCGGCGCGCAGGTCAACGGCAAGGTCATGAGCTTCGGCAAGGACTCCGACGGCAACACGGTCGACTTCAGCTCCCGCGTCACGACCGGCATGGTCCTGGCGCAGATCGACGACGTGCCATACAAGGCGGACCTTCAGGACGCCGAGGCCACGCATGAACGCGCCAAGGCCGGCATCCTCCAGGCGGAAGCTGGCATCGAAAGCGCCGAAGCAAGCCTGAAGCAGAGCGAGACACGTCTCGCCCTCGCCAAGGCGAACTGGGACCGCGCCCAGACGCTCTACCAGTCCAAGACCATGACCAAGAGCGACTACGACAGCTATCAGTCCGACTACAACACCGCGCAGGCGGAGATCGCCGTGAAGAAGGCCGCGCTCACAGAGGCGAAGGCTTCCCTTTCCAGCGCCAAGGGCACCCTCTCCAGCGCCGAAGCCTCCCTGCTCCGCGCCAAACGCAACCTCGACTACTGCACCATCACCGCCCCGATGGACGGCGTCATCATCGACCGCCGCGTCAGCATCGGCCAGACCGTCGTGTCCAACCAGGCCGCGTCCAGCATCTTCCTCGTCGCGAAGGATTTCGCGAAGATGCAGGTCTGGGTCTCCGTGAACGAAGCCGACATCGGCAACATCACGCCCGGCATGGACGTCACGTTCTCCTGCGACGCCTTCCCCGGCGTCACCTTCCACGGCAAGGTCTTCCGCATCCGCCTCAACGCCACGCTCTCCTCGAACGTCGTGACCTACATCGTCGAGGTCAACACCGACAACCCGGACGGCAAGCTGAAACCCTACCTCACCGCCAACGTCAAGTTCATCCGCGACGCCCGCCGCGACGTCCTCGCCGTCCCGGCCTCCGCGCTCCGCTACACCCCGGACGTGAAGAACATCGAGCCTGCCGCCCTCGCGAACCCGGTTCAGCCCGGTCCCGAAGAGGCGCTTCTCTGGGTCGAAAGGAACGAA
>JAEEQO010000083.1 GCA_016285335.1 Victivallales bacterium | reverse complement strand
TATGTATGCCTCTTTTGGCCTTTGTAAACATTGTGAAACGTAAAATCGGGTACAAGAGGCAGGTAATAAGGAATCTCGTTTTTTTTGCAAAAATCGCAAAGGCGGAACTCATGCAGAGGACGTGTAAGAATCGGCATCCAAATTGCCCCGTCTTTAATCGTTATCTCAACTCTTTCCTGAGCGTTTCCCGATACGTCCGGAACAGGATTATCCGCCTCATTCAAAGTCGTTTCCATGTTCATTCTTCCAAAATCTTTCCACGTTCCACCATCCCCTCGAGAAACCGACTCTCGAACGGATGTCCATTTTAGACTGGGATTTCATCATGACAAATCATCCCGATTCAGTCATAAAGAACCCCAAACTGCCAACTTTTCTCTATTGACAGCCTAAAGAGAAACAAGAACAGCCGTTGTGCTCAGAATATCCTGAGGTAAACGGCTTTGGTGTGTTTCTCGAAATGAAAAAAGCCGGCACGGGTGTGGAGATAGCCCATGTCGGCATGAATGTTGAGTTTGTTGTCCGCTGACCGGAAATCAGGGCGCGATGAAACGCTCCTGATGCAGGAGAGGGATAGCTGTTGGTTAAAAAGAAAGTTGCTGACTCGTGTCTGCTGTGTGAAACAACAGGCCACCTGAACGTCAAGCGAAAGCGGGCTGGATTTGTTTGCTTGCTTGTGCTCATTTTATTCGCCCAGGCAAGACCGAACTCAGATTGAGTTCGAGAAAGAGTAACCGGAACCGAAGTGAAAAGAACCTTGGTGTCAACGCCGCTCCGCGTCTGCCTAGGATATGTCGTGTTCACTTCGATCATGTCCGGTTTGTCCTTAGATTACATTTCGAACTCGCGGCGAGGTCCGCGAGAATCTGGTTAGTGCTCAGGAGCAGGACAATCCTGCCCCGGGATTATGTCTTTATATATATAATATATCATTGTTCGAACGGAAATCAAACTCATTTCCCGAAAAATTGACACATTTATCCCGTTTTTTCACAATGCCATTTGAAAAAGTTAACGCACGGGGAGAAAAACGGCAGGGTGCGTTTACTCTGACAAACGTGCATTCAGCTTGACAAGTGACGGCCAAGTCCAATGAATATCCCGGTTTTGAGGTGTGAAACGATAATGTGCGGTTTGAAAAAGCAAATGCGCGTCTTTGATGTTGAGCTCATCGAGTCCTGCAGAAATGCACAGATTTGCGACGAATCCATGTATATGGTCACTGCCGAATGCCCCGGGGATCACCCGCCCGCCGGCGTCGGATTGCGAGAAAAAACAGAGGGGGCTTTCGTCCGAGGAAGGGGAAGATTCGCAGCAAAAGGGATGCGGGGGCTGTGCCGTCTTCAAAGCACTCGTTGCGGACATTCATTTCTATACACAGGAAAACAGCGTTTTCAATTCAGTGTCATCTCCATGCCGCCGAAGGCAGGTTCGAACTGCTCAAAAGCCTGCGTGATGTTCTCGGATTAACGCAGACGAAGCGAAAGAAGAAACGAAAAGAGTGTGGAGCGTCATGCGTGCGCGAACCTATAAGTATAAACCGAAATATTTGCCACAATATAACACGCCGAACGATGAAATGCAAACGCATTTTTCCACTTTTTTTCAAGAGTTCCGGCGACGGCAGAGCGGCAGGGATGCTTTGCGGCGAATGGGGGGCGGGAAGGAAAAAGGCTCAATCCTGCGGCAGGAGGAATCCCAGTTTTTTGAGCGTGTCCAGGAGCGCGGGGGGCATCGGCTGATCCGCCTGAATCGTGTACGCCGGGAACTCGCGGCGGACGCGGTAGGAGCCGCGCAGGGCTTCGAAGCGTTCCGGCGCGGACCGGAGCGCGGCATCGTCGTCCGCCACGTCGTAGGACGCGAACACGGCGTCCGCGAGCGGGTGCGGCGAGGCGGGATCGAGCGCGACGACCGGGTTGGCGGGCGCGGGGACCTTCGCCAGGATGTCCGCCTTCATCCGCGGAAGGGCGTTCCGCATGTCGGCGAAAGCGCGGGGGGCGCGGATGACGACGTGGGTCGGCAGATTCGACACGACGGCTTCGACCGCCATCGCCGTGCCGTTCGCCTTGCCGTCGGCGGAATACCCCGCGATGTGCGGCGTGCCGAAATCGACGAGAGACAGGAGCGCGCGGTCGATGTCCGGCTCGTTGTGCCAGACGTCCAGCACGGCGCCCGCGATGCGCCCGTCGAGGAGCGCCGATTTCAGCGCGAATTCGTCCACGACGTCCCCGCGCGAGGTGTTGAAGAAGAACGGCTTGCGCTTGAGCCCGCGGAAGAAGCTTTCGTCCGCCAGATGTTCCGTCGGGTACGGGCCGGAGTTCGTCAGCGGCACGTGGAACGTGACGAAATCCGCCTCGCTTTGAATCTGTTCGAGGGAGACGAACCCCGATTCCCATTCGCGTTCGGCACGCGGCGGGTCGTTGGCGAGCACGTTCATGCCGAGCGCGGCGGCCGCGGCGGCGACCTTCGTGCCGACGTGCCCGCAGCCGACGACGCCGAGCGTTTTTCCACGTAAATCCACATTGTGCCGGAACGAGACGCGGAGCAGCGCCGAGGTCATGTACTGCGCCACGGACGCGGCGTTGCACCCCGCGGCGTTCTCCACGATGATCCCGCGCCGGGCGCACCAGTTCGCGTCGATGTGGTCCGTGCCGATGGTGGCGGTCGCGATCACGGAAACGCGGGAGTGTTCCAGCAGCGCGGCGTCGCATTTCGTGCGCGTGCGGATAATGAGGGCGTCGGCGTCGCGGACGGTCTCCGGCGTGAACTCGCCGGGGTCGAGATACCGCACGTCGGCGAAGGGCTCGAAAATGCCCCTCAGGAACGGGATCTTGGAATCGGCGGCGATGAGCATGGTGTCGTCCGCCTCAGAGGAAATACGGCAGGAGCATGAAATACCGCCAGAGCGCGGCGGCGATGAGCGTGATGCCGATGGAGACGAGCGCGCGGCGCCAGCTTTTGAAGATGAACGAGAGGATCATCAGCGGGATGCCGAGTGCGACGCAGACCACGCTCAGCGTGAGGCCGCTCGCGATCATGAAATAGGCAGTGGCTTTCGCCGAATGCACGGCGGATTCCGCGCCGGAGAAGCCGCCGGAGACGATCCATTTGCAGATGCCCGCGGCGATGCAGTCGAGCGAAAGCAGAAAAAGCACGGGAAAGAGCAGCAGGGATATGATGAATTTGAACATGGTCCGCCGTCTTTCCCGGGTTGATAGACCGAAGATGGCTCCGGCTCAGTTTTCCTGCATGTAGTTCGGCGCGTCGCGCGTCATGATGATGTCGTGCGGATGCGCTTCCTTCAGGGCGGAGGGGCTGACGCGCGTGACTTTGGCGCGGGCGCGGAGCTCGGGGATGGTCTTCGTGCCGCAGTAGCCGAGGGAGTAGCGGAGACCGCCGATGAACTGGCAGAGGACTTCGCTGAGGGAGCCGCGGTAGGGGACCATGCCTTCGACGCCCTGCGGGACGATCTGCTTCACGTCGTCGGTGTCCTGCTGGCCGTAGCGTTCGCGGCTGCCCTTGGACTTCTGCATCGCCACGAGGCTGCCCATGCCGCGGTAGAGCACGTAGCGGCGGCCGTTGCGGAACGTCTTTTCGCCGGGGCCTTCGAGCGTGCCGGCGAGCACGGAGCCCATCATAACGCAGGAAGCGCCGACCGCGATGGCCTTCGGCACGTCGCCGGACTGCTTGATGCCGCCGTCCGCGATGATCGGGACTTCCTCGCCGATCGCCTTGTACGCCTCGTAAATGGCGGAGACCTGCGGAGTGCCGACGCCCGCCACGACGCGCGTGGTGCAGATGGAGCCGGGGCCGATGCCGACCTTGACCGCGTCGACGCCCGCGTCGAGCAGCGCCTTCGCCGCGTCGTACGTGGCGATGTTGCCGGCCACGACGTCAATGCCCGCGTATTTGTCCTTGATGTATTTCACCGTGTCGATCACGCCCTTGCTGTGGCCGTGCGCGGTGTCGATCACGAACGCGTCGACGCCGGCCTGCGCGAGGGCCTCGATGCGGTCCTCGTTGTACGGACCGACGGCGGCGGCCACGCGGAGGCGGTGCTCGGCGTCGCGGTTGTACGCCGGTTCCATGTTCTCGATGAGCGTGCGGACGTCGGTGAAGCTGAAGAGGCCGGTGAGCCTGCCGTCCGCGTCGATGGTCGGGAGCTTGCCGACTTTGTTCTTCATCATGAGCTGGAACGCGTCCTCGAGCGAGGGCGCCCCGGTCGCGAAGACGACGGGCTTCGTCATGACGTCGCGGATCGGGATGTCGAAGCTGGAGAGGAACTTGATGTCGCGGGCGGTGATGATGCCGACGAGCTTGCCGTTGGCGTCCACGATGGGGAACCCGGAGAACGAGAAGTTGTGCGCGTGCTTGTAGTTGAGCATCTCCTGCACGGTCTGGTCCTCGCGGAACGTGATCGGGGTCTTGATGAAGCCGTTGAGGTAGAATTTGACCTTGCGGACCTCTTCTGCCTGGGTCTGGACGTCGAGGTTCTTGTGAATGACGCCGATGCCGCCCTGCTTTGCCATGGCGATCGCCATTTCGGCCTCGGTCACGGTGTCCATGGCGGCGCTGACGAAGGGGATGTTCAGCTTGATGTTGCGGGAGAACTTCGTGGAGATGTCGGTATCCGAGGGGAGGAAATCGGCATACTGGGTCAGGAGGGAGATGTCGTCGAAAGTGAGGCTTTCGAACTTGAAGTTCGCCATGAAGGCGTCGATGGCTTGATTGCTCATAAGCTGCTCCGATCATGTTTTGCCGGGCCGCGTAAGGCACTTGGCAACGGCTTTGTTGAATACCATTTGCCAATATAATATACAGGCTTTTTTCTTTTTTACAATTCCGCGGACGTTTTTTTCCCGTTTTTTTCGAAAAAAAGACGATCGAAAAAGTAAATGCAATGCAACGTTTGTAAGACGAAACGGAGGTTTTTACGGATTGGCGGGCTTCGTCTGGAGCGGTAGGAAGAGCGAGAATGCCGCGCCTGCCGCATCCGGCGCGGGCGGATCGAGCTGGAGCCAGCCTTTGTGCGTGATGAGGATGCCGTACGCCATGGAAAGGCCCATCCCGGTGCCCTGGCCGACCGCCTTCGTGGTGAAGAACGGCTCGAAGATGCGCGTGCGGAGTTCCTCCGGGACGCCGGGCCCGGAATCCCGGATGCGGATCACGCAGTAGCGGGCTTCGGGGGAGAGTTCGGCATCGGGCGGCGGGAGCGGATCGACGCCGAGCGAAGCGGGGGTGCCGAGCGAAATCGTGATGCGGCGGTCGTGTTCGGGGAGTTTCTTCACGGCGTCGCGGGCGTTCATGAGGAGGTTCAGGATGACCTGCTGAAGCTGGACGGGGTCGCCGCGGACGGTCAGAGGGGCGGCCTCTCCGCCGGGATCATTTTTCGGGGGCAGGTCGAGCTTGAAGTCGATGCCGGAGGCGGAGGGGAGGAACATCGCGGCGGAGGTATTGAGGAAAGCGGCGAGGTCGATGTCGGACGCGGTGAAATTGCCGCGGCGTGCGAATCCGAGCAGATCGCGCGTGAGCGTGGCGGCGCGTTCCGTGATGGAGTCGATGACCTCGATGTGGCGGCGCGCGTTTTCTTCCCGGACGGGGTACATGTATTTGATGAGGTCGAGGTGCCCCTGGATCGCCTGCAGGAAGTTGTTGAAGTCGTGGGCGATGCCGCCCGCGAGCTCGCCGATGGATTCGAGGCGCTGCCGGTGGAACGTCTGTTCGCGCCAGATCTCGCGTTCGCGTTCCAGGCGCGTCCGTTCGGTCACGTCGCGGCCGTGGACCAGCGCCATCGGGGTCTCGGCGATGACGACGCGGTTGATGGCAAGCTCGAGGATGCGTTCGCCGCCGGGGAGCGAGGCGGTGTAGCGCGCGGTCGGTTCCTCCAGCAGGGCATCCCACTGGGTGCGTTCGATGCCGGCGAGCTCGGGGAACGACTTGCCCTTGAGTTCGTCGGCGGATGTCCCGAAGGCGTTTGCGGCGGAGGCGTTGGCTTCGGAGATCACGCCGTCGAGGTCGGTCAGGAAGATGCTGGCGACGGCGTTTCGGAAGAGCACGCTGTAGCGTTCCTCCGTGTCGCGAAGGGTCTTTTCCAGTTCGACCCGCTTGCCGTAGTTGCCGAAGAACGCGATCACGATGTCGAGCGCGCCGCGTCCTTCGCCGGGCAGTTCGTAGCGGATGCGGGAGATGTAGAACGTGATGATGACGCTGAGCCACAGCACCATGAGCGACTTGAAGAGGTAGGACGCCTCCAGTTCGAGCCACCAGTCCGGGCGGCCCCAGCGGTGCACGGCGGAAAAGACCAGCGCGTCGCTCAGCTGGACCGCGATCAGCGAGGCGGCCACGCAGAGAAAGAGGTTGATGCGGCGGTTGCGGAGCCCCTGGTAGAAGATCGGGAGCAGGAAGATGTCGACCGTGAAGGACAGCACATTCGCGGCCATCACGCCCAGGCTGCTCCGCATCATGACCGTGAACGACGCGGCAAGCGTGTCGCCGGACTCCGAGGACGGGAGCATTTCGGCCTGCGTCACGGTCAGGTGGGCGAGGTAAAGATACAGCGCCAGCGAGATCATGAGCCCGATGATTACGCGCTGTGCGGACAGCGTGCCGTCTGCGATGTAGATGACCGCGAGGATGCCCAGGAACGGCAGCATCAGCACGCCGGACGACAGCGGGATGTCGAACCCGGAATACCCCGTGACGATCGTGAGGCCGCCCGCGCCCGCGAATTGCGTGAACCCGAAGAGCAGGCCCATGGCGACGTAGGACGCCGGAGTGCCCAGCTGCTTTTTCAAGCCATGGAGCAGCAGGAGCGTCACGAAAAGGAAGGTCATTTCGAGAACGGCCAGTGCGATGCTGAAAAACGTGTTGTCCATGTTAAAAAAAAAGCTGCGGCCTGTTGTTCTGCGGGAGGTCGGGATCAGTTGTCTGCGTCGTCTGCCGCGCGGGGGGCGGGTTCCGGTCCGTCGAGGCGTTCGCGGAAGCGCGAGGCGCGGTATTCGCCGCGTTCGAGGGGCGTGAGTTTCATGTTTTTGCGGCAGCAGAGATGGGCTGGCTGGCATTCGAGCAGGAGTTCCGCCCAGTCCTGCCGCGTGAAATGCCGGAAGACGCCGGAATCCGCGCCGAGCTTCATGATGGAGAGGGCGTCGAGGGCTTCCGAGGTCGGAATGAGGTAGGAATTGCGAAGCAGGCCGTAGGCGCGTCCGCAGGCGTTGAGGAACAGCAGTCTCTGGCGCGCAAGCATTTCGGCGCGGGTGCGTTCTTCCTCATGGGAGATCGCCGTGACGAATTCCGTCATGCGGAGCCCCAGGTCCTCCTCGCGTTCCCCGAGCGTGGTCCGGTTCGAGATCAGGAAGAGGTTTCCGGCGGCGTTGCCGTCGACGGGGAAATACGGTTCCGCGGCGAGCCCGGCGTCTTCGAGGCGTTCGAGGATCTTCTTGCGGCGTCCGGAGAGCCCGAGCGCGGGAAGATGGATCAGGAACGTGATCCTGAGCCCGGTCCCGACAAGCGAGGAGGAACCGGTCAGGTAGCCGAAGCGCGGGTGGAACGCGAAGCGGAGGTGGCGTGCGAGCGCGGATTCGAGCGCGGACATGCGGACCCAGAGTTCGCGGAAGGCGGACCCGGCGGCGGTCATGTGAAGCCAGAGATGGTCTTCGCCGTTCATGAGGATGGAGGTCGAGCCGTCCTCGGCGCAGACGAAGACGCGGCGGGGCGCGATGTCGGTCTGCGTGCGGCCGAGCAGTTCGCGCTCCACGAGCAGTTCGCGGTCGGACTCGGTGAGGAGTTCGTGCTTGATCTGGAACATGTTCGGGAGCAGTTCGCGGACGTCATCGTGATGCAGCGCGGCCAGCGCGAGTTCCGCGGCCGATTCCAGGCTGTTGGACGACGCGGTCGCCGGAAACTGGAGGCCGTCGATGTTGCGCGAGAGCGAAATGAACGTGGAAAGGATGGGGCCCTGTCCGATGAAGACCGGCCCGCGATCCGCGATATGGCGGATCCTGGGATGGAAGATCATGGGGTTTTCCTCCTTCCGCGGCCACGCGGCTTCTTCGCCGGTTCACCCGTGGCGGATTCGTCCGGGATGAGCTCGGCGGAGTTGAGTTCGGCTTCGATCGCGGCGATCCTGTCGCGGAGTTCCGCGGCCTGCTCGAATTCCTCGCGGCGGATGGATTCGTCGAGCCCCTTGCAGAGTTCTTCGAGCTCGCGTCGCAGGTTGATGCGTTCGGAGACGACCGGGTCCTGCCACTGTTCGACGGTCTCCGGCGGCGTTTTGCCGCAATGGACGCTGCCGTGGTGGACCAGCGGGAATTCGGGGAAAAGGAGCTGGGCGAACTGCTCGTAGCATGCGGCGCAGCCGAGCCTGCCGGTCTTCTTCCAGGACTGGAACGTGGTCCCGCAGACGGTGCATGCGAGGTCCTGCGTCTTCTCCTCTTCCTGCTGCTTTTTCGGTTCGAAGAGTTCGGCGAGCTTCAGGTCGGCGCTGTTCGCGATCGCCTGCGTGAGGCGTTCGAGCATCTCGTGAAAATGCGAATTTGCGTTACCCTCGGCGATATTGCGCTTGCCGGCGCATTCGGCGCAGATGTGAAGCGTACTGGTCTCGCCGTTTACGATCTCCTGTATGTGAATGGTGGCCGGATTGGCCTTGCATATCTGGCATAACATTGTGGCATACCTCGTTAGTTCCATGTTCTTTCGGTTCAGGGCACTTCTGTTCATTCAGGCGGATGTGTCCTTTAATCAATGTAACACGCGGACGGACGGATTGCAACCTCCGAAGCGAAAAAAGTCGGAAAAAGGCACGGTCTTTTCCCCGCGTCCGCTCGCGTCCCCCCCCGCTATTTCCGCCTCCTGTCCCGTTTCCCGCCGTGCAGGCAGGGCGGACTTCCGCATCTTCCATGGCGGAAAAACGAAAAAATGACTTGCAATTTCGCGTGCGCTATGATATAGTAAGAATGTGAATTGCAACGGCGGCCGCTTTGCTTTGCAAAGAGGAAAGTCCGGACTCCACAGGGCAGGAAGTCTTTCTTCAAGAAAGATGCCGCGGGGGCGACCCCGCGGGAAGGAAAGCGCAACAGAGAACAGACCGCCTGACGTCTTCGGACGTCCGGCAAGGGTGAAACGGCGGTGTAAGAGACCACCGGGCTTCGGAGCGATCCGGGCCGCATGGCAAGCCCCTTCCGGAGCAAGGCCAAATAGGGGACGATGTCGCTGCCCGCGGCGTTACCAGTCCCGGGTTCTGGCCGCTCAGACAGATGGCCGCCCCCGTGCGAAAGCGCGGAGACAGAATCCGGCTTATGTTGCAGTTCACATTTTTTGGATAGAAACACAATGAAAATCGTATCGCTCATAACGGATTTGGATCCGGCCGGCGCGGAACGCGTCCTGACCGACCTGGTATGCCGCCTGATCGCCAGGGGGCACACCTGCGACGTCCTGTCCCTGATGGCGCCGCCCCGCGACGACTGCCTGGTCGACGCGCTCCAGACGGCGGGCGCCCGCGTGGCGTTCCTGAACGCCACCAAGCTCGATTTCTGCGTGCTGCCGTTTTTAGTCCGGTACGCTCTTCAGCGGCTGGAGCCGGAGATCGTCCATTCGCACATGATGCACGCCAACCTTCTCGCACGCTTTGCGCTCGCGGGGAGCGGGATCCCGCTCGTGAACACGATCCACATCGCCGACCGCCGCCGGACGCAGGGGTTCTACTTCATGCTGGACCGGATGTCGGTGCGCCATGCCAGCGTGCTGACCGCGGTTTCCAAAGCCGCGGCGCAGTTCCATTCCGCCGTCTGCCGCATTCCCCGGAAACGGTTCAAAGTGGTCTACAACGGATGCGACCCCGTGGAGCCCGCGTCGCCGGAGGAATGCCGCGATTTCCGCAAATGGTGCATGATGGAAGACTGCACGAAAGTCATCGGGTCCGTGGGGCGGCTCGACCGGCAGAAAGGCTACGACCTGCTGTTCGACCGCATGGGCGCGCTGAACGACCGCGTGCCGGACGGCGAACGCTGGGGCGTCGTCATCATCGGCGAGGGGCCGGAACGCGACGACCTGGAACGCCGGATGCGAGCGATGCGGTACCCGAAGCTCGTTTTCGCGCTTCCCGGATACCGTCAGGATGCCCGCAGCCTGATGGCGGCGTTCGACGCCATGGTCGTGCCGTCCCGCTACGAGGGCTACGGGCTCACGCTGACCGAGGCCATGACGCTCGGTCTGCCCGTAGTCACCTCCACCGCCGATTCCCTCCCCGAACTCTGCGACCAGTACGCGGGCGGGTTCGCCCAGTGCATCGATTTCAACAACGACCCGGACGGGATCCGTCTGGCGAAGGCGCTTTCCGAGGCGGTCAACGCAGGCCGCTCCGACCCCTTCGTCCTGTGTTCCGTCTCGCACATGGTCGAAGAATATGAACAAATCTACAATGAGCTGACAGCCAATTAAGACAGGAGACACGCTCCCATGCTTCAGATCCTCGCCGCCACCACGAACAAACACAAGATCCAGGAATTCCAGGCCATGCTCGATGCTTCGGCCGATTCCGGTCGCGTCAGCATTATCTCGCCCGATACCATCAAGGGATTCCCCGAGATCATAGAGAACGGGACCTCGTTCGAGGAGAACGCACGCATCAAGGCCGGACAGGCCGCCCGCTATGCCGATATGGCGGCGTTCGCGGACGATTCCGGGCTGGAGGTGAAGGCGCTGGGCGGCGCTCCCGGCATCTATTCCGCGCGGTACGGCGGCGAAAATGCCACTTATGCCGAAAAGATGGCGAAGCTCCTGGACGAGCTGAAAAACTTCGACGACCGCCGGGCGCGGTTTGTCTGCGTGATCGCCTTGGCCTACCGCGGCGATATCGTGGAGACGTTCCGCGGCGAGGTGACTGGCCGCATCGCGTTCGAGCCGCGCGGCACGGATGGCTTCGGCTACGACCCGATCTTCATCCCGGACGGCTACGACAAGACGTTCGGCGAGCTCGGCGAAGAAGTAAAGTCGAAGATCAGCCATCGGGCGCGCGCGTTTGCCCTGGCCGCCGAATACGTGCACCGCGAACTTCAGACCATGGACGATTTCGAATT
>JAEEQO010000283.1 GCA_016285335.1 Victivallales bacterium | reverse complement strand
TCGTCAATGGCAGGTTTCTTCAGCATGGGATCGCTTCTTTCCGGGTTCGGATTCGTGCTTTTCGCGGATCGCCGCCTACTCGCCGGTGAGGGAATCCTCGACCGCGTGGACGAGCTGGACGAGAAGGGCGTTCACGGGCACGGCGATGCCGTGCTTGCGGGCGAGCGAAACGACCGAGCCGTTGATGAAGTCGATCTCGGTGCGGCGCTTGTGGATGCGGTCCTGGAACATGGAGGAACACCCGGTACGCGTGAGCACGCAGATCTTGTGCACGAGCTCCAGTATCTCCTCGCGGTCGAAGTCGATGCCGTCGGCCTTCGCCACGGTCAGCCCCTCGTCGACGATCTGCCGTACGATGTCCCAGCTCGGGCGGTTGGACTGGATGAACCCGTTTTTGACCTCGAGCAGCATGGTGAGCGGGTTGATGGACATGTTCACGAGCAGCTTGCGCCAGATGAGCACGCGGACGTCGTTCGACACGGAAATGTCGAGCCCGGATTCGTCGAAGATGGACCGGATCAGCTCCACGTGCGGCGAATCCTTCGCGAACGCGCCGATGATGGTCTTGCCGTCCGCCGCATGCAGGAAATGCCCGCTGCCGAGCAGCGTGCTGTTGTGATTCGAGGTGCCGATCACGATGCGGTCCAGCGGCACGAACTTCACGATCTCCAGGTAGTTTCCCATGCCGTTCTGAAGCGAGACGACGACCGTCTTCGGCCCGATGAGCGAACGGTTCGCCTTCAGCGCGGCGTAGGTCTGGTGCGCCTTCACGAAAATGAGCAGGATGTCGACCGGATCGAGGCGTCCGCGTCCGCTGACTTTCGCCGGGACGCTGAACGGGATCTCCTGGTCGTTTTCGACCATCAGGAGGCCGTTTTTGTTGATCTCGTCGACTTTCTCGGCTCTGTGGTCGAGCAGCGTAAGGCTGATGTTCGGGTTCTTGCAGAGGTAGGAGGCGTAGAGACAGCCCATGGCTCCTGCCCCGAGGATGGCGGTGTTCAGCATGGTGTGCCTTTCCTGTGCGGGGTTCGCGGATAATAGTTTCAAATTAATGTAGCACGGAAATGCCTGTTCGTCAAGTTTCTGAGCGAAAAAGGGCATGAAACGTGCGTTTCATTGTGTCCGAGCGCAGCCGGACACTGCCGCAGTGAAGGACTTGTCCTTCCGAGCCAGCACGATCCCCTGTGTCAGCAGGATCGCGCGGTTCAGGCGCTTTTCCAGTATCTCGCCGTGTTCGGCGCAGAGGGCGACGGCGTCTTCCAGCTGGATCGGGCGTTCGTCGGGGAACCGCCAGATGCCGAGCTTTTCGGCGACACGGCGGATGAGGCGGTAGCTGAACGTGGACGTGGGGAACGTGATGAGAACCAGCCCTCCGGGTTTGGCGAGCTCGAAATGCCGCCGGATTGCGATCTTCGTCTGCTCCTCGGAGAAATGTTCCACGAGCCCGACGCTGAACACGAGATCGGCGGGCTCGATCGAGGCGGTGTCCAGCGTGAGGATGTTGGCGCACACGATCGGGTAGTTGAACGAATCGGGGTGTTTCATCCAGAAGAGCAGTGTGCCGCGCGGATTGCTGTCCACCACGGTATAGAACTGGACGTACAGACAATCCATGAACGTGTCGCAGAACGCGCTGTTGCCGCCGCCGAGCTCAATGATCCTGCCATGGCGCTCCGGGAATCCGCCCGCGGCAAGGACCATTTTTTTGATCCGATGCGCCGTGATGTGACGCGTGATGTGCGCCGCGATGAACGGCCTTTCGTAGTAGCGGGTCCAGTCTGTGGCGGGGGTCTCCGGCATGGCGTTTCCGTGGTGGGCTTGAGTAATTGTCAGCTCAGAGGATGGAGTCGCCCTGGCTTTCGAGCGTGCCGTCGGCGATGGCGGCGCGGATACGCTCCATGAGCGTGATGAAGTAGTGGATGTTGTGGATCGTGAGCAGGCGCGCTCCGAGGATCTCGTTCACGTTCAGCAGGTGCCGGATGTAGGCGCGCGTGAAGTGCGTGCAGGCGTAGCAGTCGCAGCGCGGATCGAGCGGGGTGAAA
>JAEEQO010000282.1 GCA_016285335.1 Victivallales bacterium | reverse complement strand
CTCGCGGCGTCCATGACGCCGGAACAGCTTCAGGCGATGGCGGATCAGCTCGGAAGCGGCGCACAGGACCTGCGCGACCGCCTCGAAAAGCTCGCCCAGGCACGCCGCGACCAGATGCAGCAGCAGAACGGCCAGGGCGGCGGCCAGGGACAGGGTCAGGGTCAAGGCCAGGGCGGCGGCGACACCGGCCTCGCGAACGATTCCGACTACGAGAACAGCGCCGACGCCCTTCAGCAATGGCTGGAGGAAAACGCTCCGGGCGCGTCCGAGCTCTCCGACGCAGCCGGACAAGGCCAGGGTCAAGGTCAGGGGCAAGGCCAGGAACAAGGTCAGGGACAGGGCAACGGACCCGGCGCGGGCGGCATTTCCCGCGGACGCGGCGACGCCCTCCTCCGATTCACAGGACACACCGAGGACGTCGGCGACGAACGCCGCGACCTCATGCTTGAAAACAAACAACCCGGACAGAGCGTCACGATCCTGGAGTTCGCGACCGATCCGGGCGAGGAGACCGCCGAACGCGCCAAGGCCGGCAATCTGTCCGGTTCCGGCCAGTCCGCCGAGCACGCCGAAACGCGCATCCTGCCCTCGCACCGCGAATCCGTCCGCCGCTACTTCAACAATTCAACGAATCAACCGTAAAATCCGACATACCCACATGGAGCATCCACCGCGATGAACACCGAATCCAACTCCCTGATGTCCCCCGAAGAGCTCGGCCGTATCAGCGCCCTCGCCACCCGTCTCCTCGACGAACTCGACAAGATCCTGCTCGGACAGCATGAAGTCCACAGACTGCTCCTCATCGGCGTTTTCAGCCGCGGCCACGTGCTGCTGGAAGGCCTGCCCGGCGTCGGCAAGACCGCGCTCGTGAAGGCGCTCGGCAAGCTCATGCGCCTCGAGTTCAAGCGCATCCAGTTCACGCCCGACCTGCTCCCCAGCGACATCCTCGGCGGCAGCATCCTGCAGGTCATGCCCGACGGCTCCCGCAAGATGGAATTTCAGCCCGGCGCGATCTTCTCCAACATTCTGCTCGCCGACGAGATCAACCGCGCGTCGCCGAAGACGCAGTCCGCCATGCTCGAAGCCATGCAGGAACACGCCGTGACGCTCCTCGGCGAAACGCGTCCCCTGCCCGATCCGTTCTTCGTGCTCGCCTCGCAGAACCCGATCGAGCTCGAAGGCACCTACCCGATCCCGGAAGCCCAGCTCGACCGCTTCCTCTTCAAGATCAACGTGTCCGGCGTCGACGCCGATGTCCTGACGCAGATCATCGCCCACCGCCGCCGCGGCGAACCGCCGGAGCCGGAATGGACGCTCTCCGCCGAGGAACTGAAGCAGATCTTCGCGGCAATGGACCGCATTTACCTCAGCGAAGCCGTGGCGAACTACATCGCCCGCATCGTGGCAGCCGGACACCCGGAGAACTCCGCCGCGATCCCGGACGTGACGCGTTTCGTGACCTACGGCCCCTCGCCCCGCGCCGCCATCGCCCTCGCCGAATCCTCCCGCGCCGCCGCGCTTCTCGCGGGGCGTCCCGCCGTCGGGTTCGAGGACGTCCGCAGCGTGGCGCCCGCGGTCCTGAACCACCGCCTCATCCTGAACTACCAGGCGAAGCTCGACAAGATCACGCCCGCCGCCCTCTCCGAACGCCTCCTCGAAAAAGTCGACCCCGCCGGCATCGACTGGCCGCAGGGCATCTCCTCCGAAAAGGCGTGACCCATCATGAGCTTTTCCCTGTTCAAACATCTTTCCCCGCACCGCCTCGCGCTCCCCGTCCTGCTGCTGACGGCGGGGCTCGCGCTCTGCTCGTCCGTGCTTCAGGCTGGAGCGGATGAATCCGGCATCATCCCTGAAAAAAAACGCGAGATGCCCGACAGCGACCAGCCGGGCATCGTTTCCGCCCCCGGTCCTGCCTCCTTCAGTCCGGTCAAGATCACGATGTCCCCGATCCCGTTCGAGACCATCAGCCCGAACGGCTTCATCGTCCGCGAGGTCGTGGTGCAGAACGATTCCCCCGCCCCGGCGACCGTCTCGATCCGCCTGCGGT
>JAEEQO010000082.1 GCA_016285335.1 Victivallales bacterium | reverse complement strand
GTTCGGCAATAGGCAAAAGATATGGAGTGAGGGCATACCGCAGGGAAAGCCCTGCTGTCAGGCAGAGGGCGACTATCACGGCGATAGTAAAGCCTTTTTTCTTTTTCATGTTAAAATCCTCCGTGTTGTCGTGTTTAGTCGGCTGAGGGTGGCGAGGTGGCGGCGGTTTCGGATTCCGTCAGGTTGCGGTCGCCCGGCGTCCGGTTGATGAAAAGGCTGACATAACAGCAGTAACCCGAAACGAAATACTGAAACGTTTCCTGGTCAATTTCCGTTATGACGTTGGGGGATCGCAGCTGGATCCTGCCGTAACGGCCACCGATTTTGAGGTAGCCGCAGGCGGCCTTTGTCCGGGGATTCGGTTCGTTCAGGGTCAGACGGATTTCCTTCCGGGAATACTCCGCATCCGGCGCTTCTTCCGCGAACGATTCGACCGGAAGAAGACCGTCGGAGGGATCGTCGGAATGGAGCCGGAGCACATATTCCGCCGGAAAAGTCAATTTCTGGTCCGTTACACCAGGCAAAACTCCGTTGTTTTCATCGCGCGACAGGTCGATTTCCAGATATTTTGTGCCGGGGACCCGATCGAACGGGACATCCTTCAACGCGAGGATCCCGCGTTCGAAGCCGGAGGGGGAAAGATCGCAGATCCTTCTGGTCCCGCGGTGAATGTCGACCTTCATCTGCACGCTTTTCATTTCGATGTAGTCGTTGACGGGGCGCGCTTTCCGCAGGACGATCCGCAGGTCGCGGCGGATCATGGCATCGGCGTCGTCTTCCCGATCGGAAAGGAGACCAGTCCGCTGGAACTTCAGGCTTTGCTCCGTGTAACCGTCCTTGAAGAAACTGATGGCGACGCCCGCATAGCCGCTTTCCCGGAAACTGAACTTGGAATCGACCGTTTCTCTGACAGTCTTTGTCTCATTCTCCGCACTGTCCGACAACGTGAGAATCGTTTTCGGGCGGGAATACTCGACCTTGACAACGACGCCGTTCAACAGGTTTCCGTTCGCGTCAACGATGTTTCCCTCCAGCACGATTTGCGTGGATTTCAGCCTGTTTGCCGCGCCGGACGCGAGACCGGTCAAGCTGTTCCGGGACTCGTTCGAAACAGCCGGATCCGCGGGCTCCCGATGCGCACAGGAACCGCACATCAACCCGGCAGCAAGGATCGCGGCGATGGTGCTGACCGATTTGTATTTCATGTTATATCCTCCGTGTTGTCGTGTTTAGTCGGCTTGGTGTGGTGATTCGCGCATTCCCTGATATGGTTCAGAAACATTCCTCGATGATCACCCGTCCGATCCAGTACAGCGCCTCAGCGGGAAGCAGCACAATATCCAGAAGAACTGCGCCGCCCACAAGGAAAAGGCCGCCTTTGACCTTGCCGTGTGTTTCCTTTACCGCGATGGCATCATATTCCTCCTCGAACGGCTGCGGCCAGAAAACGTAATTACCCAGCGTATAGTGCCACGGGGCGTGCGGATATTCGTTTCTGAGCCCTCCCGGATCGAATTGCTTCTTGAGGGGTCTTTCCGCGGTCAGAACGTCATAATACTTTCCTATTTTCCCACGCGGAAACACAAGGACAGGCTTTATTCGCGAAGGATCATACGGCTTGGCATATTCCGGGACCATAATGCAAAACGGCCGTGACAGCTTATCCATGTCTTCGGGATGAATCGGCAAAACAAAGGTGCCCCCGGGCCAAAGCCAGATGCTTTGATCCTGATGGAGAACGGGGTCGCGCTCTTCACTGAGATGCCGCACCGGGGAAGCGGTAAACTGCGCCACCGAACCGCTCAGGATTTCTGGATGCGGTATGGATGGATTTTCCTCGACCACCAGAGTAAAGGGAAACATGCCGTCCGGAACGGGATCCAACGGGATCCGTTTCTCGAAATGCTGTTTTTCCTGGCGTATGGTATAGTAGCCCGCGATATCAGGACGGTATACTCTCAGCACGGAAGAATAAAGGATCGCGCTGCCATCGGGCGACAGCTCGAAACGCCGATCTTCAAGTCTGCCATCTTTGGGCCAGATATAATCGATCGCCCGGACCGTGCAACATCCGCCGAAACAGCAGACGATGACGAAGGACACGACGAGATATCCGAGGAACACGATTAGGCACGATCTGAGCCATTTCCGTTTTCTGTTCGTTTTCGGTTCACTGGAGCTTGTTTGTTGCATGGTATTATTTTCCTCCATGGATGTTGCCGGGAGGTAGTCGGCTGGGGGTGGTGAGGAGTAAGAGCTATCAGGGACGAAGCTTCTTCAGTTGTTCCCGAAGGCGCCTGATCTCCTGTTCGTTGCGTTCCAGCCGCTGGCGGACCAGATCGGTCTGCTCTTTTGTGGCGCCCGGCGTCTTCGAAAGCGTTTTGAGCAGTTCTTTCAGTTCATTCTGGTTGTTGATTGCCTTCTGCAACTGCTGTTTCAGTTCCGCTTCGGGGTCTTTCGCGTTGTTCGTGCGCGTGTCGTTCGAGGCGGGCATGCCGGAGGAGGCCGCCTTACGGGGAACGGCTTCCGGGTCGAAGAGGTTCAAAGCCACGATGGTCTTGATCTTGTTTTCCGGGGTCACGCTGTCCTTTCGCGGCTCCGGATTGTCCTTTTTTCCAAGGCCCACGGTGAAAGAGTAAACGTCGTCGGAAATGGCCCTCCGCACCAGGCGACCGAGCCTCCAGGCGGGGAAGCGCTGGAATCGAGAGAGGTCGGGAGAACTTTCCCTCGTCTGGATCGTGAATTCGCAGCTTTTTCCAATCAAGAGCCGGAAATCGGTCACGAGCGCGTCGTCGGGGAGCGAGACAGACAAATCGTAAAGCATGGTGAGAATGTCCGTTTCGCCGGGGGTAATCGGTATGTCATCGTTCCGTTTTTCCTTCGCCGGCGCCGAGGGGGCGGCCACCGGAGTGTACGCGATGACGCGGATCCGTCCGATCATGCGGATCGCTTTGGCGGAGGCCGCGACGGACGGTGTATCCTGCAGTTCGGCCGCGATGCGTTCGCGGGCGGAATTGACGCGGAGTTCGAGTCTGTGCCACCCAAGACGCGGCGGTTTCTTCCCGATTTCTTCGATGAAGCGGACGACTTTGCCGTATTCGTCGACGACATCCAGATTGAGGTCGGCGTAGGAATGCTCTGCGTCGATCGAATCGATCTTGACGTCGCCGAGCGACTGGAGATTGACATTCGCACGTTTCGCCGCATCCTTGACGAGTCTGGGGAGCATGACTTCGGGCTGTCCGTCCTGCTCCGTATTCCAGAGCGGCAAACCTGCGAAGATGTCCGGTTCTTTCCGGTCTCCGGTTCCGGCATTCTTTTCCTGTTCCGTTTCCGGAGGATCCTTCTGTTCCCCGGTCCCCGCTTCGGCAAGGCCGGACGAGGTCAGGCGATACGATTTTCCCGTCTCGTCGACGCTGTATCGGTACTCGTTGCCCCAGGGATCCAGCGGCACGTTCGGCCTGATGTAGGGGCCGTCCCAGCGCGGATCGTCGTCGATGTTCTTTTCGAGGCAGCGCAGACTGGAGGGATAGGTCCCGGTATCCAGCCTGTAGACTTCCAGCGCGTCGTCGAGCAGCTGGATCTGTTTTTTCGCCAGTTCGGCCTTGTCCTCGGGAGCGTTTTCGGCTTTGTTCTTCGCATCCGTTTTCTTCAAGTCGTTCCCGGTTTGCGCGGGGTGTTCGGGTTCGACATAGAAACTGCCTTCCGACACGTTCCTGTCGTCTGCGGTCCGGTTCATGGTCAGCGATTCGACCCCCAGCCTGATCTGACGGATCGTCTTGTTCGGTCCGCCATCAATGACAATGGGATGGAAAAAGACTGTTCCGTAGCGCTGTCCGCATTTCACGAAGGCGAACAGGTAATTCGTTTCATACGGGTATTTCCCGTCGGCATCCTTTTTCCCGAAATCCAGCACGAGCTCCTTTTTGTAGCCCGTTTCCGGGGCGGTCGGATAACGCTTGTAGTATTCTTTCTTTCTGACAAATCCAGGTCCCGGTTTGTCCACGGGAATGAAACCGTCGCCGGGATCGTCGGAATGGAGCCGGATGATGAACGATGCCGGACAAGGAGTGTCCCGAAGCATCCCGTCGAACAAGATCTCGCCGTTTTCGTCCCGCCTGAAATCCAGTTCGATATATTTTGATGCTTTCGGTTTCGCCTTCAGGTCGACCGACTTCATTTCGATCCTGATTCTCTCCTCCGCATATTCCTCTTCGTCTTCTTCGTCTTCTTCCTCCCCGTCCTCCTCGGAAACGGTCGTCTTTTTGGGTTTTTCCGTTTTTTTGTCGAACGCGGAAAGATCGAAGATCGACCTTGTTCCCTTTTCAAAATCGTATCTCAGCGTTCCTCTGGTCCCGGTCAGGTCGCCGGGGGGGACGCCCTTGTACATGACGACCTGGACGTCTTCCTTCATCACGAGCTTCGGTTTGCCGTCCGGGCCGAGCTCGTCAGAACTGTTCGGCATGAAGTTGATATAATAGTAGCGGTCTTCGAGATAGTAGCCGCTTTTCGTGAACGTAAGTTCTATTCTCGTCCAGCCTTTTTCGTGAATGCGGAATTTGGAGTCGACCGTCTTCTTTTCCATAACTTTAGATTCCGATTCGCCGCTCAGGAGCAATTGGACGATCGGACGCTCCAGTCTCATTTTCATCATGACGCCGTCCAGCGGCTTGCCGTCATCGTCCGTGATGGTGAATTGAAGATCGAATTCCGAAGCGTCGATCTGGTTTTGCGTATCGGCCAGGAAGGCTTCGGCTCTGGCCTTCTGGAGTTCCTCATTGGTCCGGCCTGCGTCGGGGCTCTGCTTCATCACCTCAACCCTCCGCAGGAGCGGATCGACATCGGGAAGCCCGTTGTCCTTTGCCATCTTCAGCCACTTCGCCGCCTCGTCGAGATCCCGCTGCCCGCCAGGCGCTCTGCCTTCGAGGTAATACATGCCGAGCATGTATTGATCCATGACGATGAGCTTGTTCGTATTGGTGTTGAGTTTTCCCGTCAGATTGAAGTCGCTGCTGATCCGGTGCAGATAATCCAAAACTGTTTTCTGTTCCGAGAACGGCAGGCCGGCAAGCGTTTTCAGAGACTTCAAGGCATCCTCGCCCGCTTCTCCGGGCTTTTTTTCAAAGGCGGTCATCCCGAGCAGGTGCATGCCCAGGATGTTTCCGCTGTCCGCGGACCGCTTCATGTATTCGAGCCCCTTCGCTTCCTGCCCCCCGCCCACAAATTTACTGCCGTAGAGCGCCTGCGCCGTCAGGTTTCCGGCCTCCGCGGCTTTTTTCAGCCATTCTACGGAGTCGGCCCTGTCTTTCGCGATCTTGCTGCTCACCAGACAATCATAGTACAGCAGCATGGCGTCCGAGTTGCCCTGTTCCGCAGCGGCTCGGAAGAACTTCGCGGCCGCTTCGTAGTCATTCTTGTCACAGGCCGCAAGCCCGTTCCTGAGTTCCGCTTCGCCCGGAGCGCTCTTTTCCTGTTCGAGGGTCGAACTGCCGGATGCCGCTTCGGTCTTCGTTCCCGCGCCTTCTTCGCTTTTGCCGCATCCGGTGAAAACCGCGGCAGCCAGAGACAATGCGATCATGACGAGTGCGAGGCGGCGAATCGTTTTTGTTTTCATTTTCATGTAAAATCCTCCGTGGGGTATTTCCTGGTTGGGGGGGAGTCTTGCTGGACATTAGGCGGGAACAGCCCGGATACAAAAAAAGCCGGACGCATCCCCATACGCGTATATGAAGGTCCGACCAAGAACCTGCCACTGAACGACAGGGAAACGCCCAGCAAGACACGAAGACACAATGGTCCTTGCTGGTTTATTTCGATTCAGCGGCAAAAGGTGTTTTGGAGAAACTTGGTCGGTTTTCATATACTTTTGCTGAAATAACCGATGCAATGAGCTCGAAATCCGGATTTTGCCTGAGGCGGAAACCGGTTTCATGAGACAATTTACATTCCCCTGAGAGAAAAGTCAAGTCCGGAAACAGGGAATCTCCGGATTTTTCCGGGAAAACATGTCATAAATACGTTAATAACGTTCCTCTCGCCTCGTCAAACTCAAGAAAGCAGCCTCGGCTCCGCTCATGTCCGGCGAGTTAAGGAACGCGGGATTTTCGCGGACTTTTCAGGACTTTTTCGGAATGTCCCGTTTTTTTCGAAAACACGGTTGATTTTTCGCGCGTGCGGGGGTATAATATTGCAACAGCATTTCGTATTATCACCCAAAAAATGTCTGGAGAAGACACATGAAACTTTTCATCCTCCCCGTTTGCATGGCGATCGCGGCCGCCGCGGCCGCCGGAGCCTGTGCGAACGAAGCGCAATCAACCCTCGAACCGCAGAACATCAAAATGAGCAAGTATGTTAACAGGAACGGATTCGAAGTGAAGGACAACGGCGTCGTGACGAGCGTCGTCTTCTACACGCCCGAGATCGTCCGCATCACCAAGACCCCGGCGGACAGCACCGCCACGCCGTTCGTCACGCCCACCGTGATCCTCAAACCGGAAAAAGTCCAGGTCGAGGTCGAAAAGACCGACGCCAAGGTCACAGCGAAGACGTCAGCGCTGAACGTGGTCCTGGACCGCAAGACCGGCGCGCTCGAATTTCTGAAGCCGGACGGCACGCGCCTGCTCGCCGAAGACGCCGCCGCTCCATTCAAAATGGCCCCGGTCGAGTATCCCAGCGGCAAGACGAACACCGTGACCGCGCGGTTCCGCGTGGACGCCGACGAGGAGATCTACGGCTTCGGCCAGCCTCAGAACGACAAGTTCTCCCAGCGCGGCAGCAAGTTCCCGATCCATCAGGGCTACCGATTCGTCTCCGTGCCGATGTTCCAGACCGTGAAGGGCTACGGCGTCTTCCTGGACAATCCCGCCAGCGGCGAGTTCGAGGAGAAGGACAACGTGCTGAACTTCATGTTCAAGGACGGCGAAAACCTGGACTACTACTTCATGTTCGGCGGCTCCACCGACGGCGTCGTGGCGCAGATGCGCAAGCTCACCGGCGACAGCCCGATGCAGGCGCTGTGGACGCTCGGGTTCTGGCAGAGCCGCGAACGCTACAAAACGCAGAAGGAACTC
The DNA here is from genome assembly GCA_016285335.1 of Victivallales bacterium. The sequence goes on along the minus strand of JAEEQO010000082.1, from coordinate 4,253 downwards.
CTCGAAGTCGTCGAGACCTACCGCAAGCTCCACATCCCGCTCGACGGCATCATCCAGGACTGGCAGTACTGGGGCGAGGACAACGACTACTGGAACGCCATGCAGTTCCTGAACCCCGGCTTCCCCGAACCGAAGCAGATGTTCGACCGCGTCCACGAGCTGAACGCGCACGCCATGCTCGTGATCTGGCCCGACTTCGGACAGAAGACCGAGCAGTTCGCCGTCATGAAGGAGAAGGGCTACCTCCTCGACATCGACACCTGGCCGAACGACACGTCCGTCGGCGGCTCCGGCGGCGCGCGTCCCTACGACCCCTCCGGCAAGGACGCCCGCGACATCTACTGGAGCTACGCCTCCAAGCTGCTTGACTACGGCCCCGACGCCTGGTGGATGGACTCCACCGAGCCCGACCACCACAACATCAAGGACGCCGACTTCGACCTCATGACCGCGCAGGGCACGTTCCGCCGCATCCGCAACCTCTATCCCTTCTACACCACCGGCGGCGTCTACGAGCACCAGCGCGCCGACAATCCGGACGGCAACCGCGTGTTCATCCTGACCCGCTGCGCCTACGCCGGGCAGCAGCGCTTCGGCACGAACACCTGGTCCGGCGACACCGTGACCAGCTGGGCTTCCCTCAAGGACCAGATCGCGTGCGGCCTGAACATGGGCCTCGTGGGCCTGCCCTATTGGAACGCCGACATCGGCGGATTCTTCCTCTGGAACTACCCGAACCGCAGCCGCAACGTCGCGTTCTCCGAGCTCTACGCCCGCTGGATGCAGTTCGGCGCGTTCACGCCCATGATGCGCAGCCACGGCACCGACGGCCCGCGCGAGATCTACTACTTCGGCAAGGAAGGCGAACCCGTGTACGACGCCATGGTCCGCGCGGTCAAGACGCGCTACGCGTTCATCCCGTACATCTACGCCATGATGCACGACGTCTCCGCGAACCGCGGCTCCATGATGCGCCCGCTCTTCGCCGATTTCGCCGCCGACAAGAAGACGCACAAGATCGACACCGAATTCCTGTTCGGCAAGTCGCTGCTCGTCGCCCCGGTCGTGAAGTCCATGTATCTCGCGAACAACCGCATCGACGTCTCGCAGACCAAGAACTGGGACGTCTACCTGCCCGCGGGCTCCAAGTTCATCGACTTCCACACCGGCAAGTCCTACGAGGGCGGCCAGACCGTCACGATCGCCGCTCCGCTCGACCTCGTGCCGCTGTTCGTGAAGGCCGGCAGCATCGTCCCGATCGCCGAGCCCGTCGAATACGCCGAACAGAAGAAGTGGGACGACCTCGAAATCCGCGTCTATCCGGGCGCGAACGGGTCCTTCACGCTCTACGAGGACGAGTTCGACAACTACAACTATGAGAAAGGCGAGTTCAGCACCATCGAGTTCACGTACAAGGACGGCAAGCTCACCATCGGCGACGTCCAGGGCAGCTTCCCCGGCATGCTGAAGAACCGCACGTTCCGCGTCGTGCTGGTGAAGGAAGGCTTCGGCGTCGGCGAGACCCGCACCGATCCCGAACAGTGCAAGACGGTCAAATATTCCGGCAAGTCCGTCACGCTCAAACTCTGACGTATTCCGCACGATTCAAGACTGCGATCCGCGGCCGCCCGTTCATTCGGACGGCCGCTTTTTCGTACAATGAAACAGCGCGGCGCAACAACTTCAGGCTGGACTTTACCCCGGGGAAACAGCCAGGAACCAGCCGCCGGTGATCCGCCCGACGGCGCCGCTGTCGATGAGGGGAGAGTCAATGAAAAAGGGAAATGCGTCCTGCGGAAACGGGAGATGATCCGAATTCTTGATTTCGCAACGTCAGATAACAGGCGTCAATGATACGGCGGGACAGAAGCCCGCGGCGACTTCACTGCCGGACGCTGTTTTTCTCAAGCTGGCGGATGTTCTCGACCTTATCAAGATACTCCCTGGCTTCCTTGTCGTCGGGGAAGCAGGTCAGAAGACGCCTGGCATTTTCCATGACCGGGGTGTAGCGGGCGGCATCGAAATCCGACTTGATCTGTGCGCGGACGACCTTTTCCCAGAGCTTCAGCATATCGGCCGGGAAATCGGCGCGGTACTGCGGGGAACCGAGCACGGAAAACGCGTCCGCGACCTGCCCCTCCTCGAAAAGGCATTTCCCGTAGGCATACCGGGCCGAAAAGTCGTTCTTGTTCTCCTGCCAGGCGGCCTGGGCATAGGCGAGCTCGGACTTCTTGTCGCCCTTTTTCCCGTAAAGGTCGGAGATGCTGACTTTGAGAAGGACTTTGTCCGGGTAGGTATCCTGAATGGAGAAATACCGGCTGAGAGCAGCGTCGAAGCGGCCGGCTTCGATAAGACGCGATGCCGCATGGAAGATGAAACGCGGATCGGCCGAGTTGCTCTTTTCGAAGAGGTCGAGCGCCTGATCTTTCGTGGCGGCATCGGCGAAGAGGATCTCCGCCCGGACAAACGGCAGGACGGAACGGGAAGCGGCATCCTTCGGGAGCGTCTCAAGCCATTTCGCAAACGATTCCAGAGATTCGAAGAAACTGTTTTCGATGCAGAACGAATAATAAAGGTACAGGAGAGAATCGTCCTCGCTGCGTTCCAGGATGGCGCGGAATTCCTTTTCCGCATCGGCCTTGCGTCCAAGCTGGTCCAGCGCCACCATGTGCAGGATGGCGATCGTGCTTTTGTCCGGAACGGCATCGGCCTCCAGCTCGTTGTATTCGACGATGTATTCCATGGCACGGGTCGGCTTGCCGTTCAGCAGATAATACTTTGCGGCAGTCTGAAGCAGGACGGCGTCGCCCGGGTACGTTTTGAGCGCATCCTGAAGCTCGTCTTCCGTCAGCACGTCCCGGTTGAAGTGGTCCAGCAGGATGATGCGGCGGAGGAACGAAACGTCATCGCCCGGGGTCTGGATCAGGGCGGCGATCTCGGCGCAGTCGTTCAGTTTATCCGGATCGGAGGCGAGGTCCCCCTCCGCTTTATTCATCAGGTAATACAGGGCGGCCGTCCTGGCCCGCTGCCGGAAATCCATGAACGGACGTTCCCTCATGATCTTTTCGAGGTTCTGCCGGATCCCTTTCGATGAATCGGTCAGGAGGGCGATTTGCAGGGACATGAGACCGGAAAGCGGCGTATTGATTGTAGAGAACGACTCCATCAGACTGTTCTGAAGCCGGGCGTTGTCTCCCTCACAGAATGCATACAGAGCGTTCAGGTAGGAGGCGATGATCTTCGACTGACGGACACCCAGCGCCATCATTCTCTCGGCAAGCGGCGGGATTTTCTCTGCATGGCCGGACAATGCATAGCTCTCTCCGAGGAGAATCGGGATGATGGCATTGATCTTCGTCTCAAGAAACTCCTCGCATACCTCGATCGCATCGTCGAAGCGGTAGCGCATGAAATAAAAGTTGGCCAGAAGCGGCGCACCCGCAAAACTGTTCAGTTCGGCGCATTCGCGGAGCAGTTCCTCCATCTTTTCTTCCGATTCGCTGTCGTTCTGCAGGGCATAATAGTAAAGCAGGGAGTCGATCGTCTCGAATCGAACCATCGGGTCCTGCGCAGCCTTGAGAAACGCAAGGAACTCCTGCACCCTCGATTCATCCATCTCACTCGTGTCCATTTTCAGCTCAATGAAGCGGCCTCTCTCTGTGCCGAGGAAAAACTTCGGATTATTTTTCCGTTTCAAATCGTAGAAGCTTTTTCCATTCGAGATATGACCGGAATGAAGCGCCGAGATCACAAACAGAGCCGCCTCGTCAGGCGACAACTCCACGCCTTCCATGATTCTCAGGTTAAGGAAGGAGTAAATAACGGCGTAATTTCTGGCGCGGAACGCGCTTTCGAGAAAATCGGTTCGGAGTTTCTGATCCAGGGGGTTCAGGCGCATCAGACGCTGCCGGAAAAACGTCTCGTTGTTCCAGTTGCCCTCGCGATGGTAAATATCCGCCATTGCAGCCACGGCGTCTTCCTTGTTCGGGTCCTCGGAAAGCACCTTGAGGAACATCTCTTTCGCGGCGTCATAGTCTCCGGCCGCGTAAAGCGAGGATGCACGGGAATAGTTTCTGTATTTGCCGAGATCCTTGAACGCATAATAGAAACAGGCGCCGAGGCAGATCAGGAAAACAAGCAGGAATCCGCAGAGGATCAGGATGCGGTTCAGAGTCAGGCGCAGACCGCCGACTTTGATGTACCAGACCTGTTTCCCTTTCTTTCTTTCGTGATCGAAAAGCATGGCGAACCGG
>JAEEQO010000281.1 GCA_016285335.1 Victivallales bacterium | reverse complement strand
CCCAATGGGAGGCCCTGCCTGCTGTCAAAATGCAGGAGAACGTTCTTCGAAAGTCATACGAAGGATGGCGCTCCAACCGCAATCTGGACCCCCAAAAGGGGTTTCCCGGGGTCCGGTACTATCTGCTCCATACGATTTCGCATCTGTTCATCCGTGAACTTGCGTTGGAATGTGGCTACAATGCCGCCAGCATTCAGGAACGCATCTATGCGAAAACAGGAGAAAAGCCGATGGCTGGCATTCTCGTCTACACGGCGGCATCCGATTCTGACGGCACACTGGGTGGGCTGGTTGGGCTTGGATCGCCCGAAAAGCTTGGCATGATTCTGAAGAAGGCACTTGTCCGTGCCGAAACGTGCTCGTCCGACCCGTTGTGCAGCGATCACAAGAACAAGGCCGACTGGTCGTTGCATGGCGCCGCGTGCCATGCTTGCTCCTTTGCAGCGGAAACCTCTTGCGAGGTCGGCAATCGCTACCTTGACCGATCCCTCGTCGTTCCGACATACGCCCTCAAGGACGCCGCCTTCTTCGCGGGGGCCGATCTATGAAGACGGTTTACGCCATTGCCGCCAGAATGGCGTCGGACGTGCCTTCGGAGTGCATCCGCACGGCAGCGAAGAGGCTTGAGTCAGGCGTGGACTGCCGCGATATTGCCGCCATTTGGGATGGGCAGCTGGCCAAGAATCAGCTTGTGCTGGATTTCACTTCGGCGGCAACGGCATCCGGGCTTTCCTCCAGAGAGCTGGCTTCGGCTCTTTGGGCTGCGGCCGAAACCGCCGACTCCTTCCATGCCGAGAACAGGGTGGACATTCTCTGGACAGGGCCGACCTCGACGGCCGTTCCCGTCCGCAGAATGGAGCAGGCGCTCTGCGAGTTGATAGATTCGGCCCGTGCGAAATTGCTGATTGTGAGCTTTGTCGCATACAAGGCGGAGAAGGTCTATTTGGCGATTCGCTCGGCAATTGAACGCGGCGTACGCGTATCCTTCCTCACGGAAGCGTCGAAGGAGCACGGAGGATCGCTGGATGTAGATCCCTGCGACATGCTGAAGAAGAAGTTCCCCGAAGCGGACTTCTACCGCTGGGAGAATCCCGACGCGTCGCATCCGGCGGTTGTCCATGTCAAATGTGCCATAGCAGATGAACGAATGGCCCTCGTCACCAGCGCCAATCTCACGGGTGCGGCGATGGACAAGAACATGGAACTGGGACTGATGATTTCCAGCAGACGGGTTGCCAGCAGAATGGCCGCCCATTTCGCCGCGCTCGTCACCGAGCATGTTCTCAGGAAAATCTGATTGAACAGTCATGGAGAAAGAAACATGCTGGCCAAAACCATTCTCTGGCATAATCTGCATTTCAGATCACCGGCTCGTCCACCGACGATCTCTTCGCCCTTGAAATGCTTTTCCGCTACGAGGAGGCGGAGCTGCTAGGGCCAGATCTCCATGAACCGGCGTTCCTTCGGCGCGGCGGCCGGGTTGTTGTCGGCGTTGATCACGCCGTCGTTCGTCAGGTTCGCCGTCACGGTCCGTGACGAGCCGGCGCCCAGCGCGCGGAGCGCCGACAGGAGGTTCTGCTTGATCACGGCGACCATGCACTGCATCATCGACATCGGACGGTGGTTGTCCGCCTCGTCGAGCTTCGCCTTGAGCGCCTCCAGCTTTTCGCGGACGTCTTCGGTGAGTTCCTGCTCCAGCTTCGCGTTGATGTACGCGAGCGCCTTGTCCTTCTTCTGCGCGAAGACCTGCGCCGGAGTCATGTCCCCGCCGCCGATCTCGCCGACGTCGAAGCCGTCCTTCCTCGCGGCGGCGAGGATCACGTCCAGACGCGCGACCTCGGCGTTCGTCATCGTGCGGAGCATCGACTCCATCGCGACCGAGAGGCGCTCCTGGCTCGACTGGAAGTTGCTGATCACCGGCGGCACATTGATCGAGAACTTGGTCTGCAGCAGTTTGAAGACGGCCGTCATGCGCAGTCCCGCGTCATTGCCCGTCCCCTTGCCGAGCACGCTTGTGACGATGTCCGTCACCTCGTCGCGCTTCGCGGCGAGCGTGGCCTTGCCCTCGGGCGACAGGAGCGTTTCGAG
>JAEEQO010000081.1 GCA_016285335.1 Victivallales bacterium | reverse complement strand
TGACTTTCTTGGCGCCGGCGGTGATGTGAGCGCGGGCCTTTTCATCGGTGAGGAAGAGACCGGTGGATTCGACGACGATTTCGGCGCCGACTTCGTTCCACTTCAGGGCGGCGGGATCCTTCTCGGCGGTGAGGCGGATCTTCTTGCCGTCGACGACGAGGTAGTTGCCGTCGATCGCGATGTCGTGGTTGAAGATGCCGTGGACGGAGTCATACTTCAGCATGTACGCGAGGTAGTCCGGGTCGAGCAGGTCGTTGATGCCGACGATTTCGATGTCATTCGCGAAGTTTTCGACAGCAGCACGGAACACCATGCGGCCAATTCTTCCGAATCCGTTGATACCGACTTTGATAGCCATTTGTTTTTCTCCTTGAAAGGTGAAGGTTGTAAAAGGTTGGATGGGTTTCCGAAAAAATCAAACTTTATTAATATAGCACGGTTTTAATACTTTGCAAGCAAGGTAGCTTAAATTCGATAAAAAAATATCGGGCGGCACCTCACGCGCGGGCGGCGTGCGCTTTATTTGCGGTTGCGGAGATGCCGGTCTTTCACGGAAGGGTCAGACGGCTGTAAGGCGTTTCGCGGCCTCGCGCGCTCCGGCGATGATCTCCTCCTCGCCGTCGACGTGGCCGCCGCGCATCAGGAAGCGTCCGTCGCAGATGACCGTGTCGATGCAGGAGCTGTCCGCCGCGTACACCATGTCGGAGATCAGGTTGAATCCGGGCACGAGATTGTGGTTGTTCAGGTCCACGAGGATGCAGTCGGCGAGACGGCCTTCCTCGATCACGCCCGCGTCGATGCCGAACGCCTCGGCTCCGGAGCGCGTGGCGGCGCGGAAGACGTCCGCGGCCTTCATCGCCTTCGGGTCGCCGGTGAGGTCCTTGCCGCGGAGGGCGGCGGTCTTCATTTCGCCGAGCATGGAGAGGGAGTTGTTCGAGGACGCGCCGTCGGTTCCGATCGCCCAGCGGCATTTGTTGAACAGCGCGGCGCTGTCGTAGCGGAAATGGCCGGAGACGAGCTTCATGTTCGAAACGGGCATGTGAACGAGCACGGATTTGCGTTCGGCGAGGAGTTCGATGTCGGCGTCGGTGAGCACCACGGAGTGCGCGAGGATGGTCTTGTCCGTGAGGATGCCGCAGCGGTCGACGTAGGCGGTCGGGCTCATGCCGTGCTGCTCCATGCAGTCGTCGAACTCCTTCTTCGTCTCGGCGAGGTGCGTGTGGATCACGAGATCGTATTTTTTCGCCGTTTCGGCAACGTCGCGCAGGATCTCCTCGGTGGTCGTGTAGATCGCGTGCGGCGCGACCGAGATCTGAATGCGGTCGGAGAAGTTTTTATGATTCTCCAGCAGCCAGTCGTTGTCGAGCATGGGGAGAAACGCCGGATTGCCCATGGTCTGGCGCAGCATGCCGACGCAGGCGCGCATGCCCATATCATCCGCCGCTTTGACCACCTGACGGCCCCGCCAGTACATGTCGTTGAAGAAGACGGTGCCGGACTTGATCATTTCGAGGATGGCAAGGCGGGTGCCTGCGTAGACGTCTTCGTTCGTGAGGCGCGCCTCGACGGGCCAGATGTGATTGCTGAGCCAGTCGAAGAGGTCGAGGTCGTCGGCGTATCCGCGCAGGAGCGACATGGCGGCGTGGGTGTGGGCGTTGTAGAACGCCGGGAGAAGGGCAAGAGACCCGTGCGCGTCGAGCGTTTCGTCGGCGGGTTCGGCCGGGACGGTCTGCGAAATGGACTGGAAACGGTTGCCCTCGATGCGGACGTTGACCGGGGAACCGTTGAGGACGACGTTGCGGAGGAGGATGCTTGACATGGTGCTGATGCCTTTTGATCGGTGAAAGGATGAACGTACGGAGTTAGAGCCCGAGCGCGTCGATCTCGGCGTTGATGACGCCCGCTGCGCGAACGTCGGCGAGGATCGAGTCTTCGAGGTCGGCGGGCGGGTTCAGGATGCCGGACCCGGCGGGAGTATGCATGAGCGCAAGGATGCCGGCGTTGTGAAGCGCAAGCGTGGGGTCGATGTAGCGCGTGGACGTGGGCTCGCGGAGCATGAAGTTGACCGGGCGTTTTTCATTGACGGCGCGGTCCGGCGGGACATCCGGGCCGAACTCGTCGTCCGCGCCCATGTTGACCAGCAGAGCGCCGCTTGCGAGCAGAAGCGGTGCGAACGGCGCGACCGCATCGCGGATACCCGTGGCGGAGACCACGACGTCGACGCCGTCCAGCAGCGCGGGCATGAACGGCTTCCCCTGCGCCGGATCCACGATGCGGACGGTCATGCCCGCATTCGTCAGGGCATATTCGATGCCGCGTCCGACGCGACCGTGTCCGAACAGCAGGGCGGTCTTCCCGGCGGGGTCGAATCCGATGAAGCGGAGCCCGCGCAGACAGCCGTCACCCGTTCCGAGCACGGTTTCGATGGATTTGATGCGGCCGGAATCCGCTGCGAAGACGGGCTTGTCCGGCGGGTCGGACTTGTAGGTGTGGACGCCGGACCGCGTGAGCTCGCAGTAGCCGAACCGGGACGGGATGTTTCTGTTCAGCGCGCTGCAATCAAGGACCGCGTCGAATTGGCCGGATGCGGCGGCTTCTTCCGCTCCGTGGTATGCGGGGATGCCGGTCCCGGCGAGGAAATCCGGGATCGCGGGGTCGAATCCGAGTTCGTCGGAATAGACGGCGGCGAGATCCGCGCCTCCGGCGAGCAATGCGGCGAACTGCGCCAGGGTGTTCAGGAAAAGCGGCGTGCCGCAGAGGACTCGGAGACCTTCCAGCGGACGCGTCTCGCGCCAGCGCCGCGCCTGGGCCGCGAGGGCGGGATAATCCCGGGCCGGTTCGAGTTCGGGCGCAAGCGCCGCGGCGATGGCCTGGATCTGTGCAGAGCGTCCGGGGTTCACAATTTGGAAAACTCCGGTCCGGCGGGCGTATCCTTCACGGCCCAGCCGGCGGCGTTGATCTGCGCGCGGATGGCGTCGGCCGCGGCGAAATCTTTCATCTTTTTCGCTTCGGCGCGTTTCTGCGCAAGCTCAAGGATTTCCGCCGGGACGTCCTGTTTCGGCGCTTCGGCGGTTTTCAGCGCGGCATCGACGTCCAGAAACGCCAGCACGCGGTCGAAATCGCGGTACTGGTCGAGCAGGACGGCGGCGGCGTCATGGCCCGCGCCCTTTGCGAGAAGGCCGTTGACTTCCTTCGTGAACTTATGCACGGTGGCGAACGCCTCGGCGATGTTCAGGTCGTCGGCGAGCCCGTCTGCGAACTTCCGGCGTGCGGCTTCCGCGGCGGCTTTCGCCTCGGCGAGGAGCGCGTCTCCGGCGGGCGCGGCGTTCAGACGGCCGAAGAGCATCTGGAATTTCTTCAGCGCGGTGCGTGCCTGTCCGAGGGCGTCCGGGTCGAAATTGAGCTTGGAACGGTAGTGCGTACCGAGCAGGAGATAGCGGATCTCCGCACCGGACCAGCCTTTCGCCGTGAGATCGCGGAGCGTGTAGAAATTGCCGAGCGACTTCGACATCTTCTGCCCCTTGATCGTGAGGTGCTCGCAGTGCAGCCAGTAATTCACGAACTTGCAGCCGTTGGCGGACTCGCTTTGCGCGATCTCGTCCTCGTGGTGCGGGAACATGTTGTCGACGCCGCCGGTGTGGATATCGAACGTGAGGCCGAGGTACTTGCGGCTCATGGCGGAGCATTCGAGGTGCCAGCCGGGGCGGCCGGGTCCCCACGGGCTGTCCCACTTCACGTCGCCGTCCTTTTCATCCCAGGCCTTCCAGAGCGCGAAGTCGGCGACGGAATCCTTTGCGTACTCGTCACTGCTGACGCGGTCGCCGATGCGCTGGTTCTCGAAGTCGAGTTTCACGAGCTGGCCGTAGTTCCTGCATTTCGCGATGGAGAAGTAGATGGAGCCGTCGTCGGACTGGTAGGCGAACCCCTTGTCCATCAGCTGGCCGATCATGTTGAGCATTTCGGGGATGTGCGCCGTGGCCTCGGGGTAGTGCTCGGCAGGTTCGACGCGGAGCGTGCGGAGGTCCTCGAAGAACGCGTCCTTGTACTTGCGCGTGAAAGTCTGGAGCGGGAGCCCTGCGGCGCGCGAATCACGGATGGTCTTGTCGTCGACGTCGGTCAGGTTCATGACCTGCGTGACCTTCATGCCGTGGTATTCGAGCGTGCGGCGGAGCAGGTCTTCGAAGAGATATGCGCGGAAATTGCCGATATGGGCGTAATTGTAGACCGTGGGGCCGCAGGTATACATGCCGACCTGTCCCTCATGGATCGGGGTGAATTCTGTCATGCGGCGTCCGAGCGTGTTGAAAAAGCGGATCATGGATGGTTCCTCCTGAAACATATCGTACGGGAAAATATTTTTATCTTTTAATATACTCCATGCCGGGAAAGATTGCAAGGCGGTCCCGCATTCGTCCGATAAAAGTATTTTACGCGCCTGCCATCCTGCCGGAAGACCGGCTTTTCCTGTGAAGCGGTTCCGCCGGTCCGACATGTTTTTTCGCCTTGCAGCTTGCAATTTAACAAAAAGATGCTATTGTATATAGACTAAGGCGACGCGGAATCGCATCCCCTGTATGCGTTTTCCGCAAAAACACAAACAACTTCAGGAGTCCAATTGTATGGATATCATCGTCATGCCGACCGCCGCCGAAGCGGAACTGCTCACCGCACGCATCATTGCCGACGCGATCAACGCCAAGCCGTTCTACAAGCTTGGCCTCGCCACCGGCCGCACCATGGAAAACGTTTATGCCAACCTGGTGAAGATGTACAAGGCCGGCAAGGTCGATTTCTCCCGCGTGATCTCGTTCAACCTCGACGAATACGTCGGTCTGAAGGGCACCGCCGAGAAGAACAAGGATTCCTACCGTTACTTCATGAACTACCACCTCTTCAACCACGTGAACATCGACAAGCGCAACACGCACGTCCCGAACGGATTCGCCCCCGCGGACCAGCTTGACGCCGAGGCCATCGCCTATGAAGAGGAAATGGAAGACGCCGGCGGCGTGGACATGCAGCTCCTCGGCATCGGCCGCAGCGGACACATCGGGTTCAACGAGCCGATGTCCTCCTTCGCCAGCCGCACCCGCGTCGTCACGCTCACCAAGACCACCTACGAACAGAACTCCCCGCTCTTCACCAAGCCGGAAGACATGCCGATGCGCGCCATGACCATGGGCGTGGGCACCTGCCTCGACGCCAAGTGCCTCCTGCTTCTCGCCACCCACAAGGAAAAAGCGAACATTGTTGCGGCCGCCCTCGAAGGCCCCGTCACCAACATGATCTCCGCCACCGCGCTGCAGCTCCATGACAACGCCATCGTGGTCCTGGACGCCGACGCCGCCTCCAAGCTCAAATACAAAGATGAATACGCGTTCCAGTTCGCCAACGATCCGAAGTGGGCCGCCTACCAGCCCGCCCGCAAGGCTTCCGCCTCCAAGGCAAAGGCCAAGGCATCCCGCGGCAAGGCGAAAAAGTAAGACGCAAGGCAGGTTACTCCTATGAAAATCCTCGTCATCAACGGTCCGAACATGCAGCTGCTCGGGCGGCGGAACGCCGAGTTCTACGGAACGAAGACGCTCCCGGAGATCGAGGCGGACCTCCGCGCCACGGCCGATTCGCTCGGCGTGACGGTCGAGTTTTTCCAGAGCAATCACGAAGGCGCGATCTGCGACAGGATCGCCGACGCGCTTGCGGACGGGGTCGACGGCATCGTCATCAATCCCGCCGCCTACACTCACACGAGCATCGCCATCCACGATGCGCTGGAATCCGCGGCGATTCCCACGGTCGAGGTGCACATGAGCAATATTTTTGCGCGGGACGCTTTCCGCAGGACGTCGCTCACTGCGCCCGCCTGTATCGCGCAGATCGTCGGGCTGGGGGCCGACGGATACGATTTCGCCCTCCGCGCCCTCGTCCGCCGTCTCTCCGCCGCTTCCGGTCAGAACCATTAACCACAACCATCCAACGACAAATCCGGGTGCCCTATGAAAATTGATGAAATCAAAACGATCGTGAAACTCATGTCGGACAACGATCTGACCGAGTTCAAAATCGAATCGGAGGAAATGACCCTCTGCCTCCGCAGGGCCGCTCGCCAGCAGGCCGCGCCCGCACCTGTTTTCGTCCCGGCCGCCATGCCCGCCGCGGCTCCCGCCGTTCCCGTTCCCGCCGCCATCCCGGCCGTTCAGGAACCAGTAAAGGCCGCGCCCGCGGAATCCGGCCGCGCCTCGCTCAATCCCGACAAGGTCATCGAATCGCCCACAGTCGGCACGTTCTACCGTTCGAGCGCCCCCGGCGCCGAGCCGTTCGTGAAAGTCGGCAGCCATGTGGAAGCCGACACGACCGTGGCCGTGGTGGAAGCCATGAAGGTCATGAACGAGATCAAGGCCGAAAAGAGCGGCATCATCAAGGAAATCCTTCTGGAGAACGGCCAGCCCGTGGAATACGGCCAGCCGCTTTTCGTGCTTGAGTAATCATCGTCAGACGCAGGTCCCCTATGTTCAATAAGATCCTGATCGCCAACCGCGGCGAGATCGCAGTCCGCATCATCCGCACCTGCCGCGAAATGGGCATCAAAACCGTGGTCGTCTATTCCCAGGCCGACGAGGACAGCCTGCCCGTCCGTCTGGCCGACGAAGCCGTCTGCATCGGTCCCGCGCCCGCCACGCAGAGCTATCTCCTGATCGACCGCATCATCAGCGTCGCCGAGATCGGCGATGTCGACGCCATCCACCCCGGCTACGGATTCCTCTCCGAAAATGCGCATTTCGCGCAGATCTGCAAGGACTGCAAGATCGAATTCATCGGTCCGACCGCCCAGCAGATGAGCGCCATGGGCGACAAGGCGTCCGCACGCGAGACCATGCGGAAGGCCGGCGTGCCCGTCACGCCCGGCAGCAACAGCGTCATCCCCACCGAAGAGGCCGCGCTCGCCGAGGCGCACAAGCTCGGCTACCCCGTCATCATCAAGGCGACGGCCGGCGGCGGCGGACGCGGCATGCGCGTGGCGCACAACGACGCCAGCCTGATCCAGGGATTCCACGCCGCCATGACCGAGGCGGAACGCGCATTCGGCAACGGCGACGTCTACATTGAAAAATTCATCGCCAACCCCAAGCACATCGAGGTGCAGATCCTCGCCGACAAGCTCGGCAACGTGATCTGCCTCGGCGAACGCGACTGCTCGCTCCAGCGCCGCCACCAGAAGCTGATCGAGGAATCCCCCTCCCCCTCGATCTCCACCGCGCTCCGCAAGAAACTCTACGACGCCGCGATCAAAGCCGCCAAGGCAGTCGGGTACTCCAGCGCCGGGACCATCGAATTCCTGGTCTCAGGGAACGATTTCTACTTCATGGAGATGAACACCCGCGTCCAGGTCGAACACACCGTGACCGAGATGGTCAGCGGGTTCGACATCATCCGCGAACAGATCCGGATCGCGGCCGGCGAACGCCTCAGCGTCCAGCAGAAGCAGATCGCGCTCCGCGGCTGCGCCATCGAGTGCCGCATCAACGCCGAAAATCCGTATGCCAATTTCGCCCCGTGCCCGGGCGCCATCACGTTCTACTCCGCCCCGGGCGGCCCCGGCGTCCGCGTGGATTCGCATGTGTACGCCGGCTACCGCATCCCGCCGCATTACGACAGCATGATCTCGAAGCTGATCGTGCACGCTCCGACCCGCGAGGAGGCGATCGCCAGGTGCAAGCGCGCGCTCGACGAATACATGATCGAGGGCGTCCCGACCACGATCCCGTTCGAACATTTCCTGATCGAAACGCCCGAATTCGTCTCGGGCAACTACGATACGAACCTGATCGAACGCCTGATGAAGGGCGGCTATTTCGAACAGCAAAGTGCCGCGATCCGCAAAGAGATCGCGAAATAACCATATCAACCCAAGGAGGCATGGACAATGAGCAACACGCATCAGACGCGCCCCGCGGCCGACCCCGTTTCCACTGTCCCCGGCGCCTACGAGGTCAACGGGACCGCTGTCGGCTCGATCCGCATCCTCGACGGAGCCATTTCCACGATCGTCAAACGCACCGTCCTCGGGATCGAAGGCGTGGCCCGTCTTTCCGGCAGTTCGCTGATCGACGAGTTCGCCGACCTCGTCCGCAGCAAGCGCATGCAGGACCGTTCGATCCAGATCGAGCACAAGGACCAGGACATCGCGATCACGGTCGCAGTCAACCCCTATTTCGGCTACAAGTTCCCCGCCCTCATCAGGGAGATCCAGGAGAAAGTCTCCGGCGCCGTCCTTGAAATGACCGGCATCGCGGTATCTTCCGTGAATGTGGACATCCGGGGCATCGAGGAGCGTCCGGCGGAGAACGAGTCCGCGCAGGACGACGCAACGCAATCGGAGTAAAGGAGAAGCATCATGCCAAACGACAACAGCAAAAAGGCCGCCGCGGATCCCTCCGCCTACACCGTGCATGAAAGCGTCATCATTTCCCTCGCCCGCAAAGCGGTGGAAGGCATCCCCGGCTTCATCCGGTTCTCCGGTTCCTCCCTCGTTTCCGACCTCGCCGACCTCGTCGGCGGCAAGCGCCGCTTCGACAAGTCCATCGTCGTGACCGAAAACGGAGACGAGGTCAGCCTCGAGATCCTCATCGTCGCCGCCTACGGATCCAAGTTCAACGAAGTCGCGGCCGCCGTCCAGAAGGCCGTCTACGACCAGATCGTGGACTTCACCGGACTGCATGTGAAGGGCATCGACGTGGTCGTCACCGACACGGAGGACGCCCCCGAGGAGAAAGCCCCCGAAGACGATGACGTCATCGAAGGCGAGGTCATTCAATAAACCATCGTTTGGGAGGGCGTCTCCTCCCGGAAAGGCGGATGCGGCATGATCCAGTCGGTTCAGAGAATAGTGGAAAGGATCGGTTCCGTGATCGGGGAACGTCCTTTTTCCTGCGGATTCCTGGCAGGACTCGCCGCCGCGTGCGCCGTTCTGGTCTTCCTTTTCCTTCTCTGCCTTGTCTTCCGCTCCCGCAAGCTCCGTTTCATCGAGGTCCCGTCCGAGGGCGGCACGCTCCGCATCGACGCGAAAGCCGTCCGGGGCGCCGTCCTGGCAGTCGCCGCGAACTTCCCCGCGTTCGAGGTCAGGAAGGCCGTTCTGTACGGGAAACAGAAAGCGGTCAGGCTTGACATTGCGGCGGACTTCACCGGCGGCGACGAATCCGTCGCGGAAACGGCGGCCAGGTTCCGGGCCGCGGTTGCCCGGATGATGGCCGAAACGCTCGGCATGGAGAAGCCCGCCCGCATCGAACTTGAGATTCTGCGGTCCGGCGCCGGGATCGCCGCCGGGGAGGAACCGTCCGGGACTCCCGCGGCGGAAGACAAACCGTCCGCTTCCTCCGAATCCGGGCAGTCATGCTGAAGTTCCTGCGCGAGATCCGCCGGGTCCTGCCGGACGGATACCGGTATGCGACGGCCGGACTGGCCGTCCTTATGGTCGTTTCCGCGCTGCTGGAACTTGCCGCGCTGGCGCTCGTGATGCCCGTGGCGGCGGCCCTGACCAATCCGGGCATGCTGGAATCCAACCGCTGGCTTCACGCTTTCTACGAACTGGCTTCTCCTCCGTCCCGCGAAGTGTTCATCCTGGAATCCGTCGCGGTCCTCACGCTTTTCTTCATCGTCAAGAACGTGTTCGCATTCATCCTGACGAAGTGCCAGAACCGTTTTTCCCGCGACCTTTCGGTCGATCTGGCGGGCCGCCTTTTCCGCACGTACATGCGCGCGAATTATACCTTTCATCTGGAACACGGCGCATCGGAGCTGATCGGGCGCATCATGCAGATGCGGGAAGTGGCTGAAGTCCTGCTGATGCCGCTGCTGCTGGCGCTTTCCGAAGCGGTCATCTTCCTTTCGATCCTCGCCGTTATATTCGTACTCGTGCCGAAGATCGCGCTGGTCGCGTTTCTTGTCTGCGGCACGGTCATGCTGATATTCCACAGGCCCTTCAAACGCGTCCTGGACGCGGCGTCAAAAAGGCTGTTCGCGGCGAACGGCGAATCGACCCGGACCATGAACCAGAGCTTCGCGGCCATCCGCGAGGTAAAGCTGACCGGAAGCGAAGCGTATTTCAGCCGGCGTCTGGAACAGGCGCAGTTCAACATCCTGAACGCGGTCAAGCTTCGGCGCGACCTCGGCCAGATACCGCGTTTTTCGCTCGAAGTGTTCGTCGTCGCGGTCGCGGGCGGACTGATCGCCGTCCTGACCTGGATGGGCATGCCGTCGTCCCGCCTGGTCCTGTACGCCGCATTCTTTCTGGCGGCGATGTTTCGCCTGATCCCGTCGATCTCCCGGATGCAGTACAACCTGGTCCTGGTGCGCGGGATGCTGTACGTCTTTGAGCGCCTCGACGCCGATTTGAGCTCGATCCCGGCGGAACGCATCCAGCCAGCGCCGAACGCCCCTGAGCTTCATTTCGAACGGGAGCTGACCGTGGAACATGTCATGTTCCGCTACGCCCCGGACCGGCCGGCGGTGTTCGGGGACTTCAGCATGTCCGTGAAGCGCCTGGAATGCGTGGCGGTCGTCGGACGCACGGGCGGCGGAAAGACCACGCTGATCGACCTCGTAATGGGGTTCCTGACGCCCGAAAAAGGGCGCGTGGCCGTCGACGGCACGGACATCCGGGACAACCTGGGCTCGTGGCGAAGCCGCATCGGCTATGTGCCGCAGGATGTTCGGCTGTTCGACGACACGATCCGCGCGAACGTGGCGTTCGGCGTGGAGCCGGACAAAATCGACGATTCCCGCGTCAGGAAGGCGCTCGAGCTGGCGCAGATCGCGGAGTTCGTCGAATCCCTCCCCGATGGCCTCAATACGCGGCTGGGCGAGTTCGGGGCGCGTCTTTCCGGCGGACAGAAACAGCGCATCGCGATCGCGCGGGCGCTTTATTCCGAACCGGAACTGCTGATCCTCGACGAAGCGACCAGCGCGCTCGACGACGACACGGAAGCCGCGTTCGTCGACGCACTGAACTCCCTGAAAGGCAAGCTCACGATCCTGATGGTCGCCCACCGCGCCGCCAGCATCCGCTGCTGCGACCGGCAGATCGAGATCTGAGCTGAGGATCGCCTTAAAACCGAACGGCCCCGCCGCCGGGTTCAGGTTCAGCGTTTTTCCAGGATATTCGCGAAGACTTCCGCCCGCGAGCAGAAATCCTGTTGTTCCGCATAGGCCAGCGTCTGTTTTTTGAGCTCGTCCAGACGAGGCAGCATGTCTTCCAACATCTTCACCAGCGCATCCTGCCCGAACGGACTTTCCAGCACGGTCCCGGTCGCTTCCTGCACAAAATGCGCGAAGCCGCAGATGTCCGTGGTGAGAACGGGCGTTCCCGCGGCAAGCGCTTCGATCAAAGTCGAACCCGCCGATTCGTTGCGGGCCGGATGCAGGAAAAGGTCGGCGCCGAGCATGTGATCCCGTACGCCGTCGGTCTGCCCGAGGATGGCGGCGCGCCCCTCCAGCCCGGCTTCGCGGAGCATGGATCGGACGTCGCATTCCGGGAGCTTCCCCACGATCCACAGGCGTATCGTCTTTTTCATTGCTTCAGGCAGAGCTCCGAGCGCGGCGATCGCGCGGTCCGTGCCCTTGTTGTAAACGCTGTTGGAAACGAGCAGGACGGCCGTGTCGCCGGGAACCGCCCCGAGTTTCCCCCTCACGGCGGTCCGAATGGATTCCGCTTCCGGTTCCGGCGGACGGCGGCACGCAGGGTCCATGCCCGGCGGCAGCAGGAACATCCGGTCCGGCTCCGCATCGTAAGCGGCGGCATAGTCGCGCATCTGAGCGGGCGCAAT
>JAEEQO010000280.1 GCA_016285335.1 Victivallales bacterium | reverse complement strand
GGGCCGCGAAGAAATATTCCTCCCTCACGCCGCCCGCGCACATCCTGAACGCCCCCACGAAGCTCATGAAGGAGCTCGGCTACGGGCACGGCTACCAGTACGACCAGAATCTGCCGGACGCGTTCTCCGGGCAGAATTATTTCCCCGAGGGCATGCCCCGCACGAAGCTTTACGATCCGCCGGACCGCGGGTTCGAGCGCGAGATCCGCAAGCGGCTGGACTATTGGGACCGTCTGCGCCGCGAAAAACAGGCGCAGATGAAGCGCGACCATGCCCCCGGCGCCGAACCGGAGCCGGACGAGGAGAAAAAGGAAGACAAGTAAACAGCCTCAAGCCTCAGTTCTTGCGGTCGAGGGCGCGGTAGCCGATCGCCTCGAAGAGGTGTTCGCGGCGGATGTTCTCGGAGCCCGCGAGGTCGGCGATGGTGCGGGCGACGCGCAGGATGCGGTCGTAGGCGCGCGCCGACAGCCCGAATTCGTTGATGGCGTGGCGGATCATGGTCTGAAGCTGAGAATCCAGCACGCAGTATTTCGTGAGCTGGGCGGGCCCCATCATGGCGTTGCAGCGGATGCGGCTGTCGCGGCCGTAGCGCTGCGTCTGGATGTTTCGGGCAGCGATGCAGCGGGCGCGGATCGCCGCGCTGGATTCCGCCGGACGCGTCGAGACGAGCTCGTCGTCGGACAGCGCCTCCACGTTCACATGCAGGTCGATGCGGTCGAGCAGCGGACCTGATATCTTCGCGCGGTACTGCTGGATCTGAAGCGAACGGCAGGAGCAGCGGTGGCGGCGGTCGCCGAGGTGGCCGCAGGGACACGGATTCATGGCGGCGATGAGGAGGAACCGGCAGGGGAAGATGAAGCTGCCCGCGGCGCGGCTGATGGAGACTTCGCCGTTTTCGAGCGGCTGGCGCAATACTTCCAGCGTGCTGCGCTTGAACTCCGGCAGCTCGTCGAGGAAGAGCACGCCGTTGTGCGCCAGGCTGATCTCGCCGGGCTGGGGATTGGTGCCGCCGCCGATGAGTCCGGCGTCGCTGACCGTGTGGTGCGGCGCGCGGAACGGACGTTTGCGGAGCAGAGGCGTGTCGGGCGGGAGCAGGCCGAGCACGGAGTGTATCTTGCTCGTCTCAAGCGTTTCTTCTTCGGTCATGGGCGGCAGGATGCCGGGCATGCGCTGGGCGAGCATGCTTTTGCCGGAGCCGGGCGGCCCGATGAAGATCACGTTGTGTCCGCCCGCGGCGGCGATCTCCAGTGCGCGTTTGGCGGCGGCCTGTCCCTTGACTTCGGCGAAATCCGGCACGCCGTCCCAGTCCGGTTCCAGGAACACCGCCCCGTCGTTGTTCGAGAGCGGCAGCAGTTCGCCGGCGAGGGCGCGGATGGCGTCGGTCAGGGAATTGACGGCGAACACGCGGACATGGGGCAGCACGGTCGCCGCTTCGCGGGCGTTGTCCGCCGGGACGATCAGCGTTCGGATCTGCGGCATCTGTTTCGCGAGGAGCGCGGCGGGGAGCACGCCTTTTACCGCGCGGACCGAACTGTCGAGCGCGAGTTCGCCGAGGATCATGGCGTCCTCCAGCGTCTCCTTCGGGAATGCCCCTGCCGCGGAGGCCAGCGCCAGCGCGATCGGCAGGTCGAACGCCGTGCCTTCCTTGCGGATGTCGCCGGGCGCGAGGTTCACGAGCGTGAAGCCTTCGGGATGGCGGAGCCCGGCGGCGTAAAGCGCGCTGCGGATTCGTTCCTTGCTCTCGCGGACCGCCGCGTCGGGCAGACCCACGATGGAAACATTGACTCCCTCGCCCGCGCCGGATGCGTGGACTTCGATCTCGACCGCAACAGCGTCGATTCCGATGAGCGTGGCGGAGTATGTTCCCGTGAGCATCGGTTCACTCCTTTGTCTGCGGCATTTCCGGTTTCACTTCCGCTTCGGTCGCGGGTTTCTTCTTCGAGCCCATGATCTTCCGGTGGACGAAAATGTATGCGACAAGCAGAACGGCGCATCCGAGGAAGATTTCCAGATAATGCTCCTGAATGAGCGCCTTGCCCTTCTCGATCATCTCCAGATAGGTCATGTCGCCGGTCGCGTGGCCGAACCACACGCCGAGCAGAGTCAGGACCGCCGTCCAGAGCCCCGCCCCGAGCGCAGTGAAGAGCGTGAAGCGGAAGAGATTCATGTGCGAGAGGCCCGCCGGGATGGA
>JAEEQO010000080.1 GCA_016285335.1 Victivallales bacterium | reverse complement strand
CGATGCCGGGGTAAGCGTTGTCGGGCTTGATCTCAGTGCGGGATATAGAGGTAGAAGACCCATTCGATGACGTCGCGGACATCGTTCACGTCGTCGAACGAGTAGATCGGGAACCCGTTGCCGTTGCCGTTCGGGTAGAACAGGACCATCCGGCCGCGCTTCTCGAAATACCATTCCGGCATGCCGTTGCCGTTCCCGTTCGGATAGACCTCCACGGCGTTCGAGCCCCGGAACTTGAAGTAGAAGGTCGGCATGCCGTTGCCGTTCCCGTTCGGGTAGAACTCGACGCCCCGGCTGCCGTATTTGAAGTAGTTGTACGGCATGCCGTTCAGTCCGGCCTGGGCATAGACTTCGGTGCAGCGGTCTGTCTTCCGCATGGACCACTCGTGGATGCCGTTGCAGTTTCCGTTGTTGTACATCTTGCGCGTGGTGCCGCTGATCTCCATGCTGGCGAACGGGAAGCCGTTGCAGTTTCCGTTTTTGTAAGCTTTGATGTAAGCCATGGCGATTACTCCTTCATCCTGTTTTCGATCCGTTTTTCGACCGTTTCAAAAAGCTCGTTGAGGTTCGTCCGGCGTATTTTCGCCGCGTCCAGGTACCAGGCTTCCAGCGCGCGGCGGTTTTCCGGCGTAGTCCGCAAGTAGCGGAAAAGGTGGAAAAACTCCGTGGCGACCTGCGGCGTTGAGATCGCGGAACGCCGGCAGTCGGCGACGTCGATCCAGAGGAACTTCATGCCGTCGGCGTCCTTCCTGTAAAGCAGATTGGCGGGCGTGAACCCGCGGTGGACGATCCCGAGGTCGTGAAGCCGCGCCAGCAGCGTCAGGTTGCCGCGGCAGAACTCCAGGAACAGCGGTTCGTTGCCGACGTGAGCGCCGTCGCGGAAGAAATCCAGCCCGGTGCGGTAGTCGTCGGCGAACCGTGAGATCAGGAACGAGTTTCTCAGCACGAATCCGCAGCGCGTCTCGCCGACGGCGAGCAGGTCGGGCAGCGGGAAGCCGAGCTCGGCCAGCATCACGTAGTTCGAGGCTTCGGAGGCGCAGTCCGAGGGACGGATGATGTATTGGTGGAAATTGCGGATCTTGTAGTAGCTCTTGTATGCGGCGTCGAATCCGCGCGCGGTGGGAACGCGCAGCACGAACTTGGTGCGCGTGTGCCAGATGGCAGGGGAGACGCCGTCGGGCAGGAATGCGCCCGCGCCGGAAAGGCGGTCGAACTCATCGGCGAAATCCTCGCGGACCCAGCTCCAGGAACGGTACAGGCGTATCATCCGCGGAGAGAAAACGGGAGAGGTCCGGCGGCTGCTCATGTGTCCATTATCCGCAAATGCAAATCCGCCCGGTCACCGGCTGAACTGCGTGCTGTAGAGGCGCCTGTAGATGCCGTCCTCGCGGGCGAGCAGGTCGGCTTCCTTGCCGAATTCCACGATCCTGCCGCTCTGCATGACCAGGATCATGTCGGCGTTGCGAATGGTGCTCAGGCGGTGGGCGATGGCGAAGACCGTGCGGTTGGTCATCACGCGGTTCAGGGCCTCCTGGACCAGCTTTTCGGTGACCGTGTCAAGCGCGCTGGTGGCTTCGTCGAGGATCAGGATGGGCGGATTGCTGAGGATGGCGCGGGCAATGGAGACGCGCTGTTTTTCGCCGCCGGAGAGCTTGAAGCCCTTCTCGCCGACCTCGGTGTCGTACCCTTTCGGATGCGGGCCGTTCACGATGAACTCGTGCGCGTTGGCGAGCTTGGCGGCGGCGACGATCTCGTCCATGGTGGCGTCGGGCTTGCCGTAGGCGATGTTCGCGGCGATGGTCTCGTTGAACATGATGGCCTCCTGGTTCACCACGCCGATCATGTGGCGGAGCGAGGCGATCTTGTAGTCGCGGATGTCCACGCCGTCGATCATGATGGAGCCGGAATCGACGTCGTAGAAGCGCGCCAGCAGATTTGCCATGGTCGACTTGCCGGATCCGGTCTCGCCGACGACCGCGATCATGCTGCCGCGCGGGATGTCGAACGAAACGCCGTCCAGGACCACGCGTTCGTCGTAGGAGAAATGCACGTCGCGCACGGAAATCCCCTGCTTGAACTCTTTGAGCTCGACCGCGTCGGGCTTTTCGGGCAGGGAGGTGTCGGTGTCGAGCAGCGCGAAATAACGGTCCGCGGCGGCCATCGACTGCTGGAGGCTGGCGAAGACCTTCGAAATGTCCTTCATCGGGCGGAACGCCATGACGGCCGGGGTCAGGAGCGCGGCCAGTTCGGTGACGGTGATGCCGCATTTGTACGAGTAAAGCAGGAAGCCCAGCGTGGCGGTGACGACGATGAGCTCCATCAGCGGGGTGAACATGATGTGCAGGCGCATCGCGCGGATCGCCTGTTTGTAGTACTTGCGGTTCACGGCCTTGAAACGGGTGATCTCGCGTTCCTCGGCATAGTACGCCTTCACGGCGCGGATGCCGGAAAAGACCTCGTGCATCCGGGAAAACACGTCGGCGATGCGTGCGAAACTGCGCCTGTAGTACTTGCGGATGTAGCGGCTCACGATCTGGATCGGGACGATGATGAGCGCGAGGCCAAGCACGAGCGTTATGACCAGTCCGTAACTGTCGAACTGGTGGCACGCCACGATGATCGCCGCGAAGCAGCCCAGCACCTGAAGCGGCGCGTTGGTCAGGTCCTCGATGGAGTGCGAAACGGAATACTCCAGCGCGGACGTGTCGTTGGTGCAGCGGCTGATCAGATGGCCCACGTCCATGTCGCCGTAGAACCGGAGCGACTGGCTGGTGAGCTTGCTGAAGATCGCGTTGCGCATGTCCGCCACGACGCGGATCCCGACGTAGCGGGTGCAGTAGCCGTTGAGGTAGATCCCCAGGCTGCGGAGGGCCCAGACCAGCACGAACGAGACGATGTAGACCGCGAAAAGCTGCCATGCGATACGGCCGTCTTCGGTGACGATATTAAAGCTCTTCCGGACGGGCCAGTTGATCTTGAAAACCGTCCCCTCTATTTCGCAGGGCAGGTGGAACCGCGTGATGACGTCATCCGCCTGATGCAGGAGCTTGGTGAGCTTGGGGTCCTTGTCGTCGGGCTCGGCCAGCGCTTCGGCCATCTTCTGTTCCTTTTCCGCGTCGGAAAGATCGGTGTTTTCAGCGATGGCGCGCATTTCCGCGAGCGCTTCGGGGGAGATCGTGCGCTGTTCCGCGGAGGCGCCGATGTTGCTGCCCGTGTCGACCAGGCCGACCAGCTGCGGGACCAGCATCAGGGCGAAAAACAGCGAGCCGCCGACGAGCATGCCGCAGAGGATGCCGAACGTCAGCCGTTTCCAATAGGGCACGGTGAATTTCAGCAGCCGCAAGTAGCTCTGCGCCTTGAAATTTGTATCGTTGTCTGTAGTGCTGCTCATGGAAAAAACCGGGAATTTTCGTATATTTTAAATAAAAACTTAGAAAACAATATAGCACGGAGAACGGGAGGATTCAAGAGAAAAAGACGTTTTTGCCGAAAAAAAGGGGAGGGCATGCCCTCCACGGCAGCAGTGCCTTGCTGCTCTACGGCACAAGGACAAGTCCTTGACTGCGGTGTGCTCTCAGCTTCGCTTGAGCACAAGTGTTCTCGCGTAGCAGAACACTATTCGGCACCGCTTTGCGGTGCGTCCTGCCAGACGACCTCGACGCCGCGGGCGCGGCGGGATTCCAGTTGTTTGCGGACGGATTCTTCGCAGGGGGACCTACGGAACGCATCGTCAGCGATCTCCGTCACGCTCTCCGGGATCGCGATCTCCTTCAGCGCGGGACACCATGCAAATGCGCTTTTCCCTATGGTCTTCAGGCTCGCGGGCAGCACAATGCGTTCCAGCTTGTAACAATTCAGGAACGTATTTTCCGCGATCTCCGTCACGCCCTCCGGGATCACGATTTCCTTCAGCTCATGGCAGTTCATGAACGCCCGCTCGCCGATGGAGGCAATGCTCTCCGGGAACTCAATGCTGCTCAAGTTCTTGCAGTCATGGAACGCAGCATCCGCGATGATAGTCACGCCCTCCGGGATCACGATCTCCTTCAGGTCGCGGCAGTTCATGAACGCCCGCTCGCCGATGGAGGTAATGCCCTCCGGGAACTCAATGCTGCTCAGGAGCTGGCAGTCATGGAACGCATCGTCGCCGATGGCGGCGTCCTCCCGCACCGGGGCCGCGGTCCCGCCGCCTTTGGTCAGCGTCACGCTCTTCAGGCTCCAGCAGAATTTGAACGCGCCCTTGCCGATGGAGGCGTGGACCGGGATTGAGACGGAAATCATTCTGTCGAATTCCTGAAAAGCCGCGTCCGGGATGAAGCCGACCGAGTTCGGGATCGTGATCGACACCGGCTTGATGCGGCCCGTGAACATATCCGGGTCGATCTCCGTCGTGCCGTCGGGAATCTCGACGAACGCTTCGGGCTGCACTTTCCTGTAGACGGATTCCATGCAGGGGCATCCGTAGAACACGTTCTGACCGATCTCCTTCAACCCCTTCGGGATTTCGACCTCCACCAGCGAGGAACAGTGGGAAAACACTCCCCGGCTCATGAGAGATTTCATGTTCGCGGGCAGGATGACGCGTTTCAGCGACGTACAGTTGAGGAACGCAAAGTTGCCGATCGTATCGACGTCGTCCGGCAGATCGGCCGCCTCAAGATTGACGCACTCGTCGAACGCGGATCCCCCGATCGCCCGCAAACCGGACGGAAACGAAACGCGCTTCAGGCTGTTGCACCCCGAAAACGCACGATCCCGGATGACCGTCACGCCCGACGGGATCGCGATCTCCTCCAGCGAGGACTTCCTCGCGAACATCGCGAACATCGCGAACGGGATCTCCTTCATGTTTTCCGGCAGCGTGACGCGCTTCAGGTTCGTGCAATTATAAAACAGGCCTCCCGCCAGGGTATCCTCGGCCGGCGGCGGGTTCCGCCGGAATCCGGTGCCGTTCTGCGTGATGCCGGGGATGACCTCGTCCGCCTGGAACGCCGTCACGCTCGGCGGGATCGCGATCTCGTTCAGTCCGCTGAACGCAAACGCGCCCGCCCCGAGGCTCGTCACGCTCGACGGGATCGTGACGCCGCCGAGACGGCATGACCGGAACGCATGGGGCGCGACTGCCGTGATGCCGTCCGGGATCGTGAAGTGTCCCTCGAACGCGCTCGGGAACGCCAGCAGGACGTGATTCTCCGCGTCGATCAGGGCGCCCTCCGGCGTGAACCGGTAGCGCGTATTCCCCTGAGGGAACTCCAGGCGGGTCGTCGAAAGATCGAACGCGCCGGTGAACGATTCGAGGCGTTCCGGGAGACGGAGGCTTTTTAGGCTGGTGCATTGCAGGAACGCCTTGTTACCGATCACCTTCAGGCTGTCCGGCAGGGAAACGCTTTCCAGCGCCGAACATCCCTGAAAAGCCCGGAACCCGATGGACGTCACGCCGTCCGGGACCGACACCGCTTTCAGGCGGGAACAGTACTCGAAGGCGCTCTCGCCGATGAACGTCACGCCGTCCGGGATCCGAACTTCCTCCAGGCGCAGGCAATCCCGGAACGCGTGTTCCCGGATCGCGGCGTCCTCCCGCGCCGGGGCCACGGTCCCGCCGCCCTCGGTCAGCGTCACGCGCTCCAGATTATAGCAGCGTTCGAATGCGCTGACGCCGATGGAGGCATGAGTCGGGATCGTGACGGTCTTCAGGCTGCTGAGCTCGTAAAAAGCCTCTTCCGAAATAAGGTCGACCGAGTTCGGGATCGAGACCGTCCTCAGAGCAGTGCGTGTGAACGCCTGATCTTTGATCGTGCGGATGCCGTCAGGGAACTCGAACCGCTTCAGGGCCGGGCAGCCTGCAAAAGCCCCGGAGCCGATGGAAGCGTCCTCCCGCACGGGGGCGACAGTCCCGCCTTTGGTCAGCGTCACGCTCTCCAGCGCGAGACAGGCTTTGAAAGCGCCGCTTTCAATGGAGGCATGGACCGGGATCGTGACGGTCTTCAGGTTCGGGAGCGACTCGAAGGCGTCGTATGAAATGAGGTTGACCGTGTTCGGGATCGCGGTCGATTCCAGGGCGTCGCAGCGCTGAAAAGCCCGGGGCCCGATCGTGTGGATGCCGTCCGGGAACTCGAACCGCTTCAGGGCATTGCAGGAGGCGAAGGCGCATTCGCCGATGGCGGCGTCTTCCCGCACGGGGGCGACGGTCCCGCCCTCGGTCAGCGTGACGCTCTCCAGCGCCGTGCAGCCCTCGAACGCGCTTGTGCCGATGGAAGCGTGGACCGGAAGCGAGACGGTCTTCAGCTTGGCGAGGTTTTGAAAGGCCGAGGCGGATATGAGGTTGACCGTGTTCGGGATCGCGACCGATTCCAGACCGGGGCAGTCCCGGAACGCTCTCGGGCCGATCCCCGTCACGCCGTCCGGTACGACGAAATGGATCGGCGTGCTGGCCGGCAGATGTTCATAGGTGATCTGTTCGAGTTCCCCGCCGTCGTAGACATAGCTGATGCCGAAATACTCGTGTTCAGCGTCGCTGCGGTCTTCGGGCGAGTAGACGATACACTCCCGCGTTTCCGCGTTCGCCTTGGTCGCCGCGCTTGCAGACGAGGCCGTTTCCACCCCGATCTGTACGTTTTCCGCCTCGGATGAAGCCTGTTCCGCATTCATCGCGGCCTCCGCGGATGCGGACGGGGCTGTTTCCGCCACGGAAACCGCGTCTTTTTCAACGGGAGCGGATGAATCCGGGGGCGTCCCCGGTTCTGTCGTTTCCCTGCCGCAGGAAACGAGGAGCCCCGCCAGGACAAATGACATGGCGGTCAGTCGGACAATCGAGGAACAATGCTGAGAGATGGAAAGTTTGAGCATAAAGACCTCCGTCGGCGGATGAAAATGTTGCGAATTATCCGAATATGGGACAAAATCCGTTGCAGGTGAACTTGTTCCGTCTATTTGACGACACCGTAAGCATATTTCTTAGCGCTTTTTCGGGAAAAAGAGGAAAAAACTGTAAACTATGATGAATGTATGGTATGCGTCGCCGGGGAAGCCCGTTTCATTTTCCTTCAGGCTGAACGGCGGCGCGGCGGGACTCCATCTGCTTGCGGACAGAACTTTCGCAGGGGCTGCCCTTAAACGCATTGTCCGCGATCTCCGTCACGCCTTCCGGGATCGCGATCTCCTTCAACGCGGAACACCATGCGAACGCGCTTTTTTCGATGGATTTCAGGCTCGCGGGCAGGGTGACGCGTTCCAGTTTCTCGCAGCCGATGAACGCGCGGTTTTTGATGGTCTCGACGCCCTCCGGGATACGGACCTCCCTCAGTTTATGGCACGATTCAAAGGCGTTTTCCGCGATGGCGGTGATGCCGGACGGCAGTTCGACCGTTTCCAGACCGCTGCAATTGTAGAGAACATTCGGCAGTGTCGCAGACGAAATGGGCGGGAATTTGAAATGTTTGAGGGCAAAACAGCTTTCGAAAGCATGTTCTCCGAAGTCGACCGGACCGGCCGGCAATTTCAAATCCTCAAGGGCGTAACAATTAAGAAACGCTCTGGGGCCGATGACCTTCACGCTGTCCGGCAGCCGAAGCGATTTCAAACCCTCGCACTGGCAGAACGCGAGTTCGTCGATCGTCTCGACGCCGTCCGGGACCACGAACGCTTCCAGGCTGACGCAGTCGCCGAAAGCGCTCTCGCCGATCGAGCGGATGCCGACCGGAAACTCGAACTGTTTCAAGGCGCGGCAGGAACTGAAGGCTCTCTCGCCGATGAAAGCGCGGTCGTGCTTGGCGTGATAGAATCTCCCACCCTCCTCGTCGTCCGCCTTCCACACCGGAGCGACGGGCCTGCTGTCCCGGTTCAGCGTGACGCTCTCCAGCGCCGTGCACCAATCGAACGCATGTTCGTCGATGCTGGCATGGACCGGAAGCACGACCGATTTCAGCTTTGCGTGACCGTAAAAAGCCTTGGCGGGGATGAAGTTGACCGAGTTCGGGAACACGACCGATTCCAGGTCGGGGCAATCCTGGAACGCGTTCCATGCGATAGCCGTCACGCCGTCCGGGATCACGAGCTCGACCGAATCGGACGGCGCACGTTCATAAAGGCGGTATTCGAGGTTCGGGTTTTCTTCGAAATCCAAAACAGCATTGAGTTTGTCCGCCGCACCGTTCACAAGTTTTCCGAGCGTGGAATTCGGGTCGATGGAATCTCTTCCGCTGATGATGAACACCACGGCAAGGACAATGGCCGCGACGATCACACAGGCGATTGTCGGAAGATACTTGAAAAAAAGACGTTTGTTCATGACGGACCCCTTCGTGCCAGCAGGTCAACAGGATATCGTTTTCGATCAAGGGAAACTTTCTCGAATAATATACCGCCGGTTTCCCTGTTTTACAAGTTTACGGAAAAAGAAAAGGATAAAAGCAGACGGAAAAGTTCCTCTTAGGACCGCCCGTCAAGGCATCCGTCATTCATCCGTCATTTGTCCGTCATTCCGTCAATTCACTGATTATCAGCATGTTTTATTTGACGGTCCCCCTGCCTTTTTCTTCTCCCGGTCACATCCTTAACAGTTCTTTTACGGCATCGATCATCTTCGGCGTAAAGGAGACGCTGTTCGCCCAGCCGCCCAGGGGCAGATTGTTTTTGGGCCCCGCGACCAGTTCGCTTTCGTTTCCTTTCTCCCGTACCCAGTCCGGGGGCAGCAGGATCCTGTTGATCTTCATCAGCTCGGCAAGGGAGAAAAAGCCAGACTGATTCGCCATAAACCCTTTTGCCCCTGCCAGATACCGCGCGACCGTCAGGAGGCTGTCCTCCGGCTGCAACTCCGCTCTGTCCAGCTCAAAATATTTGCTCCGGAACGTCTGATACTCGCTGTCCGTCCCGATAAACATAAGATGGTCCCTGAATTCCTTCAGCGCCATGTAATCGATCCCCCGGTTCACGTACCGTTCCGTCAGGGAAAACAGGATCTTGTCCCTGTATGCGGGATCCGGCTCCACGAACAGGATCTTTTTCCAGAACTCCCTGGGAAGCGTGAGGCGGCTGAACGTGTAATACCAGTCCCTGATCTCGCCGCCGGCCGGGCTGATATAGCCGTTCCGGAAGAAATTCAGGTCGACAAACCCTTTTTCGGGTTCTTCGCGGATCAGGACCTGCCCGATATAGGGCTGGCTTTCCAGCAGGGGGCGGATGAACTCCGCGTTTTCCCTGGTGAGCAGGATGCCGTCCGCGGGAAAGTATTTGCCGAAATCGGAGGACTGCTTGTTGATCTGAAGGCAGTAATCGAACTTCTTCTCCCTGTAATGGGCAGCCGTTTCGATGCAAAAATAGAGGGAAGAGAGCACATCGCCCATTTTCCCCGCATGAGAAAATGTGATCATGCTTTCAACCCTCTTTCCCGTCTTTCCTTTCCCCCGCAAACTCACGGGGGGGGAAAACGAACAGGTCAGATCAAGTCAAGTCCGGTCAGGCGAGGCCGAGGGTCTTGACGGTTTCGAGGGCGATCATCAGCTCTTCGTTGGTGGGCATGACGATGGCCTTCCAGCTGCTGTCGTCGGTGGAGATGACGCCGGCCTTGCCGAAGCATTCCTTGTTCTTCGCGTCGTCGCACTTGATGCCGAGGCAGGCGATGCCGTCGAGGATCGCCTTGCGTTCCGGGATGGAGTGTTCGCCGATGCCGCCGGTGAAAACGATGGCGTCCGCGCCGCCGAGGAGCACGTAGTAGGAGCCGATGTACTTCACGATGCGGCGGATGAACATCTTGAGCGCGAGGGCGGCGTCCTTGTTGCCGGAATCGGCGGCGTTCACGATGTCGCGCATGTCGCCGCTGCCGATGCCGCCGATGGCGAGGAGGCCGGATTTCTTGTTCAGGATGGTGTCGACGTCCTGGGCGGTGTTGCCGACCTGGACCATGCGGAGCACGGCGGCGGGGTCCATATCGCCGCTGCGGGTGCCCATCATGAGGCCCTCGAGCGGAGTGAGGCCCATCGTGGTGTCGATGACCTTGCCGTTCTTGACGGCGGCCATGCTGCAGCCGTTGCCGAGGTGGCAGGTGATGATCGTGATGTCTTCCGGCTTCCTGCCGAGGAATTCGGCGGTGGAGAGCGTCACGAAACGGTGGCTGGTGCCGTGGAACCCGTACTTGCGGATGCCGTACTTCTTGTAGTATTCCATCGGGATGGCGTAGAGGTACGCCTCCGGGGGCATGGTCTGATGGAACTGCGTGTCGAACACCGCCACGTTCGGGACGCCCGCGAAGATCTCTTCGCACGCTTCGATGCCGCTGAGGTTGGCGGGGTTGTGGAGCGGTCCCAGCGGGATGCACTCGCGGATGATGTCCTTGACCGCTTCGTCGACCTTGACCGGGGCGGTGACCTTTTCGCCGCCGTGGAGCACGCGGTGGCCGATCGCCTTGACTTCGGACAGGCTCTTCAGGACGCCGATCTGGGGATCGACGAGCTTGGCGCAGACCGCGCGCAGGCCGTCGGAGTGGTTCTTCACGCCTTCGGGGGATTCTTCGAACTTGAATCCGTCCGGGCGCTTGATGATGAGGTTCGGGGTCGGGGTGCCGACGCGTTCCACCAGGCCGGACGCGATCACGGTATTGTTGCCGCCTTCCATGTCGAAAAGCGTGAATTTGAGGGAGGAGCTGCCGGAGTTGATCACGAGAATTTTCATGCGGAATCCTTTACGGTTTCAGGGTTAAAAACATGTAGAACTAAATAATATAGCATTATTCTGTGGAAAATGCAAGGAAAAGCGGCATGTTCCATGTCTTTTTCCAATGGAAAACAACGCTGCAACGATCTGTCAGCGCGGAAAATACAGCAGCAGCGGCGCGCGGCCGTCGAACGTCAGGGAAAACTCCGGCGCGGCCGTCTCGTTCAGCGTGCCGCACCACCAGAAGGGCAGGCGGAGCTTGTCGAGCGGATATTTCAGGCCGGACGCCGTGACCGGCATTTCCGGGTGAAAACTGAAGATCGAGACTTTCGTGCCGGCGGGGCGTTTGAACGAAACGGAGCTCAGGACGGGAATAAACGTGCCGAAGTCGGTCTCCATGCGGACCTCGGCTCCAGCGGCGGCGAAGAGCGGGAGCAGGGACGCATTGCCGAGCAAATGGTCTTCGCGTCGGCCCCCTGCCCCGAGGATCACGATGTCGCGCCAGCCTCGCGCCATGCACGCGCGGAACGCCTTCGACAGGTCGTTCGACTCCTGCTCAGCCTCATGAACGAGGCGCGTTTTGAAGCGTTTCCTCAATGCCGGATCGAGGCTGTCGAAGTCACCGACGATCAGGTCGGGTTCCAGTCCGGCGCGCAGGAGCTTCGCGGCGGCGCCGTCGCAGCAGACGATCCGGGCGGCGGCGTGCAGCGTCTCCAGCAGGCATTTGCGGCGCGGGAAACTGCCGTTCGCCAGGATGACCGTGTATTCCGCCGAATCGCTCACAATGGCCCCCGGAAGCGCGTTTTCAGGCATCCTGAAGCGCCATCCAGCCTTCGCGGCCGGGCAGGACGCCGGACCGGATGGAACCGGACGGAATGGAAGACACATCCTGCGGCAGCAGGTCGCCCGGGGCGCAGAACTCGATCCCGCGCGCCTTCGCCATGCTCAGGAAATCGTCGAAAAGGTCGGCGCAGATGCCGCCCTCGGCCTCGGCGTGGATGGTCAGCAGGTTCATGCCGTCCGGCGAGGCGGTGGCGAGGAGGCGTTCGTTGTAGTTTTCGCGCGTCACGCCGTCGCGCCCGAGCAGTTCGTCGTAGGTCGGCATGTTCAAGGGTATCTGCGGCGTCTCAAGCTGTTTGCCGTCCACGACCGGACGGAAGATGGAGCTGCCGCGGCAGTCGCTGTTGTAGCGGAAGCCGAACGTCTCCTTGGCGGTGAGCACGGCGTCGGTGGTCTTCCAGCCGGGCGAGGCGGAGCAGACCGGCGGCTTGCCGGTGATGCGTTCGATCTCGTCGTACGCCATACGCAGGTGCTTCAGAATAAGCTCGGGCGAAAACGACGCGA
>JAEEQO010000079.1 GCA_016285335.1 Victivallales bacterium | reverse complement strand
GGGACATATTTCGGCTTCCCGGTCAGGCTGGAAGCGGGGACGCTCGCTTTCTCCCTGCCGATGCCGGAATATTCCTTTGGTTTTATTCATTCGGTCGGCGCCAGTCTGCGTGCTGGCGCCTACCGGCTCATCGAAGCGGTAAGTGATTTCTACTGCACGGTGTCGAACCTCGTCAAAACGGGGACGAAGCGGGTGAAACATCAGTGCATCCGGGTGATGAAAGACATCCCGAAAGCGTTTGCGCACGTGAGCCGAACAGTCTTAGGATGGCGACTATGACTCAGATGCACAGCGACTACGGTCAAGACTCAGTTCTGTAACAGGATGGCTCCGATTCAGAACTGAGTTTTTTTATGCCCCCGTTTCGGCGGGCATTCCGGCGCTGATGGTCGTATTCCCGCGGAAAAGGGCAGGGGATGGTCGTCCGGCATCCATGCGATGCTGGACAAATTTGTACACGTTCGCTGATGGAACAGGACAAAGGATGAAAACACTAGATATTATCTTGGAATAAGTTGCATCGGCGGCGCAAGTTGATTTTCGACATTGTTTTGAAGCTGAATAATTTTATTTTTAACTTTTTATTGAATCTCGCTTTTATTTTCGCTTTTGCGGTGTATATTATAGGTTGCATGCACGCGCACAATCTCGAACCATTCGATAAGGACACCCCCACATGAAGCCCATCGCCCGCCGCACACTTCCCCTGATCTTCGCCATGGCGTCGCTCTCCGCCGCCTCGCTTTATGCAGATGAGACGATCTCCGGAATCGACTCCACCGTAGTCGTCGAGAAGACGCCCGAATCCATCGAGGAAGGCAAACGCAATGTGCTCTCCGTGGCGCAGCAGCTGCGGGAGATGTTCCAGCCGATCAAAAAGCGTACGCGCCAGGTTGAAGAGGAGCCGCCGTACCTGAAGATCGTGCCTACGGCGGACGACACGAGCATCCTGATCTACCGCTGCCGCTACGTGACTGCATCGAAGCTGCGGAACAGCGTGGACGCGATGATCTCGGATACGGGCTATGTGGAGTACGCCGTGGAGGAAAACCTGCTGACGATCCGCGACGCGAGCGAAAACATCGAGGCGATCGCGAAGACGCTCCCGATGATCGACGTGGCGACGCCGCAGGTGCTGATCGAGGCGAAGATCGTGGAAGTCCTGATCTCCGACAACTCCCAGCGCAATCTGTCGTTCATGTTCAACAGCCCCACCACGATCTCCATGATCGACGGCATGAACCAGCGGTACGACGGCGACACGATGAGCTACGGCGGCATCCAGACCACGCCGCTGGGCGGCAACGCCTCCGACGGCTCCGTGACCAACTGGACGTTCGCCGCCGGACACAACAACTTCAACATCGCGCTCCAGTGGCTTCTGACCGCGCTGGACGCCAAGGTCCTGTCCTCGCCCGTGATCGTGGTCGGCCGCAACGAGGAGGCCGAGATCTCGAACGGCCAGGACGTGCCGATCCAGTCCCAGACCATCACGAACGGCAGCATCAGCACCAGCACCACGTTCAAGCGCGTCGGCGTGACGCTGACCGTGGAGCCGCTCATGGTCAACAACGACAACGTGACGCTCCATGTGAAGCCGGAAGTCTCCAACATCCAGAGCTACCAGACCATTTCGAACGGCAGCGGATTTTACCAGGTGCCCGTGATCTCCATCCGCAGCATTTCCTCCTATCTCCGCCTCGCGGACGGCCAGATCGTCATCATGGGCGGCCTCTACACCAACCGCAATTCCCTCCAGCAGGAACGCATCCCGTTCCTGAGCGACATCCCGTACCTCGGCGAGCTCTTCACCTCGAAATATACCGAGAAGGAGATCCTTCAGCTGCTCTTCTTCCTCCGCGTCCGCATCCTGAACCCGAATGACATGGCCGACGGCGTGCTCTTCGATCCGGAAGAGATGATCCGCACGACCAACGAATTCGGCGAGGTCATGCGCAACTCGAAGGAACTCCCGAGCCTCGAAACGACGGTCGAGAGAGTGAACGACGAATTCATCGAAAACCCGCTCGTGTCCTTCAAGACGCTGTTCGGCGGCGATGACGACGAGGAGGAGAAAGACGGCAAGGAAAGCAAGGACTCTTCCGGATCTTCCGCGTCTTCCGAATCTTCCGAATCCGTGGAAACCGCCGCGCCCGCCGCGGTCCCCGCGGAAGCTCAAACCGGAGAATAAGCCATGAAGAAACCCGCGAAACTATTCATCTTCGTGCTCCTGCCGGCGCTGCTGCTGGCGGGAGGACTGTACTACGGCGTCCGGGTGTACAAGCACAAGGACGTGTCCGCCAGCAAGTCCGCCGGTTCGAAGGACCCCGACCGGACCTACCGCGTCACGCGGGGCGACATGACGCTCGGATTGCGCCTTAACGGCACGATCGTGGCGAACAAGAAGCACAAGCTCGGCCTGGAGGCGAACTTCGCGACGCAGATCCTGACCGTGGTGGACGAGAACACCTCCGTGAAGGAAGGCGACGTGCTGATCGAATTCGAGGACAGCGACCTGATCGAACGCATCGAGGAAATGCGCACGACCCTCTCCAACACCGAAGAGGAGCTCGTGATCGCCATCGAGAACGAGAAGATCCAGGAACGCAAGAACGAGGTCACGCTCCGCGAGGCCGAGGACCGCGTGCGCTCGACCGAATCCGACCTGCGGAAGTATCTCCGCCTTACGCGTTCGCAGAAGCGCGACAGCAACGACCTGGCGATCGCGAACGCGGAGGCTGCGCTTGCTTCGGCCAAGAAAAACTACTCGGACAAGAAGTACGACATCGCGCATTCCGGCGTGACGGACGACGCGGCGCGGAAAGCGAATGAAAACGAGCTGAAGAACCTTCAGAACAAAATCGAATCGAGCGAGAATTCACTGAACCAGGCGGAGATCGAGGGAAAGAGCTTCAAACATTACGATGACCCGATCAAGCTCATGAGCCTGAACAATTCCGTGGAACAGGCACGCCTCAACCTCGAACAGGCGCGCATCTCCACCTCCTCTGCCCTCGTCCAGGCCAAGAAGCGCGTCGACAACCTCCGCGCGAACTCCCGCCGCCAGGCCGCCACGCTCGAACGCTACGAATCCTATCTGCCCATGATGAAGCTCACCGCGCCGACGGACGGCATCGTGATCTACGGCGACCCGGACCGCCGCTGGGGCGGCGAGGACATCAAGCCGGGCCTCGAGGTCCGCAAGGGCGAGATCCTGCTCACGATCCCGGAAATGACGAACCTGATGGTCAATTTCGATCTGCCGGAGGCGTTCCGCTCGAAAGTCACGGTCGGCAACCAGGCGATCATCACGCCGGAAGCCATCACCACGCTCAAGATCAAGGGCCAGATCACCGAGATCGCCACGCTGCCGGTCAACCAGATGTACTGGGACGAGACGTCCCCGAAAATCTATCCTTCGCGCATCGCGCTCGAGGTGCAGGACCCGCAGCTCGTGAACGGCATGTCCGTGATCGTGGAGATCGTATCAAGCGTCCTTCACGACGTGATCTCCGTGCCGATGGAGGCCGTCTTCGAGAACGACAAGGGGTTCTTCGTCTTCGTGAACCGGAACGGCACCCCCGAGGAAGTCGCGGTCACCATCGACGAATCCAACGACACGTCGGTCCGCATCACGGAGGGGCTGAAAGACGGCGACGTGGTGTACCTGTACCGTCCGTACCAGAAGAAGCAGTCGGACCAGTGAGCGCCCGGAGTTTTCGATGAACGACGACGTGGTGGTGCAGCTGCGGGACATCCGCAAGACGTACAATCCGGGCACTCCGGCCGCCGTGCATGTGCTGAAGGGGATCTCGTTCTCCATCCAGCGCGGGCAGTTCGTCGGTATCGTGGGCACGTCCGGCAGCGGCAAATCGACGATGCTGAACATCCTCGGCATGCTCGACGTGCCGACGTCCGGCGATTATTTCCTGGAGAAAGTGAACGTGGCGACGCTGTCGGACAGCGCGCAAGCCACGGTCCGCAACATCCGCATCGGGTTCATCTTCCAGAGTTTCAACCTGTTCCCGTACCTCACCATCGAACAGAACATCGAGGTGCCGATGATCTACAAGCGCGTTTCGCCGCGCATCCGCCGGGCGCGCGCCCTGGAGCTCGCCAAAGTCGTCGGGCTCGGACACCGCCTCGGGCACCGTCCCACGCAGCTTTCCGGCGGCGAATGCCAGCGCGTGGCCGTGGCGCGGTCGCTCTGCAACGATCCGGCGTTCCTGCTCGCCGACGAACCGACCGGCAACCTCGACGAGAAGACCGGCAACGAGATCATGGCGCTTTTCCACCGCATCAACAAGGAGCAGAACGTGACGATCATCATGGTCACGCACAACCCGATGTTCGAGCCGCATTACGACAAGGTCATCCGGCTCCGCGACGGCCGCATCGTGCAGACGAAGCCGACCGACTCCGTCGACGAGCTTACGGGCCCGCTGTCCGGGTTCGGCGAGCTCCCGCAGGACAAGATGGCGGCGGACGCGAAGGCGACGCTGAAGACGACCGCGGCGGCGGAAGAGGAGGGCGCCTCGAAATGATGCGTTTCACCGACATCGTGTCGCTGTCGTTCCTGAACCTGCGGCTGCACAAGACGCGTTCCATGCTGACCTCGCTCGGCGTGATCTTCGGCGTCGGGAGCGTGATTTCCATGATGGCGATCTCGAAGGGGGCGGAACGGTCCGCTCTGTCCCAGATCGAGTCCATGGGCATCGACAAGATCATCATCTACACGAAGAAGCCGCATTTCGATTCGTCCGGCGGCTCATCATCGGGGCGCGGCGCCGCGACGAGTTCCGTGGAGGATTACGGCCTCGACGTCCGCGACTACCAGTTCATCAGGACGATGGAGAACGTCCACCACATCACGACCATCCGCAACACGCGCCAGCCGATCACGAAAGGCGAGACGCGCCTGGACCTGAAACTCTGCGGCGTCACCCTCGGATTCATGAAGGACACCTCCTGCCATCTTACCTCCGGGCGCTGGTTCAATGAGATCGACTTCCGGTCCCCCTCGACCATCTGCGTGATCGGGCAGAACGTGAAGCACCGGCTTTTCCCGCTGGGCGCGACGGACGTGGTCGGGTCGAACATCCGCACCCCGTACGCCTCCTACCGCATCGTCGGCGTGATCTCCAACGACAACGGCACCAGCCTGCCGGAAGTCGGCAGCCCGAACGACCTGATCCTGATCCCGTCCAACACCGACATGGCGATCTACGGCAACTACGCGAGCGAAAGCCAGGGGAGAAACCGCAACAAGGCGATCCTGGTGGACTACGACGTGATGCTGGTGAACGTCGCCAACCTCGAATACATCGACAACACGTCCAAACGCCTCCAGAACTACCTGGAGAAGGCACACGCGAAGAGCAAGGACTGGGACATGATCGTCCCGCTCGACCTGCTCAAACAGCGCGAACGCACCCAGAAGATCTTCACCATCGTCATGGGCGCCATCGCCAGCATCTCCCTGCTCGTCGGCGGCATCGGCATCATGAACATCATGCTCGCGAGCGTGTCCGAGCGCAAGAAGGAGATCGGCACCCGCCGCGCCCTCGGCGCGCAGAAGCTCGACATCCTGTTCCAGTTCCTGATCGAGACGGTCATCCTGACCACGCTCGGCGGCTGCATGGGCATCGGACTCGGACTCGGCCTTTCCGCCATCGTCACGAAGTACGCGGAAATGCCCACCGTCTCCTCCATGACGAACATCATCGGCTCCCTGCTGATCTCGTCGTTCGTCGGCGTGGTCTTCGGCACCTATCCGGCATGGCGTGCGGCGCAGCAGAACCCGATCGACGTGCTGCGTTCCGAGTGATCCGGCCGGAATGCCGCATAAAAAGCCGCGAAAAGCGCGGTGCAGCCGGAAAAAATGCGGAGTTTTTCGGGAAAAACACTGGTAAAATCAGCGATTTGGAGTATCTTTAAAGTGTGATTTTGCGAACCGCCGCCGACGCAGGGAACACGATTTCCCGCGCGGTCCGGTCAGGCGGTCCCGCCCGCGGAACGGAAAACCTCGGAGGACGAGTTGAATCTCCTGAAATTTTCGAAAATGAGCGGGGCAGGCAACGATTTTGTGGTCGTCGACTGCTCCGAGTCCGCCTATGCCTTCACGGCGGACAGCATCCGCAAGCTGTGCGACCGCAGACGCGGCATCGGCGCGGACGGGCTGATCCTGCTTTCGAAATCGCGCATTCCGGGCTGCGGACAGGTCGTCATGGAGTTCTTCAACTGCGACGGCTCCAAGGCGGAACTCTGCGGCAACGGCCTGCGCTGCGCCGCGCTGTTCGCGTACGAACACGGCCTGACGCGCGACACCTCCATCACGTTCGCGACGGGCGGCGGCGAGCTGGCCGCCGAGGTCATCGGACGCGGCATGGTCCGCATCGAACTCCCGGTCACGGAGCAGTTCGAAAAACACGAGAACGTCGCCGGATTCACGGTCTTCAAAGGCGCGGTCGGCGTGCCGCACGCGGTCGTCCGCATGGACGGCCTGGAGCATGCGGACATTCTGCGTCCGGGGCGTCTGCTCCGGTATCACGAAGCCTTCGCGCCGGCGGGCGTCAACGTCGATTTCCTCGAGTTCGGGCACGATTTCGGCGAGCCCGTGCTGATCCGCACCTACGAGCGCGGCGTGGAGGACGAAACGCTGGCCTGCGGCACCGGGATCGCATCGTCCGCCCGCGTGCTCGCGAAGTTCTTCCACGCCCCCGCCGACCTCACGTTCCGCACGCGTTCCGGCGAGCTCGTCCGGACGCATCTCCCCGACTGCGATTCCTGCGCTGAAGCACAGCACTGCCGCAGTGGAGGCATTTGCTTCCTGACCGGACCCGCCGTCGAGGTATACCGGGGGACCGCCCCCGCCGACAGATTCGAACTGGCGGCCGTCACGGCTGCCGACAGCCATATTCCCAAGGAGAAGGATCCTACACCATGAAAATCCAAGGTCTTTACACCGCGCTTGTGACCCCGTTTCGCAACGGGGCGGTCGATTACGATAACCTGACCCGGCTGGTCGAAATGCAGGTCGCCGCCGGGGTCGACGGCATCTCCCCGGTCGGCACCACGGGCGAGTCGCCCACGCTGAGCTTCGAGGAGCACGAACGCGTGATCGCGACCGTGGTGCAGCTGGTGAACGGCCGCTGCAAGGTGCTTGCCGGAAGCGGCGCGAACTCCACCGCCGAGGCGCTGCATCTGACCCGCCATGCGAAGAGCGACGGCGCGGACTTCTCGCTTCAGGTCGCCCCGTACTACAACAAGCCCACGCAGGAAGGCCTTTACCGCCACTTCGCCACCATCGCGGATTCCTGCGACATCCCGATCGTGATCTACAACGTTCCAGGCCGCTCCGGCGTGGCAGTCTCCGCCGAGACCATCGCCCGCCTCGCGAAAAACTGCAACGTGGCGGGCGTGAAGGAGGCCAGCGGCTCCGTGGACCGCGTGTCCGAGATCCTCGACCTCTGCGACATCCCGGTCCTGAGCGGCGACGACGCCCTCACCGTGCCCATGATGTCCGTCGGCGCGGTCGGCGTGGTCAGCGTGGCGTCGAACGTGATCCCGAAGGAGATGAAGCAGCTCGTGGACCTCTGCAACGCCGGTGCGTACGAGCAGGCGCGCGCGATGCACCGCAAGCTCTACCGTTTCTTCAAGGGCATGTTCATCGAGACCAACCCGATCCCCGTCAAGGCCGCCATGGCGATGCGCGGCCTGCTGGAGGAGGAATACCGTCTGCCGCTCTGCCCGCTCGCCGACAAGAACCGCGAGACCCTGCGGCAGATCCTCGCCAACGTCCCGGTCGACTGAGGAAACTTCACTCAACTGGCGCCCTTGAAACCCTCCGGTCCAGCGATCCCGCAGAAAGCTCCGGCTTCCCGCTTCGGGAAGTTCGTCCGGTTTTTCCTGCGCGTGACGCGTCCGTGGCGCTGGATCTATGCCGGGATGTTCGCCGGCGTCCTGCTTGCGACCGTCGCCGGGTATGTCCT
This sequence comes from Victivallales bacterium, assembly GCA_016285335.1. Next base: position 4,039 of record JAEEQO010000079.1, on the reverse strand, counting down.
GCCGATCCTGCAGAAACGCCTCATCAACGACCTGACCGCACGCGAGTCCGGCGGCATTTGGCAGCTCTTCGTCGCGACCGGGGCGCTGATGCTTCTGGTCCGTTTCGAAGCGCTCCTCCGGCAGCGCGTCGCGAACTCGACCGTTCACAAGGTCATGTTCGCGCTGAAATCGCGCATTTCGGGGCGCCTGTTCGGCCTGCCGCCCGGGCTGCTCGACCGGCTCGGCGGCGGTTATCTCTCCGGACGCCTCGGGACCGACGTTTCCCAGCTTCAGGTCTTCTTCTCCAACACGCTTTTTCTGGTCCTTGCCAATCTCCTGAAAGTCGCGGGCGGCCTCGTTTTCCTGTTCATCCTCAGTCCGCGCACCGGGCTCGCCGTCCTGCTCGTCTTTCCCTGCTACGCCGTTCTTCTCTACCGTTTCCGCAGGGACCATTACACCGTCTCCCGCCAGATCAGCGAGCTCAATGCCCGCAACCAGCGCATGTTCGCCTCCTCGCTTGGCAGCATCGAGCTGGTGAAGACGAATGCCGCGGAGGAGCGCGTCGGCGGCGCCATCCGCACCGGACTTGCGCGCGAGACGCTGTTCCGGCTCCGCGCCGTGCGGCTCGCAAACACCTTCCGCTTCCTCGCCGGGCTCATTCCGCTGTTCAGCCAGGGCATCCTTCTTGCCGCCGGCATCCATTTCGTCCTGAAGGGCGAATGGACGCTCGGCTCGCTCTGGGCGCTGAACTGCTACCTCATGAACGTCTTCAACCCGCTCAGCCAGCTCTGCGGCGCGTTCCCGCTGGCGCAGTCCGGACTCGCCGCCGCCGCACGCCTCATCGAGCTGGAGAACGCCACCTGCGAGCCGAACCTCGATTCCGGCATCGCGGACTTCACCCTGAGAGGAGAGATCGAGCTCCGCGGCCTCTCCTTCGCCTATCATCCCGGACGCCCCGTCCTGAACTCGCTCGACCTCAGACTTGAACCTGGCACGAAGCTCCTTGTCTCCGGTCCCTCCGGCTCCGGCAAAAGCACGCTCTTCGCGCTGCTCCTCGGCTTCTACAAGCCTCTCGCGGGCGGGATCCTGATCGACGGACGTCCCGTCGGCGACTACAACGTTCGCGCGCTCCGGCGCAAGATCGGCTACCTCGGGCCGTTCCCCGAGTTCATCCCGTCCACGCTCCGCGCCAACCTCACGCTCGGCTGTGACGACACCCCGGACGACGATGCCATTTTCGCCGCGCTCGCCGACGCCGGAGCCGAATCCGTCGTGCGCGCGCTCCCGCGCGGCCTCGACACCGTGCTCACCGAATCCGTCCGCAATTTCTCCGCGGGCGAACGCCTCCGCTTCGCGCTTGCACGCGAACTGCTCCGGGGCTGTTCCCTGCTGCTGCTCGATGAAGCCACGGCGCATCTCGACCCCGAAAACGAGACGCGTTTCCTGGAGGCCGTGCTCCGCGTGTTCGCTTTGCGGACGGTCCTGATGATCCGCCATACGCCGCATCCGCTGACGGATCCCTTCCCCGTTCTCCGCCTCGGAGACGCCGCGGAAAAATGATGGTTTCTTTGCGAATTTTCAATCTGTTCTGACTTGATTCCCCGTTTTTTTTTGCAATATACTAACAAATAAATATTCTTTTAGCTTCTTTTCTTATTTTGTTATTAATTTGACAAATAATTTTTTATCTTTTTTGCTTTGTTTTATTTGATTTTTATTCGTCAACAGGCTATATTTAGATGTTATTATATAATAGTAACCCCCGCGCATGTTGCACTTAGTTGCGCACAACAACCCCCTTTTGAGGGAAGGAGCGAGAAAGTAATGGCTAATGTTACGATTTTTGTGAACGCCGAATGGACGGAAAACAAAAACATCCTGACCTGGGGAAACGTGGATTATTCTCCGATCGGCTACATCAGCGAGAACGGCGACATCACCCGGGCGTCCGGCAGATTCTTTTACTCGACGGTTGCTGATTTGGAATCTGACGTGCAGGCCGCGACGCCCGCCAACTTTTCGCGTGATGGCTATCAAAACATCCTGCAGCTCGGCGAAGGCGTCTTCGCGGGGGAAAGCAAGGCGGACGGTGACTGGTACTGCTGGACCGCGGATAACGCGAACGCAACGAAAGCAGCGCAAAGCGAGTATGTCGACGGGGTTTATGGAAACGTCCTTCAGCTGACGATCGACGACACGACTCTCTATCTGGGCGAGAAGAACGGAAGTTACGTCGCAAGCGATCTGCAGGCCGCCGTCAACTTCGCCAATGCCGGCGACACAATCGTTTTCTACAACGAGACCTATCCCGACAAACCCGGCATGGTGGACTATATGTTCGACGCCCAGGGGAAGATCATTGTCGACAAGGACCTGACCTTCCGCACCGGCAGCGGTTATAACTCTGATGAGAAAAAAGAATCGTACTACGTCAAAAAGGCCGTCAAGCTCGATGCCCTGGAGATCCAGGACGGAGCGACCCTGACGTTCCAGTACGGCCTCTTCTCCATGGAGGACATCCTGAGCAACTCCGGCACGCTGAAGTTCATTGAAAACGCCCGTTTCAACGCCGACCTCTTGCAGAACATCAAGCTTGACGACGCCACCGTAGAGTCCGGCCTCATCCTGGTCGACACTTCTTCCTGTTTCGTCGCATCCTCCATCGAGTCCGGAACGGTCGTGGTCCAGGCCGGAAACTCCACGCAGAAGACGAAGTGGATCGAAAGGCCCGTTGCCGCCTCCATCGGCGACGACGTGACGGTCAAGTTCAATTATCCGGGCTGCACGGAGCCCCGCGTGCTCAACAAAGAAGGCGGCGGATACAAAAAAGTCTTCAAGGCGACGAAAGAGGGCTCTACGACCCTCTACTGGATCGAAGGGGACGCCGAGCCATCCCATGACGGATACACGGTCTACGGATACTATGTCACCAACGAATACGAGAGCCTGTTCCTGGTTTGCGATGCCTTCGACCTGAAAAGTTCCGGGCTGGACATGTACACCACCAGTGCGGTCTATGTCGGCGTCTCGGACAATAAAGTCCATTCCAACAACCTGACGGGCCAGGGCTCGACCGACGTGACGATAGACGGCTCTGTTCTGAAGTACGACACCCTTGCAGACGCACTTGCCAGCACTTACGTGGTGACGGACCATGCCATTGGCAAGGACGAACAGGGCGTCGTCATCCGCCTCAAAGGCGATGCCCTCGACCCCTCGGCAGTTCGCCAATATGACACCATCGCATCTCTCGGCGCGCAAGAGCGCGATATCATCGTGGAGCCGGACAAGTATTGGGACGGGAGCAAATGGGTCTACGACAAAGTCGACATCAGCATCAACAGGCTCGCGTCTAACACCGCTGCGTCCCTCATGACGTTTGCGAACCTGTACAGCATGACGGTCGGCGACTGGGAAATCGGCTCCGGCTCCGGCAAGTTCAGCACGGTGAACTTCGTCAATATCGGCGAGAAAGGCAACGACAATGCCCGGCTTACGATCGACTACAGGCTGAAGGCGCTGGGCGCCGCCACGATCCGCATCGTGAACTGCAACGTCTACAGCAATCGGCATTTCTCCGTGACCGGCGGCACGCTCATCATCGAGGATTCCGACGTTTATATCCTGGTCGGGTACGAAAACGGCGTCCTTTCCACGGAAAACAACTGGCTCGGGTCCGGCACGGTCGTCCTCCGCAATTCCACGTTCAAAGTCCACGACGGCGAGGGGAACAAGTACACCGTGAACCTGAAGGACGACGCCGAGTTCATCATTTCCGGCGAATGCACCGTGGACGCCGTGTTCACCGACCTGGCGGGGATCTCCGATACCCGCATCACGTTCCGCGATGCCATCCTGGGCGAAGACACCCACATCGGCATGAGCGACAACGACCGCGGCGCGACTCTGCATTTCGAGGGCAACAATACGCTGAACGGCGCGACGATCGAACAGTCGGGCGGCCAGGCCATGGTGATCGACACCGGCGCCACGCTGGACCTGAACGGCGGGGCGATCAGCCTGCCGGACTACGGGGACAAGATCAGCACGATCACGAAC
>JAEEQO010000078.1 GCA_016285335.1 Victivallales bacterium | reverse complement strand
CAACGGCTACGGCATCCAGACGAAGACGACCACATTCCAGCTCGACGTGATCGTAAAGATGGTCGACCTCGTGGCGCAGCATACCGTCTACAGCAACGTCTACACGGGCAGTTACCGCGAACAGCGTCCCATCAGCGCGGAACAGTTCGACAACGACATCTTCCAGAGCCTCATGAAATCCGCGCTCGAGCAGGCCGCCGAAGATTTCTATGACGTCTGCAAGGAAGGCCGCCGGAACAAGGTCACCGTCACCCCGATGCCCTTCATGGTCAAGGTCATGCCATCCGGCAAGGGCTCGCTGTTCAGCAAGGACCTCAACGCTTCCGACGCGGAGATCTACGCCGACGGCATCCGGGTCGCCTCTGGCGGCGAAACGTTCCCCCTTTCCGAGGGGCAGCACACGATCGAGGTCAAAGCCGACGGCTGGAAGACCAAGACGATCGGCCTGAACGTGGATTCCGACCTGACCGTCAAGACAACCATGGAAAAGAATTAACGGCGAAAGGACCAACACGATGAACATGAAAAAACTCTTCCTCGCACTCGTCTGCACCGCGCTGTCCGCCGCTGCGTTCGCGGCCGACAAACTCGCCGTCGCCGAACCCGTCGGAAAGGGCGGCGTGCCCGCGTCCGACATCGAAGCCTTCTGGAGCATTCTCGAAGTCTGCGTCCAGTCCGACGAATACACGCTCATTTCCCGCAGCGCCCTGAACCAGATGATGACTGAAATCGGCCTCACGACCAGTTCCGACCTCGTGAACCTCAACTCCGCGCAGAAGGCGAGGCTCGGCCAGGTCGAAGGCGTGAAATTCATCCTCGTCTCCGAGATCGCCAAGTTCGGCTCCCGCCTGAACTGCACCCTGAAGATCCTCGACGCCTCCACGGGCGAGATCGACCAGGCACGCACCGCGAACCTCCGCGTGAAGGACCTCGACGAGCTCGCCGACCAGATCGAGGCGACCATGCAGACTCTGCTTGCCGACGACAAGGGCATCCACAGGTCCGCCATCCTCGCCCCGGTCATCCGTGTCACCGCCCCGACCTATCTCGCCGAGGACTTCAATGTCCGCCTCGAAAGCTCGATGCTTGAGAAGGGACTGAAGCTCCAGAACCTCAAGTCCGTCGCAAAGATCCTCGCGAAAAACGACCTCGACAACCTCTCCGAGCTCGAACCGAAAATGTACGTGAAAGTCGGCAAGCTCCTGGAAGTTGAAATGCTGGTCCAGGCCACGATCACGCGCTTCGAGATCCAGAAGATCGCCTACAACGTCTCCGAGACCGGTGCCCGGGGATTCCGCTACATCGGCTACTTCGAGGGCAGCGTCCACATCATTTCCGCACAGACCGGCGAAATGCTCTGCAGCGTCCCGTTCGACGAGCGCATCAATTTCCGCGACCTCCCGGTCTCCATGACCCGCGACTGGACCCCCGACGACTACGGCAAATACCTCATCAAGACCGTGATCCCGCAGAAGATCGTCCCCGCTATTATGAAGTCCCCCGCGTTCCAGGACAAACTTCCCGAGCAGGCGAAACCGGCGGCGGAGGCGAAAGATACCGTAATCGAACGCACCGCCCCCGCCGAACGTCCCGCTCCGGGCGTAGAACGTCCCGCTCCGGGCGAAGAACGTCCCGCTCCGGGCGAACGCCCTGCGCAAAGGACCGTTCCGGGAGATATTCCCGCCGAACGTCCCGCTCCGGGCGAAGAACGTCCCGCTCCGGGCGAACGCCCCGCGCAGAGGACCGTGCCCAGGGACGACGTTGAAATCCTGAAATCCGTCGAAGACTGAGCGAAATGACGTTTAAAGTTCCAACCGCCGCACGCGTTATTCTGCGCCGGCTCGTCCCCGCTGCGGCAGCATGTTTCATCCTCGCCGGCTGCTCCAGCGTCGTCAACTCGCATACTCAGAAAGAGGAGATGATGGCGGATTACCTCGCCGGAAACAACGACGACGCACTTGACGAGATCGAATACAAGCTGCGCGAGCCCGCGTGGTACAATTCCTCCGTGGTCGGCACAGGCGATGAGCTCATGTGGCGCCTCGAATCCGGCAGCATGAACTTCCATATCGGCGATTTCGAGGAAAGCATCGAGCAGTTCAGGATCGCCGAGGAGCTGATCGAGCAGTACGACGAACGCGCCGACGTCAGCGCGCGCGACGTCGCCGCCGAGGCGGGCGCCGCACTCACCAACCTCAACGCCCTGCCCTACCGCGGATTCTGCCGCGACCGCATCGCGCTGGCCGTCTACAAGGCGCTCGCCTACCTCGGAGCCGGCAGGGAAGATGCGTTCCACGCGCAGATTCGCCGTCTCCGCAACGAACAGAAGAAGGTTCAGGACGACTACAGCAAGTTCTTCGAGCAGGAACAGGAACGCCTCGAGGCCGAAAAACTCAAAAATCCCGACGCCGCGGAGAAGGCCGACACCCTCGCTCAGCTCTCGAAGATCGCCGAGGATCCCAAGAACTCCGCGTTCGCATCCAGCATAAACCGGATCAAGAAGGTCGCGAACAAGGGATACGGAAACTTCCTCAACCCCGCCGCAATCTTCCTTTCCGGGCTCGCCTCCGTCCGCGACGGCAACTACGAGAACGCCAGGATCGACTTCCAGCGCCTCAACGAGGCTATGCCGAACAACCCGATGTTCAGCAAGTATTACGTGACCTCGCTTGACAAGACCGGACGCGAGATCCCGGCGGAACTGGAAGGCGTCCAGCCGTTCGATTTCCCGCTGGACGAGAACTGCGTGTTCGTCGTGTTCGCAAACGGACGGAGCGCCGCGTTCGAGGAAAGCTCCATCTACTTCCCGGTCATGACCGCCTGGCCGTCCTGCGCGTTCTACGACGCGCCGTTCCAGCAGCTCGAAGCCGATGCCGGCGGCAAAAAATACACATCCACGATCCTTGCCGACATGGACGGCATCCTGGCGCAGGAGTTCGACGAACGCCTCCCCGGCATCATCACGAGAATCGTCCTCGGCACCCTCATCAAGGAGGCCGCGTACTACGCCGGGATCGCCGTGATCGCCGCGCAGGACGACATGGACCCCACGGTCCAGGCGCTCGCGCTCGGCGCGGTCGTCGTCGGCGGCGCGGCATACCGTGCGGCCATGAACACCGCCGACACGCGCAGCTGGGAAATCCTTCCGAAGGAATTCCAGCTCACGCAATTCCCGATGCCCGCGGACAAACAGGTCAAGATCAAGCTGAACGGGCCGGCCGGCAGTCTCTCCCAGGGACTTCAGCTCCCGGCCGACAGCAAGTCCGCCATCATCTTCGTCGATGCACCCAGCGCGCAGAACGTGGCGTTCCACGTCCTGCCGATCAAAACAAAATAACCCCACAGGAGAACGACCTATGAAAAAGATATGTCTGATGGGCTGGTTCGCCGCGATCGTAATGCTCGCAGCCTGCCAGAACTCCGTAAACACCGTGGAAAACGCGGACAAGACCATGACCCCGAACACGATCTCGGATTCCAGGTTCGTCACCGACGGTTTCCTGAAACGCCGCCTCGCGCTTCAGAGCCTCACCACCGGCCGCACCGCCGACGGCTTCATGCGCGCCCAGCTCGAAGTCGTGAACGTCCGCACCGGCGCATTCGCCCAGGCGTGGAGCGACATCACCGGCGAAAACCCGTACAAGATCCGCTACCGGTTCACGTGGTTCACCGAGGACGGCATGGCAGTGAACAACACGGTCCTGGCCGACTGGCAGGACGCCACCATCATCCCCGGCGAGACGCTCTTCCTCCAGTCCGTCGCCCCCTCCAAGAACTGCAGCGATTTCAAGATCAGCCTCCGCGAGGCGGATTAACCTGAAAGGACTTCACACATGAACATTCGTTTCCTGACACTCGCGGTCTCCGCGGCCGCCGCATTTGTGCTCGCCGCCTGCGCGAGCGAGAACACCGTCATTTATGATCCCGCGACCACCAAGACCGGACTCCGCCAGAACCGCAACGTCTCCAGCGAGGAAATGCGCGAAGTGACCCTCGCCGCCGTTCAGGGCGCCATGACGAACGCCAAGTTCACGTCCTTCCTGAGGAAATACCAGCAGGAAATGGGCGACCCCGACGCCATCCCCGTGCTGAAGCTCGACAAGACCATCAACGACACCGACGATCCCGACCTGAACACCTCCGAGATCACCGACATGCTCTTCGAAGAGCTCCTGAACTCCGGCAAAGTCGACGTCACCATGGCAGAAGGCGCGGGCCGCACGCAGGCCATCGCCGCCTCCCGCGACCTCGAATACGACGAGAATTTCGACCAGAGCACCGTCGCCAAGCGCGGCACGCTCCAGGCCGCCCGCCTCGTGCTCCGTCCGAAAGTCACGTCCAACTCCGTCCGCGACGGCAACACCCAGGCCGTGACCCGCACGTTCGTGCTCGAAATGGCCGACGTCCAGACCGGGCTTGTCATGTGGAAGTTCACCAAACAGCTCGCCTTCATGAAGAAGAAAAGCTCCGTCGGCTGGTAATCGTTCATCCGGACATCAAGGAGACTTCCCCCCATGAATAAGTTCATCGTTTCCGCAGTCGGCATCGCCGCGGCGCTCGTCCTCGGCGCATGCAACAACATCGCCAAATTCGACTACAACGGCGCGCAGGGTACGCTGGCGAAGTTCGCCGAGCCCGGTTCCGCCACGAAATCCGTCGCCGTCATGCCCTTCATGGACCAGCGCGGCGCGAAATATTTCGATCCCTCGCAGGCAGGGCTGGCCTCGGCCCGTCCTTCGGGCGACCACGGCTCGTTCTTCCTCGCCCTCATCCCGTTCATGCCGTTCGGCTACGTCGAGAAGGAACAGCCCGAGCTCAGCGAGGACTTCGTTTCGCTCGAACGCTTCCACTTCGACGTGCAGAACGACCTCGCCGCCGCCGCATTCGCGAGCCTGAAGAGCTCCAATCTCTTCTCGGAAGTGAAGCGCGCGAACACCGCCGCACAGGCCGCCGACGCCGACTACATCTGGCGCGGCAGCGTGACCAGCACGTTCTACCGCGGACGCATCTTCACCTACGGCATCTCCGTCTTCTCCCCGATCCTGTGGGTGGTCGGCATCCCGGACGGGAGCTCCACCAACGAACTCGGCGTGAAGTTCGAGCTCGTCGACCGCGCCAGCGGAAACGTCGTCTGGGAATACAACTATCTCAACAGCGACTACCTCAACCACTGGCTCTATGCCCGCGTCGGCAAGGACGCCAGCCTGTATCCGCAGCTGATGAAACAGGCCATGAACGGTGCGCTGTACGACCTCTCGAAGAAGATGCCCGGTCTGTGAGCATCCTGTCTTTATAAAGTTGTGTTTTCGCCACGGGATCCGACGGGTTCCGTGGCTTTTTTCCTTTTGGATTTGTCGCGATCCGCAAAAAATCGTTCTTTTTAGGGCTTTCCGGTGGAATTTTCGGAAATCCGTGCTAAAGTAAAAGGGTCATTTTCGCAACCCTGTGGTGTAATGGCAGCACAAGTGGTTTTGGTCCACTTAGTTCAGGTTCGAGTCCTGACAGGGTTGCCATTTTTGCCCTGTCCGCAAAACCCGAGTGTAATATTACACAACAGTTCGGGGAATCATTCTTTACGCAGGCACAGTCCGCGACACACGGATTCTTCACGGCACCTTTGTTTGGGACAATCGAACAGGCTTTTGTGATTCGGGAACTGGGAGCCGGTGAAAAAATCATTCTTTTAGTGTAAAATTAAATACTCCATCCGCCTGTTTTTCTTCGAGCTTCAAACGGAACACCTTCATTAGAGTTTCTTTTTTTTTAACGGTTTCTTCGCAGAATCTCTTCTTTTTTCACCTCAAAATAAAAAAATAATAAAAAATCAATAAAATTATTTCAAATTCATTTGCGTTATTGCAGTTTTGTGCTATATTAGTGCAATTATCCAACACATCTTTTCACCATCCGAATTCAAAAAGGAACCATCACCATGGCAAACTTAAAAGATATCGCCGACCGCGCGGGAGTCAACATTGCGACCGTCTCGCGTTTCTTCAATAACCGCAAGCTCGTCAAGGCCGCGACCGCGGACCGGATCGAAGCCATCGTCAAGGAAGTCGGTTACCGCCAGCGCGCCAGACGCCAGGGACCGCGCACGCCCGACCGCGTCGGCATCCGCCATTTCCGCGTGATGATAGTGATCAGCACGATCTCCCCGATCGAACACTTCTTCCACTGGGGAGTCGTCTCCAGCTTCATTTCGGCCGTATTCGAGGAACTCCAGAAGCTCGACATCTCCATGGAGTTCTGCATCGTCGGCGAGGACGGCACGATCCCGGAGCGCCTGAACCCCGACTACTGCGACGGCGCGATCATCCTCAGCGAACCGGAAGACACGAAAACGCGTGAAAAACTGCACCAGCGTCTGCGCGACATCTCCACGGTCAACGCGTTCCTCTCGCCCGGAGCCGCCGAATTCGATTTCGTCATGTTCGACGATACCGAGGTCGCCCGCCTCTCCATGCGTTATTTCCTGGAGCACGGCGTGAAGGAAGTCGCGATCTTCCCGAACTACGTCGGACGCTTCACGCACAAGGAAATCCACGAAACGTTCAAAACCGAGTGCGAACGCGCCGGCATTCAGTGCCACGAGATCCCCGACATCAATCGCAACGGCATCTCCATGAATGAATTCTACAGGAAGGCCGCGGAGGCGTTCCTCCAGCTCAAGACCGCCACGGGCATGGCGTTCGTCACCAGCGCGGACATGCTCGGCGTGCTGAACGAACTCCGGGCTCAGGGCGTCGACATCACGAAGTACGAATTCATCGCCGCGTTCGCCTGCGTTCATGCGCTCCGTTACTTCGAGAAGCTCGCCCCGTTCATCGACCTCAAGCACCATCAGCTCGGCGTCATGACCGCAAAACGCCTTCTCGACAGGATCCACTCGTTCAACAAGCTCCCGCGCACCGACATCGTGATCTCGCCCGAGCTCGTTGAACTCGGCAAGCTCGGATAAAACGGACGCGGGAGGACACGGCACCCGCTCCGGCTTCCCGCTTTCATCCGCCTCGTATACGGCGCCGCATTCGTGCGGCGTCTTTTTTTTTGCTTCCGGCGACGGAACCGGTCTGATCAAATAGTCTATGTTTTTGAACAAAAAAGCGATAGAAAATCAGATCGTTGCATGATATTGTATATGGCATTCGGGATCATACGGGAAGAAAGTACTTCCGTCCCGCACGCACGAATTCTACATTCACAACCTCAGTACCATCATGGAGGCCGCCGCATGAAAACCAGCCCGATCACCCCCTGCCCCGTTCAATTCGAATCAGGAACACGCCGCCGCATCGACCTCGGCGGGACCTGGAGGCATCAGATCACCGCAAGCGCGGATCGTCCCGACGAAGCCGCCGCATGGGAGGATTTCGAGGTGCCGGGCTGGAAGAGCGCGGTCCGCAGGGACATGCCGTATTTCCTGTGGTTCCGCCGCACCATCGAGGTCCCGGCAAACTGGCACGGCAAACGCGTCGTGCTGAACCTGCGCGGAGCGAGGAACACGCCGAAAGTCTTCATAGACGGGAAATTCGCCGGAAGCAAGTTCGACGGATGGACGCCGTTCGAGCTTGACATCACGGATTTCGTGTTGCCGGGCAGCGCCCATGTGCTCGACCTGTGCTGCGGCGACCGGAGCGCGGTCGAAGACCTCACGAAAAGCACGGACGAGATCGCGCACACGATCGCCCCCGTCGGCGGCTTCCACGACAACTGCGGCCCCTTCCAGTCCGTTTACCTGGACGCTTACGAGCCGCTTCACATCGAGGATTCCCGCCTCGCGATCGTGACCTCGGTGAAGAACATGACGCTGACCGTGACCGGTGCGGCCGTGAACGCCGCCGGACCCCTGCCCGACGCAAATGGACTCAGGATCGAGTGCGACGTGCTGGACGGCGAGGAGACCGTACTTTCGTTCGGCGGCACGCCGCAGTTCGGAGAGGTCAAGCTTTCCGATGAAGCGGACGACGCGCCGTTCAATCCGGGCGCATGGCGCTTCGAAGCGGCGTTCCCCGGCGCGAAGCTCTGGACCCCCGAAACCCCGAACCTCTATCAGCTCAGGATCCGCCTGTATCGGAACGGAACGCTCTGCGATGAATCGTTCACGCGGTTCGGATTCCGCGAGGTGTGGTCGGAAGGCCCCGACTTCTTCCTGAACGGCGTCAAACGCCGTCTGCTGGCGTCGAGCACCTGGCCCGCCTACGGATTCATCCCGCGCGAAGAAGTCTTCCGCCGCGTCCGCCAGTGGAAGGACGACGGCGTGCTGGCGTTCCGGTTCCACAACCAGCCGTGGCAGGAGGAATATCTGGAGGCGTGCGACGAGATCGGCGTGATGACCATCGACGAATCGCCCGTGTACACCGACGGCAACGCCATGTACGCGTACAACGAGGACATCTTCTGGAACAACTTCGCCGACGTGCTGCGCGGCATGATCCGGCGCGACCGCAACCACGCTTCGCTCGTGATGTGGAGTGTCGGCAACGAGATCCTGTTCATGGGCTCCGTCAAGTTCTGCCCCGACCTCAACCGCCGCCTCGGCGAAATGGGCACGCTCACGAAGCGCTTCGACCCGACCCGCCTCACCATGTTCGAGGCCGACCGCGACCCGGACGGCAAGTACGACATGATCGGGCTGCACTATCCCCACGAAATGCCCGCGCTGTACGCCTACCCCGACGCCGCCGAATGGCTCGGACGCCGCATTGAGGCGGAGGCCGCGGGCGGCATGCTCGGCAAGCAGTCCGGCACGTTCTTCTGGGACCGCAGGAAGCCTCTTTACATCGGCGAATATCTGTGGTGCCCGCAAACCGATTATTCCGTCGGCTCCATCTGGTTCGGCGAGGAAGTCTACCTCAACAGACAGAATTGCAACCGCGACGCGAAATATCTCGGCTGGATCGACCAGACCGAGGCGTTCCGCATGGCGAACGTGACCGGCATGTGCCCCTGGACCGCCTACGGATTCGGCGGCACGTCCGTCACCGGCGCGGCCGAGGCGGAAAAAGTCTTCTACCGCCGTATCGCGTGTTTCCGCCGCGACCGCTCGGACCGGGTATTCGCGGGGGCGAGGAAAACCGTCGCGTTCGATGTGCTGAACGATTCGCCGGAGACGCAGGAACTGGAACTGACGATCGCTCTTGACGGCGCGGACGTCGATTCCGTTCGTCTCACGCTCGAACCCGGCGGTGCGAAGACCGTTTCGCTCGCGTTCACGGCGAAGGAAGTGAAAGAGAAAGCTCTGCCCGATTTTGAGGAATCCACACTCGAATTCCGTCTGATCGCCAACGGCGCCGAGGTCCAGCGCGAAAGTTTCCGCTACAAGATCTACCCCGCGCCCGTTGCCTGCGAAAATAAAAATGTATTCGTCTATCGTGCGCCGGGCGATGTCGATTTCGCCTCACTGAATCCGGCGGCGGATATCGTCGTCATCGAGGAAAACGTGCTCGGGACGCCGACGGAACCCGCCGCATTCGACACGAAGGGTTTCACCGACTTCCTGAACGCGGGCGGACGTGCGCTCGTTCTGGCGCAGGACACGCTCGATCCGCTCGGACTCGGCGTGAATCTCACGGACCACCCGTCGACCATGGCGTTCCCGCTCGCGATGGATCACCCTCTCCTCGCCGGGCTCGAACCCGCCGACTTCAAATGGTGGGCGGACGGGCACTACATCTCCAAACGCGAGATCGTCCGCGAGGGCAGAAACGGCCTGGAAGCGCTCCTCGTGACAGGCGGATTCAGCGCGCTCGCGCAGACGCCCTTCGCCGACCTGCCGTTCGGGAACGGGCACGTGGTCCTGATGCAGCTCCTCGCCGGCGGAAAACGCGCGAACGAACCCGCCGCGGAAATTCTGCTCGAAAACGCCATTTCCTATTTGGACGGACTCCCGCGGGAAACACCCGCGAAAGTCCGCATTCTCGCCTCGGATCCCGAGGTCCTTCGGCTCATGAAGACCATCGGCGTCGACGAAGCAGAAAACGCGCAGGAAGCCGGATTCATCGCGGCGGACGGCGACTGCGCCGGGCTCGACATGACGCCGGACCAGCTCGCGGCCTGGATTCGCGACGGCGGCGTCTTCTGCTGGCACATGCCGGACGCGCAGATGTTCGAACGCCTGAAACACGTCATCGGCGCGGACGGGATCGCCTGCGTGAAGGAAGATTGTTCCGGCATCATCGCCGACCGCAGCTCGAAACTGTTTTTCGGCATCTCTCAGGAAGATGTCACTCACTGCCGCATCTACGACTGGGACAGCAAGCTCGACATCCAGCCGGACGCCGTCTCCATGCGCTTCGTGCCGGAAGCGTTCGCGCAGCCCGGCCCGGTCTCCGGCGCGCTTAAGCTCGAAGGCGGCCCTGTACCCATGAACACGCCGCCGGTCGGCATGCCCGGATTCGTGGACCCGGCGCCTCATTCGGTCTTCACCGCCGTCCGCGAGAAAGCGGGGCTCGTCTGCCTCACGCTCCGCATCGACCCGCCCGCCGAACTCCCGGACATCGTCGACATGGGCGTGAACGGCGGTCACTACGTCTTCAAGTTCGCCGAAAAGCCGCTCTGCCGTATCGCGGTCGGCGACATGGAACAGCTCTGGTTCACGCCGGACAGCCCCGGCGAATACCGCACGATCATCCATCTGCCCGCGGGAACGTCGCAGATCGACGTGCGCGGCGTCGGCCGGGAGGGAGTCGGCGCGGGCGTCTTCGCGGAAGCGTTCCTCTCCGAAGCGGACTATCCCGCCGGAGTCGAAGTCCCCGCCGTGCCCGGTTCCCTCGCGGCATGGAAATTCGGCGAGGGACGCGTCGTGCTGGACGGCGCGAACTGGACCTGCAGCCGCGACAACAACGGTCCGCGCGGCGAACGCTATCTGAACGGGCTCCTGCGGAACCTGGGTGCGGGATTCCGCACTGCACGATACGATGCAGGCGAAGCCGACGACCCGGACAACCTGATCTCGCAGAACCGGATCGCAGCCGGAATCGTCGACATCGTCTCCAACAACACGCTCGTCGTGCTGGAAACGAAGTTCGACGCGACGAAGTCCGGTACGCATGTCGTCCATATCGACGCCGTGTGCTATCCCTACCAGCGCATTTACTCCCAGGTCCGGATCGAGATCGACGGCACACTCGTCGCCGAACGCGAGATCGCGTCGGACGTCACCGCGGGATATGACCTCGCCGAAGTCGAGCTCGACGCCGGGACGCACAGCCTCCGCATGACCTACGGCAACGACGGTTTCGGCGACGGCGGCGACCGCGCGCTTTTCATCCGCAAACTGAAAATCCTGCCGAAGTAAACATCTTCCTCGAAAAAACAGGACAGTCAACGACTGGAAACGTTGTCCGTGCCGGAGCGTAAGCCCGGCACTGCGACAGAGGCGTCCGCCTCCCCCTGCCCCGCCGTTCCGCATCGGTCCGGCGGGGTTCCTTTTTGCCGCGGAACGAATCATGGAAAGAAATGCGGCCGACCGTCCTTTTCTCAGTCCGGGTCCGGCTCTTTTCCGGCATTTTTCCCTTGTTTTTTGACGAAATAAAACATTTAGTCTATAAAAAACAACAAATAGTGCATTGCAGATTTGAAAAATGCATTGTATAGTTTAAACGAATGAATATAGATTTCCGCCTGACCGACCGTTCTTCATGCGCCGGGCGGAACGGCTGTTCACGTTGATAATCCGAACCTTAAGCTCAAGGAGCAAGTTCATGAAAAAACAATCAGCAGTTTCCACCGACAAGAAAAAAGCCCCCCGCATCATCGAATCCGACCTCGCGCAGCTCAAAGGGCCGCGTTCCATGGTCTGGAGCGACTGCGTCGGCGCCGGACGGATCGGCGAAGGCCTCCGCGAATCCTGGCGCAAGCAGCTGGAACAGTGCCACAAGGAATTCGGGTTCCGCTATCTTCGGGCGCACGGACTGCTCCACGACGAAATGCGCGTTTACAACGAGGACAAAAACGGCAAGCCCGTTTACAATTTCATGTATATCGACGATGTGTACGATTTCCTTCTCTCCATCGGCATGAAGCCGTT
>JAEEQO010000003.1 GCA_016285335.1 Victivallales bacterium | reverse complement strand
AAGGATGCCGCCGTCAGCGGCTTTCAGGAGGCCGGGACGATCCGCCACGGCTCCGGTGAAAGACCCCTTCTTGTGGCCGAAGAGCGCGCTCATCGCCTGATCGCCACGCAGGGTGGCGCAGTTCACATCAACGAAGTTGCCCTTGACCTGATGATTCAGTTTCTTCAGTTCAAAGATTCTTTTCGCCAGCTGAGATTTGCCCGCACCCGTGGGGCCAGTCAACAGAATCGGTTCATCCGAGCGGATGGCGACACGTTCAATGGTGTCGATGAGCTTGTTGAACTGCCCGTTCTTCGTGGCAATGCCGGATTTCAGGAAAGCCACATCGTTCGTCTGCTCCTCGGCGAAACGTTTTGCCAGAAGGTCGTAACGCGACAGATCAAGGTCGATCAAGTTATAGGACCCTTTGGCTGTGCCTCGTTTGGTGGGCTGTGTCTGAATCAGTATGCCGGGCAGATGGTGGGATTCGTTCAGCAGGAACAGACAAATCTGTGCGACATGTGTGCCGGTGGTGATGTGAATATAGAAATTGTGGTCCTGCGCGGCAAAATTCTGCTTGCGGCTGAAGTCGTACAGTTTGGAATAGACTTCCTCGAAGTCCCACGGATCGTCGAACGGGATTTCAACGGGAATGACCTCGGTTTCCGGGGAGCAGGAATGAATATCCTCCACAACCCGGTCGAGGAGCGTTTGAAAGCTGCGCTGATAGATGAGGTAATACTGGTTGAACTGAAGATCGTCCTGCATGGCAAGGGCGACGGACGGACGCCAGGTGTTCCAACGCGCAGCCCCATGTCCGTGTGCATCCAGCGTGCTGCCTAGAAGGGAGATAACGACGTTCATTTCTATGTTTCCTTATATAATCTATAAAATTTTATATATAGCATAATATATCGTCACTTTTGAAAAATACAACATCGAAAGAAGAGAAAAAGATTTTTGAGGCGAAAAAATGTTTTTCCGTGGTTTTTTATGCCGTTTTGGAAACTTGGCACGACGATTGCTTTTGTGATATTGTCCGGTCGGAGGGATTCCGATTCCGGGGGAAGAAGCGGCGGCCCCGGAGGAGGATGGCGGCAAATGATGCTGCCATCCTTCCGGACTGCGGCTACAGCAAACATCTCGTGATGGCTGAGCGGTCGAAGGCAGCGGACTGCAAATCCGTTCGGAGTAATCCGCACATCGGTTCGAATCCGGTTCACGAGTCCAATATAAACAAGAAAGAGGTGTAACATGCAAGTGACTCTTGCGAAAGCGTTGAAGGAAAGAAGCCGTCTGGCTGGAAAACTGAAGAGAAACTTTGAACTGATCAACAGGGAAAACTCCAAGATCAGCGGAAGCCAGCGCAGCTTTGACATGCACGCACTCCACCAGGAGAGCTTTCAACTCCACGATCAGCTGACTCAGCTCAAAAAGATCATTGCCAAAGCCAATGCCCCGATTGCGGATAAGCTGGTGGAGATGGACGAGCTGAAATCCATGATCAGCTATCTGCGAAACGTCGATACGACCATCGGCTGGCAGAAACAGGGATACAACACAGAAAAAGTCTGCTTCGAGGCTGTTCTCGGCAGCGCTGAACTGACGGCGGAAGCCGACCAGCTTCAGAAGCGCGCAGAGCAGATTCAGGATGAACTGGACGAGTTTAATGCCCTGACGAAGGTGGAGATTCCCGATAACTGAACAACTTTTCAAAAACAGGCGTGAGGAAATCTGAAACAAGCCAACTGGCTTTGTCAAGCGATGACACTCGTACATGATACGATATTGGCCCGATCATACGCGGGTAAAAATTAAAAATGTATCTTGTTAAGTGTTAATTGTTAAGCAATAAGCAATAAAACTTATTTCTCAGATTCCGCATCCTGTTTTTACGGATGGAAGGTCTTGAAAACCTTCCATCCGGTTTTCCTCGAAGGAACACATATAATGATTGAGATTGATGGTACATTCGGCGAAGGCGGCGGGCAAATCCTGCGGACCAGTCTGTCCCTGGCGGCAATCACCGGTCAGGCTGTCCACTTCGTCAACATCCGTGCAAAGAGACGGAAACCGGGACTGATGCGGCAGCATCTCGCCTGCGTGAAAGCGACAACGGAAATCACCAGCGGAAACGTCAGCGGAGCTGAACTGAATTCGCGGGAACTGACTTTTGAACCGGGAACGATTCACGGCGGAGATTATCGTTTTGTCGTGGGTACGGCGGGGAGCGTTACGCTCATCGCCCAGACCGTGATTCCGGTCCTGCTGAGAGCCGACGCACCATCCCATGTTGAAATCGAAGGCGGAACGCATGTGGATCAAGCCCCGATTTTCGAGTTCTTTGACCGTGTATATCTGCCTGCGCTTCGCAAGATGGGCGCTGAGGTCACAGCAAAACTGGAACGCTTTGGCTTCTACCCTGCAGGCGGAGGAAAGATCGTGCTGGAAATCCAGCCGATTAGAACGTGGAATCGTTTCGAGTGCCTGCAGGCAGGAAACCTCAAACGCTCTCAACTGACCGCAGTAGGACATGGCGTTGACGGGCAGATCATGGAAGATGAACTTGCGGTCTGCAAGAACAAGCTGAACGGGAATATGGAATTCCAGTGCGAGACGCAGGATGTGAAATCTTCCGGTCCCGGCAATGTCCTGTACGCTCAGATGGACTACGAAAACATCACGGAACTGTTCAGCGTCTGCGGCGCCTTCAATGTTTCTCGCCGTGAAGTCGGCGAACGGGTTGCGGGAATGCTGAACAAGTATCTTGAACTCAATATGCCTGTGGGACGATTCCTGGCTGACCAGCTTCTCCTGCCAATGGCAATAGGAGCCGGTGGAAGGTTTCTGACGCATGCGCCGACCAAGCACACGCAGACGAACGTTGAGGTGATTCAGAAATTTCTGAACACGGACATCAAACTTGAAAACAACAAAGACGGAACCTTTATGATTGAGGTGAACAAATGAAATGGGTTAAAATGGAGCAAGGACTCCGAATTCCTATAAAGAGCTGGTGTGAGGACACCGAGCCTGGCGCGATGGTGCAGGCCGAGAATCTGGCGAAGCACCCCGTGCTTGCACATCATGTGGCGCTGATGCCTGACTGTCATCAGGGGTACGGCATGCCTATCGGCGGCGTGATCGCCGCGAAGGACGCCATCATCCCAGCTGCTGTCGGAGTTGACATCGGATGCGGCATGATCGCGGTGGAAACGGATGTGCCTGCGGAATGTCTGACTGAAATGAGCTTCCGCCGTGCAATCCAGGAGAAGCTCAAGGAACGTATCCCCGTGGGCGAAGGCACCAGCCATAAGGAACAGCAGGAATGGGACGGCTTCGAGTCGTACCTTGACCACAACGGACAGGTTGCCGACTTCGCAAATGCGCTTGACCGAAAGAATCTCGGTACGCTGGGGGGCGGGAATCACTTTCTGGAAATCCAGAAGTCCGATTCCGGCTTCGTGTGGCTGATGATTCACTCCGGCAGCCGTAACCTCGGAAAGCGAATTGAAGAGCATTACCACCGCAGAGCGGCAACGCTCAACGAACGGTATCATGTCGTGCTTCCCGATCCCGACCTGGCGTTTCTCCCGATCAAGGAACAGGAAGGGCACGATTACTTCCGCGATATGCTTTTCGCGCTGCGGTACGCATTCGAGAACCGCCAGCGCATGATGAAGGTGCTGAAGGAGACGTTCGTTGAATTCGTGCCGGAAACGCAGTTCCTCCGCGAGGTGAACATCCACCACAACTACGCGGCGTTCGAGGAGCATTTCGGAGAAACGCTCTGCATTCACCGCAAGGGTGCGACGAGCGCGAAACTGGACGAGATCGGGATCATTCCCGGTTCCATGGGGACCGCCAGCTACATCGTGCGCGGACTTGGAAATCCGGAATCGTTCATGAGCTGTTCGCACGGTGCAGGACGGCGCATGAGCCGCATTGCGGCCTGCCGTGACCTCACGGTGGAGGAATGCGATGCCGCTATGACCGGAATCGTCTGCGAACGTTGGCAGCCCTACCGGAAATACGGCAAAATCAACAAAGGCTACCTCGACCTTTCCGAAGCGCCCCAGGCGTACAAGGCGATTGATGAGGTCATTGAGGCAGAACGAGACCTCGTTGAACCAATTGTTCGTCTGACACCCCTTGCCGTGCTGAAGGGATAACGATTTGTTTTTACGGTTGACAGTGAGTACCCCGCCCCTCGGTGATTTGCCACTGTTTCAACTGCCTCCGTGAGGGGTGTATGCGGAGGGTTTCTGTTAAGATAAAAGGCGGCTTGATTTTTCGCCTGACGATGGTATATTGATAACGGTTGACGGTGAGTAGCCTGCCCCTTGGTGACGAGCCACCGTTTTAACTGCCTCCGTAAGGGGTATATGCGGAGGGTTTTCTTTCCCCAAACATCTTATTCCGAAAACCACGATGGACACAATTTCGTTTGATTCATTATGCAATACAACCTCGGATCGCGTTATATTCCGTGGAATCTGGGGCAGTCACGCCTATGGAACCAGTACGCCGGAAAGCGACCGGGACACCATTGGCGTCTTCATCGTGGAACAAAGCCATTATCTGTCCATCGGAGAACCAGTGACGCAGATCGCAGATGAAGGGAACGACAACCGATTCTATGCACTGAAGAACTATCTGGAACTTGCCTCAAACGCGAATCCGAATATTCTGGATTCTTTGTTCCTGCCGAAAGACTGTGTTTTGAAATCGACCCTATACTGGCAGAGGATTCAAGCCCAACGACGGATTTTCGTTTCCCGAAAAGCGAGCAAGACGTATTGCGAATATGCCATGTCGCAGATAAAAAAGGCGCGCGGCTGCAACAAACGAGTTCACAATCCTCAGCCGGAGGAACCTCCCACCGAGGATGGCTTCTGCAGGGTACTGCTTCCGAATACGTCCGGGATGCCTGGTCGTCCGCTGATGCTGAAGGATGCGGGAATCAACTTGAAGCACTGCCACGTTTCCGCCGTGGAGAACGCTTCCGAACTGTACCGACTGTATGACTACGGTCAGAACGCAAAAGGCGTGTTCCGCAACGGCATGCTTGTCTGTGAAAGCATCCCAAAGGACGATGAGAAAACCCATTTCATCGGATTGCTTCTGTTCAACAAAAACGCATTCGAGAAGGCGAAATCCGATCACCGCCAATATTGGGAATGGCGAAAGCACCGGAACGATGCCCGTTGGCGCAGTCAGGAATCCGGGGAGATGGACTACGATGCGAAAAACCTTATGCACACGTTCCGCCTGCTGTATTCCGGACTGAATGTCATGGAATGCGGGGAACCGCTTGTTCGGTTCTCCGGTGAAAAGCTTCGGGAACTGATGGCAATTCGGGCGGGGAAATACACATACGATGAATTGCTGTCCAAAGCGAAGATGCTGTCAGATAAACTGGAATCTTTGAGGGACAAATCGGAGCTGCCGGAAAGCGCGGATATGAATACAGTGAATCGTTTATTGCTTGAGGTGACGGCAATGTGGGAGGCTGACCATGCACGATAAAATCGTTTCCGTTCTTCACGAACTCGAAAAGCAGCAGGATTTCAAAGTCCTGTTTGCTGCGGAGTCCGGCAGCCGGGCGTGGGGCTTTGCATCCCCGGACAGCGATTATGATATCCGGGCAATCTATGTCAAGCCGGAATCGTGGTACTGGTCCTTGGATGCGAAACAGACGGACAACTTTACCGCCATGTTGCCCGATGAAATGGATATTTCCGCGTGGGAACTCCGAAAAGCTTTACGTCTGTTTGCGGGCTGCAATCCGTCTTTGAATGAATGGCTCGGCACTTCCATCGTGTATTATGCCGATTCCCTGTTTGCGAAGGAGCTTCGGGATTTGATTCCGATGTACTTCAACCCCATCAAAACAGTTCACCATTACCTCGCACTGTCCGCCAATGCAATGGATGATTATCAGTCAGACGGAACAATAGCCGTGAAAAAGATTTTCTATGCCCTGCGTGGGCTTCTCGCGGCAATTTGGGCGGCTGAAAAGCAAACCATGCCGCCAACTCCATTCAAAGATCTGCTGGTCTCGGAGTTTGTCCCTCCCGATATTCTGGCCGAAATTGCCCTGCTTCAGGAAATCAAGGCCTGTTCAACCGAGAAAACCCGTGTTCCGCTTCCCAATGTGCTCCATTCTTTTTTCAGGACACAGCGGGAAATGGTTCTCCAGGTTACGGGAAAAATAAAGCACACCTCTGCATCGTTGGACGCTCTGAATAATCTGTTCTATCGGATGACACATTGCGGATAATTAACAAACCGGTTTGATTCAGGACAAAAAGAAACTGGAGATGTGTTCAAGACCGCTGGTAAGACGGCACATCCCCAGTTTCAAAGATGCCCTGCGGCTTAACCGAGCTGGTTTTGCCTTTGCAGGATAAAACGCATGTACTCAATTACATTGTCATTCCAACCGAAAATTTGCCACACGCCGTATTCTTCCGCTTCATTTTCCGGGATTGGAGTGGTTCTGTAGGAGTCCAGCCTGATGATAAACGCCTGTGCAGCGGGATTGATTTTGCGATACTTCTTCCATGCGGCAAACCAGCCGGAACCATATTCCTCGGAATCGGTGATAAAGACCGAATAGTCCGCCATGATCTGCTGAGACATCATTTCGAGGACGGGCACTTCCATATATGTTCCTCCGCCGACGGCATCGGTGATTGCTTTCATCTGAGAGATTACGCTATCAGACCGCGGAGTCTGATACGGCTTAACCCTCGTGTCCCACGGCAGGATTTTAACCTCGATCGGTGCACGGTTGAAGAAAGCAGTGAACATTGCGCTCACATCCGCAAATCTCAAAACGCCCTTGCCCAAACGGGAACACATGGAACCGGACATATCAGGAGCGATGACCCAGCGATATTTCGCAAAATCGCTCCAATCATATTTCTTCGAATAATCATCAAGGACTTGAACAAGTTTGTCCGCGACGGAAGAGAAAGCCGTTCCTTTTTTCCGCGCCTTCGGCTCTTCCTCCACATAAGCACGATATGCTGTGTACAGCCGGAAAGGAAAGACTTTTGCTTTCCGCAAATTATCGACGGTGACTTTCTTCTCAATGATGGGATCGAGGTCAACGCCTTCCCGAACGAACTTTGCAAGATACTTCAATAACCTCATCACGGGAGTCCGATTTGCGGTCGCGGTCCAGATTTCCCGGTCGAATCGGTCGTAAACGGAGGTAAGATGATCCACGTCCAACTTGGATTCGAGCAGAAGCTCTGCCGCTTCGTGTTTTTTGTCGGCATTGAGGAGCTCCACAAACCTGCGGTTTGCTTCCAGTTCAGGATACTTTTTGTGGGCGGACTCCAACTTTTCCTCATTGACCCCCTTTACCTCTCCATAGCTTTTCAGAATATAGGCAAAAATCGGGTCCTCTCCGCGGAACCGGCTGATGCGGATGGCATCTGCCAGGGCGCGTCTGTATTTCATGGCGTAATATGGCGTGGTATTCGCCTGAAGCCACTTGCCGATTGCCCGTTTGACAGAACGCCCGAAACCGCGGCTTTTCCGGGTCAAATCAATAAAATCGGCGAGGTCATTACCCGTAAGGATGACCTGATCAAAAACTTTCTGGAACAGGGCCGTATCCTTTTTGGAAAGATAAAGCAATCCCAGAATCGGGAATGTCCGGATAAAACCCTCCTGACGCCCACGTACAATCGCTTTCGCGAGCATGGCGGCATCGGCATGTTCCAGGAGGGCAATGGCCTCCTCCGTTGCTTCTTTTGCAGATGCATAGAAACTGCTGCCCAGAGTTCCCGTCATTGCCAGTTGTTCAAGCCGCATTTCATCGCTCATGCGCCACGCAGGGAAGTTTGCCTTGTTGCGCGTGTCCGTGGTTTTGTATGTTTCCAATACAGCCAGATTATCTTTCAGTTCTTTCATTGTAGCCTCTCTGTTTTGTCCGAAAAGGGAAGTTGTAATTAATAAAAAACCGGAGAATGGGGTAGAAATGCCTTTTGTAACCATTTATCAAGAATGTTGAAAGCATTTCAAAGCACTCCGGTAAAAGTTTATGTGCGGACGAGGAATAATGTTTCTTTGCTTTTTTTTGGTGATCTTTCAATCATTTGTTGTCGATGTTGTTGAAACAAAGAAAAGCACCTCGTTTTTTATCGATGGTTTGTGCGAGGAACAAATGATTATTTGTCTCGCATATAAGGTGAGGAATAAGGATCATGGAGCCATGGTTCAGAGTTTAACGTCAAGATCATGCAGGCCATTGGACGGGAGATTCACGACGATCCGGTCGATGCCGAAACTTTCTTCCATAACACCCGTTGTTACGGGCTGTCACCAGCAATTACGTTATGGTTCACGTGGCACCATGTTTGCAAAGGGCTGATGATTCCCAGTTGCACATTCGGCTATGGTACTCTATTGATCGTTGAAACCATGATCAGCACCTCACTTAAGATTTCGAAGAACACCGGCTGACCATCGATTCTTTCTGGAAGCAGATCAGCTGCGATTCGGATAAAGCAAGGTCTATGCCAACATTGAAAAACCGCTGAAACTTTTTCCCTTCTCAGCAGAAAAAAAGGTCTGCCTTGCGTGGAAAGCGGTTTTCAACGCAGGTAAAAACAGGGGAGAAAAGATAGAAAATATTATAGATGCTATATGCGCGGAGAGCATTATTGGCATTTTGCTCTCACTTTTGGGAGACACCAGCCGCCGTCAATGCCTACTGAGAACTTTGCAAAGGAAAACGCAAAGTTCTCAGTAGACGCGGCAGAGATTGCCGTTTCAGATCAGCGTTATTTCGGGTTCGTCACGCCACACGCACTTCTTTACGAATTCGTCATGTTTCTCTTCCGGGAGGTTCATGAAGTCAAGGATTTTTTCTCCCGGAAAGCGCGATTCGCAATAACGGGGCGTGACGCCTTTGGGCACAATCCCGATTTTGTCTTTCCCCATAACGCGGTCGGCCAGGCCTTTGCCTTCCCATATTTTCACCGGTATTCCAGCGCGGTGTAGAGCAAGAAAGAAGTTGATGGTTTCGACAGAGCGTCCCCACGACTTCCCGGCAACAGAAAAATAGTATCCTGCATCAGTTTTGTCGACATAAAGCGATACATGGGTCGAATTGCCCCCACGGCAGACCTCCCACGGGTGTCCACCACGATTGGCACAATGCTTGAGCCAGTGCGCAAATGCTTCGGGCGAGTCCTCGTCAATATCCATGAGCCCTTCATGACGCATGTCGGCATGTTTCCGATAAAGCTCTTTGGGGGAGAGTGTGTCGCAGCCCTCGTAATGATTGGCCGCATACCCCATTTGACAGCACCGGAAAAACAATCCCGATGTCATGTCCTGAATCAGGTTGTCCGGCAGTGCGTCTTTATCGTAATTTTCCATCAGCCTCAGAAATTCCTTCTGGTCTGCCTCTGGAAGATTCGCAAAATAATCTTCCTTGTCTTCCGGGTAAAGTTCCCAATAATCTTTGCGGGAAATCGTGCCGGTGCGCTGATCCGGGGAGAGCTCCTGCCGGATGATGCGATTGTATTCACCCGACTTTATTATGGGGAGACATTCCCGGACTTTTACCACGAGCCACTGAACAAATTCACTGGCGTCTTCCGGGTACGGCGGAGTAGGCCCCGGCATTGTTTCGAGGACAAGCCGATTGTCCAGAAAGATTCCCCGATATCCGTTTTCATCGTCTTCGATGAAAGCAAAGGAGAACCACTGTTTTTCATCCGGGTAATCCCGTTTCCACTCTTCATCGAGTTCTTCGGGGCTTATCTCTTCCTCTTCGTCATAATACCCGCAGTAATTCCTGAAATCCTCAACTGTTCCCCTGTCAACCGGAATAAAAAGCTTCCGAAGGCCAGTGGTTTTGTTATAAGGGGAAATACCCCGCACCATCTTGAACAATTCGTCAAGGGCTGTCATTGTTTCCGGACTGTATGGTTCAGGAAGCCCGTTTCTGTAGTGCGAGCTTTCATGCCAACGATAAGCATCCAGTAATGGTGCACAGAAATTCGTTTTGTCTTTTTCCATTTTTTGATTCCTTTGTCAGTTCGCTTCGTAGTAATAAGACTGGTCGATGCCTTTCATAAACATCTCGCTGTCATCAATTTTGTCAGTTAATGCCGAAGACAGCAAAGCTTTCAGTGGCGCACTGTCCGAAGGGCTTTGCCTCATAGCGTCAAGGTATTCTTTTTTGCCGATCCGGCTCCAGTCAACACATTTCTTCAGAGAGCGTTTCAGCATCATGTCAAGCCAAATGCGGGTGCTTCTGCCGTTGCCCTCCATGAAGGGGTGTGCGATATTCATTTCCACATATTTGCCGATGATTTCATCGAATGTGGTCTCCGGCATCCGTTCAATCGTGGGAAGAATCGTGCCGAAATAATACGCATTGGCAAAGATGAAGCCGCCTTTGCTGATATTCTTCTCTCGGATTTTTCCGGCAAAGTCGTACAGACCGCCGAAAAGATAAGCGTGTATCTGCTGAAGGCAATCGACCGTTCCCGGTTCCAACGTGGCGAGAAGATTGCTTCCGAAGAGCGTGTACGCTTTCTTTTTGCTCAGTTCAAAAACTGTTTTTTCGTCCATATGCTCCACCTCATGGGAAAACGACTCCCATCTCCTTCATCTTTCGATAGTCAACTCCGCGAATCTCGAAACTGAACTTGCCGTCTTCGTATTCGAGTGTTCCGTAGCCGTCCTCAGCATCCGGCAAATTGATGTGCCGGATGAAGTGATCTTTGGTTTCCGGGTAAAAGAGCTCCAAATCCTTCTTCGAATCCGGATAAAGCTCGACCAGTTTCTGATACGTCTGTCGCAGCACGGGAAACCTTCTGTTGTCAGTTGTGCCTGTTTCGCCGTTTGGCCGTCCCATGTGGCCGCTGATGGTCAGCTCTGCTCCAATTCTCCATGCGAGCAACTCCAGAAACGGCTCCACAAGGGGGCTTACGTGGGTGACCAGAATGACATGCCTGCCATGCGGAATTCTGCGGGATGTTTCCAAAAGTCTGACGTATTGCGCAAGAACGCTTGTCGGGCGGCATTGAGCTCCGGGCAATCCCTTTTTGCAGTTTTGCGTGAAAGCCTTGTGCGGGACACAATTCCCTCCGACACCCAGCAGGACTATTTCTCCGAGGTCGAAGAACGTCTTTTCGTGAAGTATCTGCAAATTCGCAATAGGATTTTTGATCAGCCGCAAAACGATTTCTGCGTCATCATGATTGCCCCAGGTCGCATAGACGGGCCTTTCGAATCGTCTTTTTCCCTCAAGGAAGTCGGGAAAGCACCCCAGAAGCCGATTTCTTTCAAGTGCCTCTTTGCGTTCTTCCGGAGTCGCCTGATCCAAAACGGCTTTTTGTTCATCTGGCAGGATGCTGTGTCTGATGAGAAGTCTGATTTCCTCGTGCGACAGAGCATCCAGACTGAATCTGTCATAAAAGCCGAAATCTCCGGCATGGATGCAGATATCAGCTTTCACCTCCTCGGCATATGCGGAAATCAGGTCAATATTCTTTCCGTGTGTATCGGAAACAAGGAACATCTTCATCGCGTCATCACCCGATTTCCAAAACATATGATTCGAGGTGGTCATAGTCGCTTCCGACATTGACGCCCATGAATCCGGACACGACCTCGCCGATGACACGGCGGTGGGTATGTCCGCAGATCAAATAGTTGTCGAAACGCGCATCAAACGGCAGGTCGTGAACCAAATCCTTCATGCCCGTGTAAAAGCTGTAGTGGCTCGGTTCATGGCCGTTCAGGAGAACATGCGGGACATGATGGGTGCAGAGCAGCGTCGACATTCCCTGCTTCATTTTGGAACGAATCATGTCGACGTAATAGGCATTGAATTCCTTGTAGCGCATCACGATTTCGCCAATGCGCCAGTCCTGCCAGCCGTCCCATTCGTCAACCCGCTGGTTTTCGCAGATGCGCATTGATCCATCGAAGAACAACGTTCCGCCGACAAAGTTGAACCCGCCGAGTTCAACAGCACCGAGCAAGTCCAGATAGAAGATGTTTTTGTCGGCGAAAGTCTGCTCTTTCAGTTCGGACAGCGTTTCTTCAAAGGTTCGCTCCCAGAATTCATGGTTCCCCAAGGTGGCCACAATCGGGATGTCGCCGGGGATAAGTTTCCTGAGAACAAACGAAAGCTTTCGCACCTGACGCGCCCAGACGGTGTCCCCCGTGACAACCACGACATCGGGTGAAACCTCGGCAACAGTGGCCGTAATTTCGCGCAAAAACGGGGTTGTCTTCTGAGCGTTGAGAAAATCTGACACGGCGTTCGACCGCAAATGCAAATCTGATAGACAAAGTATTTTCATGGTATAATCCTTCCACGGTTTACGACTGTTTCTATTTTGGAAACTGTCGTTGAATGGGGCGGGAGTTGTTTCACAAAGACAGCAACTCGCGTGTCCTGTCGTGGATAAATGCCTCAAGCTTTTTCAGCCGCCACGTGGGGAGGTTATAATAGCGGTGCCGTTCAAAACTGAATCCCACAAGGCTACGGAGATGTTTCCTCTGCCGATTGCTCATGAAAGCGGAGACGAGCTCGCCAAAAGGAACATCATATGCGGAGAGTCTGCTTGCGGCGTACCTGTTCAGATCATCGAAGTCATCCTTCATGGCGAACGGGAAAAGCGCCATGCCATTGTCGAAGAGCGGAGCAAATGCAATGGGTTTATTGTGCCTGTTGTCGATGATCAGCCCGAAGTTGCCGAGGTGTCGATCCGTATTGCAGACGAGGGCGTCATAGACGATCATGTCGCAGAATGGCTGATAAAATACTTCGCCCATCAATTTTAGTCCGGCAGCGATTTCGGTAAGCTTGAGTTCCGGGAAGAAGCGATGCGCGGAGACAAACGAATGGTCAATGTCGGTGAAAAGAGGACATGTGCTGCAAAGCTCCCCCTTCCATTTTGCGAGGTTATATGACACATGGTTTGCATCCATTGCCGAGGCGACCTGCGCAGCATAGAACTCGGAATACGGCTCGTTTCCGGTGTTGGCCGCACCGGAACTGCCACCTTTGTACAGCAGAATCTGTCCGTTGACTTTGCGCCAGCCTTTCCGGAGATTGCCGTTTGTCGTGAATTCCGGCGAGGAGGAGAATCCGCTCGGCCGGACGCTGCCGAATCCAGTGTATGCGATAAGGGCCAGTGCCTTGTTGAACGGATTCTCGTACAGATTGAACTCGCTGAAACATCCGGAAAAGCCTTCCGGTACGCACCAATAGCTGTCGTTCAGAGAAAGGCCGAAACTGAGCTTGATGATTCCCAGAAGATTGTTGTGGCTGAGACCATATACAGACAGGATTTTATCAACGTATTCACGATTGCGCGGGATGATGCGTGACCGCAGCCATGCGAGCACACCGTCCCCGTCAACGGTCATGCCAATCGGGAGAAGCTTGCGATTCTTTTCGTTAATCTTCAGAATTGAACACGCAAAACCGTCCAGACCTTTTTGGCACAGATCGAAGGCCAGAAGTTCAAAATCGTATTGTTTCAGTATAAAAATCATATTGGTCTCGCTCGTTCTATAAGATACATCCGAACGAGCCGGATTGCAAGTCAAAAGGACGGTTTATATCGTGTTTTCTGTTTCACGTGACGTGCTTTGTCGGGCACGGCGTGTCATTCCTTGGGGACGCATGTCATTTTGATCGTGATACCTGGCAGACCAGCTGTGCACCATTCTGTGGTGGAGGAATCATTTCTCCCTGAAGAAGGATATCGTGCATTATACCTTTAACGGCAAACGCCTTTACTTCGTCAAAACTGTCTTCGTCCTCGCCCCAAAAGCGACATGCTTCTTTCTCCCAGTCCGGCGATTGCAGAATCTTCCGGCAGGCACCGCAGAGAAGGCTCAGTTTGTTCAAATCAAAAAGGTGCAGCTTCTCGTCCAGCAGATTTTCGTCCATGTTGGCCATGAACCAAATAATAAGCGGAGGAAAATTCATCCAGGACGCCACGATTCTGCCGGTTCCGTCTTCTTCGACCATCATGACTTTGAATACGCACCGCATAACTCCACCCTCCTTATCGGGTTAAAAATTCTGTTCCTCTTCGCTCAACTGCATACCCATTTTTTCGGCCATGCAGGTCAGGCTTTTCTTGTACTGTCGTTGGTCTATCGCCCCGTGGGACAGGAATGTGTCGAGCAGGTCTTTCTGCTTTTTGAACAGTGCCCGCTTCCGTTCGTCCGGTGACATGGAGCGCCAGTCAGTCGATGGGGATATTTTCAGGTCGATGCCATTCATCGCGGTGCTCCTCCCATCCTCTTTCTGGCTTCGCCAATTACCATTCCCCAGGCCAGAAGATCCTTCATGGTTCCGGTCCGATCCTCAGGGGATGGAACAATTTTTATGGCGTTCTCGACAATGAATTCAACCAGATTCTGTTCATCAAGTGTTTTTCCGCTATCATAAAACCAGCTGTTGTTTTCCAGGAAGGTGGAAACAACTTTTTCGGCGACCTTATACCAGCTTTTGACGGATTCCTCTGTAATGCAGACAAAGTCAACCGTTGAAGAAAAAGAGGCGTAAATCGAAAGAATCAGGTCGGGGATAGAGCCAGATCCACGCTGGTCTCTCGGCAGTTGCCGAGCGAGCTCGGTTGTTGCAAAGTCCGTTTCGTAGGTTTTACAAAGATGGGCAAGGAAAGGCTGCTCCTTCAGGATTTTTACCATCAATTTCGTTTTGCTCTCGGTTGGAATATACTGAAGAGTACGTTCATGCATATCATCCAATGCTGCACGACTGAGTGGGACCTCGAAAAAAGCTGGGCGGAAGTTATTATACTTTTCGGGCGTGTCAAGCGGCAGACTGGCGTTGAATTCCGCCTTGATTTTCTCGATTTCCTCGTCCAAATTCTCGATGTCAACGCGGCTGAGGCGTTTCCTGATTTCAGGAGACTCCATGTGTTTTCGAAATGCGGCGGGGTCTATCGGAGTTTTCGGAAGCTCGTCTTCGAGTTTTACGCTCACAGTCGGTTTTCCGTCTGTTTCTCCAACAGCGACACAGGGGATGAATGTGGTATCGCCCCCATAATCGTGCCATTTGATCGAAACGGCATTGAGCAATAACGTCCTGATTTTTTCTTTGCCGCCATAGTTCTGGTTGGCATACGCAACGACCTCGTTCTTTGCCTCAGTCAGTGATCTGCTGGCAACACACCTGTTCCAAGCGACCATGACCAAGTTGGCCACGAGTTTCCGAACCTCCAGCTCTGTTTCGCGGTTCAGCTTCTCTTTGCGCAAAACCCTCTTTAAAACGCGATCATAGACGTTCGAGAATGCCCGTTTTGTCATGTTGGTGTCCATCGGTCTTTTTCCTTTTAACACACTGTATCACATATTTTTTACTGCCATTTCCATGCATCAATCGTTATGGTCGACTCGAGTTGTTCCTGCTGGGGCTGAGGAATCTCCGAGAAGAAATCCAGGCCGGTCTCCAGCTCGACCTTATCCACAGTCACCACAAATGATTGTAAGGATTTGGTGGAGCCCTCGTTCGGAATGATGAAGGCTATCATTTTTTCGGGCGGTGTGCGATCCCACACAACCTTGTAATAAGCTGGGGGGACGGTAACTTCGTTTGGCCCTATCGTAATAGCTTTTCCCGTTGGGAAAATGGGGCCGGTTACAACATAAATATCTCTTTCTACGAGGGCGAAGTAACGCACCTGGCTCTCCGCGATCTTCCAAATGCCTCGATTGCATTCCGGTTCCTGTGGCGACATGTTCGACATAAAAAACGATTCATCCATCGCCTTGGAGGAAAAACTCATATCTGCTGCAGGAGCCATGTGGCCTCTATCCTTACCTGAATTTTTATAGTCGGCAAGCGTAGCGCTGCCGCTCGGTATCTGCGGGTCTTCGCGAAAATTATCGTTTCTGGAGGCAACCTTTTTCGTTACCTCTTCATAGGTCATCCGATAAATGACCCAGCGAGGCTGCTCATGCTTCTCACTGTATCCGAGAGCATAGCCCTCTCGGTCGACTATACAGTCGGCCGGTCCAGGCACACCAAATGACAGATTGTCGTACTTCGATCCCTCTACCGTCGGGATTGGCTCCGCGAGCTGTTGCGGTTGCTGAACAGGCTTTCCTGGGATTTGAGCAATCCAAGTGTCCACATACTGTTTTGCTTCTGCCGGGTGGAAATATGCCCAAACGCCCGCAATGATGGCAACGATGATGATCAGCGCAACTATTACGCTGATGGGGAGTTTGATTGCAGGGGATTTATGTTTGCGAGAGGATTTACGTTTGCGCTTGGTGGCCATAGGGAGGGAAACCTTTGGGGTGAGGCGGGAACAATCACACTTGAATATTGAAAAAACATCAAAATCCGGTTTGCAAATCGGTTTCGTGAGGGGTATATTTTATTGTTTTGCACCAAGAGTGGCATCAAAACGGTGCCTGTCAACCGAGGTCGAGTACCCACGGTGAATCGCCCAGCATAGGTTTGCATGGGCGGATGCTCAGAAGGGCGAAGCCGTGCCCATTGAGCCACCGAAGATCGTCGAGGCCGTCAGAAAGGGCGCACAGGCCATGCTGGACAGTCTGGCGGCGAAATAAGCCACTTGATTATCACGGAAAAGATGGTATATTAACCCGTTAACAGGAGACCGGAAATGATAGAGACCAGATTAAACGACCATGAATTCGTTTTGACGGATTGCACGTTGGAACAGGCTAAACATCAGAAACCAAACAGCAACGACTACGGCGTATTAGAGCTGGACGGAGCCTTTGCGATTTATTGGAAGCCCAATTACATTACGATTCGCGATGACCATGACAAACAAATCGTAACTGCAGCTCTGCAAAGAAAATACGATGCTTTGAAATAATCTGGCGAAATAACCTGATTCTCCGTTCTCTGCAGGGGTGGCATACCCAAGAATACGCGGCTATAGAAAAAGCATGGACAGGCTTTATGTTTTGCGGATTCCACCTTCCAAAAACAGGGGCAATAATCCAAGGACTTATTGTGTTTTTGAGCTTAAATGCGGTCAAAAGGTGGGGTAGTAGTCCCAAAAGAATAACGTCTGTCAAGGGATTTTGCATAACTTGTTGATAGCAAACAAAAACGTCCCTGGACAGGGTAGCCGGGGGTCACAGAGAAACAGAGAAAAAAGGGAGCAAAAACGGGTCTGAAACTGGGTTTTAAAGAATCCTTGTTTCCCCGCCGCCTTTTCGAAGAAAGCCACAACCTGCTGATTTTGTAGGGGCTATGACAACAAAGAATCAGGCTACAGTTCCTTGGACTACTGTAGCCTGTCCAGACTCGATGGTGGAGGTGAGGGGAGTCGAACCCCTGTCCTGAGAAGGCATTGCGGCAACGTCTACATGTGTGTTTTGCCTTTGATGCTTATCGTCGCGCCGAGGGCCGGCAAACGGGCTTCTTTGCGACTATTCCGTCTGGAATCTCGTTCCACGGCGGCGGAAAAACCGTAAGAACCAGGACGCGGATTGTCGCCTTGTTCCCCTAGCGTCCGTCGGGGAGAAGACGTCGCCGCAGCTAATCAGGCAGCGAGTGCGTACTCTTCGTTCGCAGTTATTGGTGTAACCGATGATTAACGAGGCCAACGGTCATCCTCGACATGCAGTTGACGTTCAGCGCGTCCAGTCGAAACCGGGACACCCCCATGCAACAGTTGATATATTACTTTACACCGCCTTTTGAAAAAAGCAAGTGCGGAATCGGAAAAAAGCGGATGTCCGCCTTTTTTGCGTTTGAAAAAGCAAACGGTGAGGAGACCAGAAGCCGGATTCTTTATGAATTCAGGAACCGCCTGGAATTGCCCGCTTGGGCGCCAGAAAACCAAGCGTATATCGGAGCCCAAGGGTTTATGTCATTTATCCAAACATCGCGCGAAATCGCTTTTGGTTGCATCCAAGGTTATGCTTTTTTCAGCGCAGTTTTCATTGTGTATGCAAGTCGATGATTCAGCAAAACTTTGAGCGTACACAGTATAAACATTTCTATTGTTTTTGAGGCGTGATATTACTCTTTTTTTAATTGAGGATGAAGCCTGAATGTTTCTGGAGTGTCGCCAACGGATTCGACGATGACTTCATTCGTATCCAAATCGGCGGAAATGACGTTGTAAAGCTCCTCGCCAGCCTTGGTCGTGCCAATCTTGAAGTTGGAGCCGACCGCGGAGGTGAACGTGCGATTGTCGTAAAGGGCGTTGATGAATCTCACGCGGGGCATGGGATCGTAGACAGGCTGCTTGGGACGGCAGGGGATGCGTTCGACTTTGCCGACGCGCTGGATGTAGGCGACAGGTTCCTGTGTCTTGTCGTCGACTTCGATATCGAGAAGGCTGAAGTTCACATTGTTGTTCTTGAATGTACCGCTATTGATGCGGACGAATTCGGAGCGCTTTTTGTTGTTTCGAACGACGTTGAAAGTGGCTTCCCATTCTTTCTTGTCTGGTTTCGTCATATTGACCGAAACAAATTCCAGACCGGTGAACCTCTGCGCACTGATGGTGTCAACATATATTTTTGTGATATACTTCGGATGGCTGAGCGGATCAGTTGGATCAGTTTTAGCCTCGTATTCCTGAATCAGCGTGAACCCATCGGAATCCTCATCAGAATTGGCAGAAGAATGAACAGAAGAAATGTTGTATTCTTTCTCCCATTCATCAGGAATACCATTATGATTTTGATCCGACTCTGTTTGCGAATCAGAAGGCTTATTCTCAGAAAACAGGGGTTCTTCTATCCCTTGAAGTTTGTTTATCCATTTCTGAGCATCCTGATATGCAAAATATGCCGAAAACGTCTCATCTCGTAATGAATGCTTTCTTGCTTTTTCGGTGTAATATTGTGCAAGAACGATCATTGCATTAGCATCCTCTTGTTCTCCAGCCTTGTTCAACCATTTGAAAGCCTCTTTTTCGTCACCGTCTTTCATGAGCTTTGCCCCCAAAAGTCCTTGGGCTTTTGGATTTCCTGAATTTGCAGACTTAATCAACCATTTTTGAGCTTCACTTTCATCATGCTTTATACCGAACAATTCCCTCTCATAAGCAACATACACTGCCAGTTGTGCAGTCGCATCGCCATTATACGCCTCCTGAAATGTCATACACATCATCATTTTTACTTTGCTCTCGTCTGGGATTATTCCTGTTTCTGATGCTTTTTTGTACCATTTAAGAGCTTCCGAGAAGTTCTCCAAAGTCTTGCCTTTATCATAATAAAAATCTCCCAAATAGATTTGTGATTCCAGATTCCCCTGTTCAGCTGCTTTTTGAAGCCAATAAAGCGCTTCATCTTCTCTTCGATTAACTCCTATTCCACCAAAATAACACACTCCTAACTTAAATTGTGCTTGTAAATTGTTTTGTTCTGCGGCACGTCGAAACCATTTTACAGCTTCATCATAGTCCCTTTTTATACCATCTCCATTGAAATAACACATTCCGAGCATAAGTCGTGCTTCTGGATGTCCAAATTCCGCAGCCTTTTGAAAAGAATCTACGGCTTCTTCATAACGGTGCTTGTCAAAAGACATCTTTCCGTTTTTATAATTGATTTCTGCTGATGTTTTTTTTAACTCTTCTTTTGCTTTTTCGTGACCTCGATCTGCTGCTTTTTGAAAAAACGCAACTGCTTCTTCATAATGTTGCTCATCATACGCTTTTAAGCCATTTTTGTATTCTTTTTCTGGGACGGTTTTTGTGAAATAAAAAATACATAAAGGAATTAAAACAATGACAAGTGCGGAAAATACAATTACTCCTATTAGAACAGGACGTTTCGGTGGAATCGCTTTTTTTTCAAAAATACGATCATGAGAAATAATAGGAGAATTTTTTTCCTGTTTTGGGAAATGCTCATTAGGGGGCCTGACAGTAAATTCCCTTTTGCAAATGGAACACTCGACGGTTTGTCCGATGAGCGATTCATCGACAGAATAATGCTGGTTACACCAGGGACATTCGATTTTGAGTTCCATAATTAGACCTTCTGTTTAATGGTTGTTTTTTGCCAGGGGAAAAGCAAAAGTCGTGCGAGAAGGCCGGAAATGCAAACAAAAAAGCCGGACGCCTCTCATACGCACTGTGTGAAGGTCCAGCCAAGAACCTGCTCCTGAGACGTAATAAGAAACGCCCAGCAAAACACGAAGACACAATCTTCCTGTGCTGGTATTTCTACCTCAGGAGCAAAAAAGATTAAGAAACTTGGCTGGTTTTCACACAATTTTGCTGAAATATCAATAAAATGAGCTCAAGAGCCGAAGTCTCACAAGGGGCGACCTCGGTTTCAATGTGTAATGTACACCACATTCACACAAAAGTCAAGTCAAAAACATATCGTGTATCTCATTTTGTTATTATGTTGCTTGGGAAAAAAGGTCTCCAAATCCGTAATAATGTTCAAAAATAAAAACACATTCTCAATTATAAATTATTTTTAACTTTTTTAAGTGGAACCTCTTGTTTTTTTCAATCAAGTGGTGTATAATATATGTATTGTCCAAGATGATGTAGCGAGATTTAGCAATCTTTTTTCATCATCTAACTTCATTCCAAACCATCAACTCTCGCCTTTCTTAGAGAAAGGAGGTGCGTCCCAATGAATACGTCATAATTCACCTTGTTGGAAGAAGGCTTGACATCGCATCAATGCCTGCTTATGTCGCATTCGCAATAAATTACACTAATTAAATATTTTGTCAGCCTTCATACAAGATGGCAAACAGAACAATCAATTTTTGTAAGGAGAAAAAAGTATTATGGGAATTATTCATACCGTTTTGCGTTTCAAAGATAGTGGGTTGCAAGGAATACAAGCTTGCCAAAGAGACTGGTCGAATTACCTTGTTCACTTTACCTGTGCAGAAACAATGAGCACACTGAAACAATACCCGTGTAAGAGAAAATATTGGCCAAAGACATTGTTCAAACAATTGGAAAAGGCAGATAAAGATTCTTTTGAAATTGCTAAAAAGATTCAAAAAACAATGTCCTTGAAACCGTCTACACCATCAGAAAAAGATGGAATAGACAAGTGTGTATGTTTTTCAGAATGTAATCTCCCTGGTTTAGTTAATCATTGTGAACGCTATGGACGATTTGGATTCGTCTTTCGTAAAAATGTGATTTATGCTTTGGGAGGACGGCCTGTGATCTATGTGGACCGAGAGATTTATGCAAAAATCGCCGCGCTATATCGTCCATCAAATGATCCTGTTGAGAAAAGGTTTTTTTCATTAGCTAATGTTTATTCTCCGCCAGGAGACGGAGTAATTCAGGATTTTACTCATGAGAGAGAATGGCGTTTATTCAATGAACTTTCTCTCATAAGCAATCCTCCAGAAGCGATTCTTTGCCCGCAGAAGTACTATAACGAAATGTTAAATCTTTTTAAAATCAAGGTTATCCCTATTGATTTGTTAGATGAGTGGGGTTTGTAACCTCCTGATACCGTGTCTTAACTACACCAATTGCCGTCCCTCGGAATCAATCATGGTTCCGGGGGCTTTCTCCGTTTTTCCGTCTGTGTTTCGCGTGATGTCATAAAACGGCATTTGTGAACTCTGGTTACCTCAATTAGCAAAAAGCCGATGATGAGCTAAAAAAGAGCATAAGGATGACCTGGGTTTTCGGTACAAACTGTGTCCGGTGTCCGCTAATTGCTGGAGACAGTCGCGCACGAAAACCGCTCGGGGGGGCTCTGCGGCGAGAGTGTCCTTGCCCGCCGTGTGTCAGAAGCTTGGGAAGATGGATTCACAGG
The DNA here is from genome assembly GCA_016285335.1 of Victivallales bacterium. The sequence goes on along the minus strand of JAEEQO010000003.1, from coordinate 24,869 downwards.
TGCGAATAAGGTGAAGCGGCGACCGGAATGGGGGCGAGGCGTCCACGGTCGGCAAAAAAACTTTGCAAAAAAAGGGGAAGAAAGCTTGCGTTTTCCCGTTCCCAATGTTAATTTATATTGAGGGCACCTCAAAAAATTGGTTTTCGGCGGCTTTTCGCGTCTGAGCAAAATCCAATTGGTAAGATTTTCGGTGGTTACCTTCAGGTAGCCATCCTCAAATCTTCCTGCATTGTCTTTTTTGCCCATACGCTGAAAAACCATCCGATCGAATTTTTAGAGATACCCTTGAGAAAAACACAAACGCAAATCAGGATGCCTGACCTATGGAAATGAACGCAAAGGCCGTCGTCGAGAAGGCGCGGCAGGTGTTCGATATCGAAATCGAAGGGCTCGCGGCGGTCCGCGACCAGCTCGGCGAGGGATTCGTGAAGCTCGTGGCCGCGTGCATGGAGACGCTGGACCGGAACGGCAAGATCGTGGTGACCGGCGTGGGCAAAAGCGGACACGTGGGGCGGAAGATCGCCGCCACGCTGTCCAGCACGGGTTCGCCCGCCATCTTCATGCACCCCGTGGAAGCCATGCACGGCGACCTGGGCGTGCTTCAGGACGGCGACCTGATGATCGCCCTGAGCTACAGCGGGGAGACGAACGAGCTCACGCGCATCATCGTGCCGGCCAAGCGGCTCGGCGTGCCGGTGGCGTGCATCACAGGCGAACCGGAATCCTCGCTCGCCCGTCTCTCCGACATCGTGGTGACCGCGCACGTGGAACGCGAGGCGTGCCCGTTCAACCTCGCCCCGACCACCACGTCCACCGCCCAGCTCGCCGTCGGCGACGCCCTCGCCATGGTGTTGCTGGAGGCGCGGAATTTCACGAAGGAAGACTACGGCATGCGGCACCCCGGCGGCGCCATCGGACGCGCCGTGACGCTCCGCATCGGCGACCTGATGCGCACCGGCGAACACGTCGCGCTCGTCTCGCCGGACGACGACGTGAAGTTCGCGCTCCTGCGGATGACGTCGGCCCGCTGCGGCTGCGCCATCGTGGCGGACGCGGACAATGTGCTGCTCGGCATCTTTACCGACGGCGATTTCCGCCGCCGCATCGACAACGACCTCTCCATCCTCACGCGGAAGGTCAGCGAAGTCATGACGCCGCACCCGGAATGCGTCCGGCAGGACGCCCTCGCCATCGAAGCGCTCCGCATTCTGGAACGCCGCCGCATTGACGACATCGTGGTGGTCGACGACGCCCGCAAGGTCGTGGGCCTGATCGACATCCAGGACCTTCCGCGCTTCAAGATCATGTAACAACTGCGACGGCGCGCCCCCGAACGGAACAAACCGCTCTTCACGCATGTCCAAATCAAGTATCATACCATCAATCGGAAAGGAATAACGCCATGAATCAAAGCGAAAGAAACGACTACCGCAAGTCAAGCTACGGCGACTACCGCTCCATCGAGCGCGACACCGGGATCGTCCCCGAAGTGGACCAGGCCACCGGCGCGCGCATTTTCGTGAACCGCGTGTACAACTGGATGTTCTGCGGGCTCATGGTCACTACGGCCCTCGCGTGGGCCGTCGCGCAATACGCCGCCACGGGCGAATCCGCGGCGCGCGCGATGGCGGGGCTCTTCATCCCGTGCGCCATCGTCGAACTGATCCTCGTCATCGTCCTCTCGGCGGCGATCCGGAAGCTCTCGGTCGCAGCTGCCGGCGTGATGTTCATCGCGTACTCCGCCCTGAACGGCGTTACGTTCAGCGCGGTCCTCCTGCAATACACGCAGACCAGCATCTTCCTGGCGTTCGGGTCCTGCGCGCTCATGTTCGCCGCCACCAGCACGTTCGGCTACATGACCGGCATGAAGCTCGACACGGTCGGCTCCTACTGCTTCATGGGGCTGATCGGCCTCATCATCGCCTCGCTCGTGAATTTCTTCCTGCACAGCGAAGTGCTCGACTACATCATAAGCTACGTCGGCGTCGCGGTCTTCGTCGGGCTCACCGCCTGGGATACGCAGAAAGTCCGCATGGTCGGCGAACAGGCGGGCGAGGAGGCGCAGTCCGACGACATGCGCAAGGTGGCGATCGTCTTCGCCCTGCAGCTTTACCTCGACTTCATCAACCTCTTCCTTTATCTGCTCCGTATCTTCGGGCGCAGACGCTGACGCCTGAAACCTGAAGTCAAAACCAGCTCAGCTCCCCCCGTGGCCGACCTCTGCCGATCTTTCCCGCCGAGCGAACCCGCCGACGCGCGCGTCCTGATCCTCGGCTCCATGCCCGGCGGCGAATCGCTCCGCCGGCAGCAATACTACGCGTTCCCGCACAACGTCTTCTGGCGCATCGCGGGGACGCTGTTTCATTTCCCGTATGATGCGCCCTACGAGGAACGCCTTGCGAGGTTGCGCGAAGCGGGTGTGGCGCTGTGGGACGTGCTGAGCGAATGCGAACGCGAGGGCAGCCTCGACACCGCCATCCGGTCGCCGAATCCGAACGACATCCCCGGTTTATTGGCGCGGCAGCCTCATATCGAGCTCATCTGCTGCAACGGCTCCGCGGCGTTCAACTGTCTTCATAGATTCTTCCCGAAGCTCCCGGTCCCGGCGGTGCGCATGATCTCGACCAGCCCGGCTGCCGCCCGCTACACGTACGAACAGAAGCTCGCGGCATGGCGGGACGTGCTGGGACCGTATTTGCCCAACAAATAATCTTTCAGCCGCCCCGAATCTCAATGGCCCCTGCGGGGCAGTTCTCGGCGCAGAGTCCGCAGCCCACGCACGCGTCAGCGTTCACACGCGGGAGACCGTCGACCATTTCGATCGCGGAGAGGGGGCACTCCTCGGCACAGAGACCGCAGCCGAAGCATTCCTGCGTGTTCACGACCGCGACCGGCTTGGCGGGGGCGTCATTGGGCTTTTCGGCATCGGCGGGCTTTTCGGCTTCATTCGCTTTTTCCGCTTCAGCGGGCTTCTTTTCGGGGTCTTCCGCATAGTGTTGAACTTCGGACGGCTTCACGAGGATCTGTTCGACGACGCCCGAAACCGTGATCGCCGGGCCGTCCGGCAGCGGGCAGACGTTCTGGCATACGCCGCAGCCGATGCAGGAGAAAAGGTTCACGGAGGCGACCTTCCGGCTGTGATCGACCGGCACCGAACGTACGACCGGACGGCTCGCTCCGTACCACGCTGATCCTGCCGGGTTCGGTTTCGCGTGGTCGGCGGGGAAGACAACTGTCATCATCTGAATCGCATGCGCGGGGCAATTCGAGGCGCAGATGCCGCAGCCCACGCACGCGCCGTAATCCGTGGACGCCGTGCCGATGCGCGTGAGCTGTTTCGCCTCAAGCGAGAGCGGCAGAAGCGCGCCCGCCGGGCAAACGTTCGAACAGTGATTGCAGGTGTAGACGCACGACCCGCGCGAATAGTCCACCACGGGCTGCATGAACCCCTCCAGACCGTACTGCGTGACCGACGGGACCAGCACATGCCCCTCGCATTCGCGGATGCAGATGCCGCAGCCCACGCATTTCTCATGGAACCGTTTGGCGCTGCCCGCGCCCGGCGGCATGGCGGGCCAGGCGGATGAAGACGGACGCGGCATCGTATTTTCGAGCTTGCGGACGAGCATGTAAGCGCCCGCCCCGGCCACGACTCCCCCCGCCGCGCCGATGAAATGCCGCCGGGAGAGGCTGAATGCGGCCATCTTCGGGCGTTTTTCGAGCGTCACGCCGCCGCGTTTGCACGCCCCGATGCAGTTGAAGCACATCACGCAGTTTTCGGTCAGCACGCTCTTCGCCTTCGCATTGATCGCACCGCCCTTGCAAGCCGCCTCGCACATGCCGCAGCACACGCACATCTCCTGCGACAGCGCGATCCGGTACAGAGGCTTCCGTCCGATCAGCGACAGCACCGCCCCGACCGGGCACAGCGTATTGCAGTAAATCCTGCCGCGCCAAGCCGCGAGCGCCGCCACGACGAGGAAGATCCCGAGCGAAAAGGCGAACGCCGCAGCGGGCGGGATCACGGACTCGTACCAGCCCGGAGAGCCGGGGCCATGAGCCACCTTGAAATGCGCCAGGAAACCATTCTCCGCCACGCCCTGCGCACCACGCGCCAGAAGCTCCAGGATCAAGTTGAAAAACTTCAGAAACACGTTCGAGACGATGGTGAAGAAGTTGGACGACGGCAGCAGGGCGACGAGCGGGAGCATCACGCCTGCCGCGCCCAGGATCAGCACGAACAGAAACACGCCGTATTTCACCGGGCGGGTGTCGAGGAAACGGTAGCGGCTCCACTTCCATTTCTTCTGATTCCAGTGCGTGAGGAACGCGATGCCGTCCTGAAGGATCCCGAGCGGACACAGGACCGAGCAGTAAATGCGCCCGAAAACGAGGGTGACGGCCGCGATCAGGACGACGGCGGCGAGCGTATCGACAAAAAAGACGGACGTCAGGCTCAAAAGTCCGGGTGCGAACTGCGTCACCAGGACCGCATTCAGTTGCTGAACGCCGATCCCCACGCCGAAGAACAAAGCGAACATGATGGCCGCGACGGCGATGCGGATGGTCTTCAGGTTTTTCTGCTTCATGAGCGTACCTCGTTTTTCTCCGCGCCGCCGGAGCGGTCGGGTTTCTTGTAGTGCGAGAATATCAGGATGCTGAGTTCATAGAAGAGGCAGCAGGGCAGCGCGAGCGCGATCTGGCTGACCACGTCGGGCGGGGTCAGGAATCCCGCCAAAATCAGGATGCCGACGATCACGACGGGGCGGCGTTTCCGCAGGGATGCCACATCGACGATGCCGAGCGTGAGGAGCGTGAAGAGCACGACCGGGAACTGGAAGACCAGCGCGCCCGCGATCACCAGGATGAGCAGCATCGAAATGAAGCTGTCCACCCCGATCACGGCGTCCATGTTCGGCCCGGAGAACGACTGCGAGAACGCGATCACGCACGGCATCAGCAGAAAATACGCCGACGCCGCGCCGACGCAGGAAAGCAGATACGACGACAGCACGAGCGGGCGGATGAACTTCTTTTCGTGGTCGAGCAGGGCAGGGGCCACGAACTGCCACAGGTAGAAGAGCGAAAAGGGCAGGGACATCGCCGCCGCGAGCGTCAGCATGAGCTTGATCATGACGAAGAACGGCTCCAGCAGCGTGAAGTAGTGGATGGTGAAGCCGCCGGGCACGGCGTGGCTCAGCAGGTAGTTCAGGAGCGGCGAGGCGAGAAACCAGCCGGGAATGCAGAACACGATATACGTCGCGATCATCTTCAGGAGCATCGCGCGCAGGGCGTCGATGTGCTCCAGCACGTCGTTTTTCTGTTCGGGGTCGGCCATCGTCGCACCGGATTCCTTCCCGCGAGGGGGAAACGGACCTCCGCGCAGGTCAGGACTTGGCGGAGCCGGAGTCCCCGGCATCCTTCGCGGCGTCGGCTTTCGCCGGGGCGGACGGATCGGATTCGATGGCGTCCTTCACGTCCTCGGCGGGCTTGTTCACCTCGGCGAGGAAATCCTCCTTGGCCTTCTTGTATTCCTGGGAGGCGCGGCCGAGGGAACGCGCGAGTTCCGGGATCTTCTTCGCCCCGAAAAGCAGGACGACGACGAGGATGATCAATGCGATTTCCATAGGGCCAAGATGCATGGGAAAACCTCCAAAAAGCAGGTGAATTGTGTGCGGGAGTCGGGGACGGATGCGGGCAAAACCGGACGAAAAAACGGAGCCGCGCGCGTCCGCCTGTCCTTAATTTACATCCCGCCGGACATTTTTCAAGTGGTTCCGGAAAAAAATACCGCGCTTTTTCGGCGTTCCGGCAAGATAATGCCCGAATAAGGAAAGATCAATCCGCGAGAGGACAGTTAGTTGTCGGAACCGTTTTCGCCGCCATCTTCTTCGTTCACAACCCGGAGAATGTCCTTCAGCTGCGGATATAACACCGGAATATCATTCTTCGCCGTATCCCACAGTTCGGAATACTTGATCTTGACGTAGTCATGGATCAGGGCGTTCCGGAGAGCCGTCGCAACTCTCCACGGGACATCCGGATATCGGTCTTTCAACTCGTCCGAAAGCCGATTGGCCGCTTCTCCCAAAATTTCAAAGTAACGGGCGACAGCGGCTTTCTTCTCATCCGAATTGTCATAGACGGTGTAATCGACGTCCGTAAAGCGCATAATCTTTTCGCATGCGTCGATCATGTGTTCCAGACGGGCGATGTCACGGTTCACAGCGGCACCATTTCCTTCCGGACCTGATTCGCGAAGGAATCCACGCCCAACGCGCCCATGGACACCACATCGACCGGTTTTTTCAGAAAATCGGCCCATTCAAGCTCAAGACGCATGTGGTCAAATGCGGAGGCGCCGTTGAACTCGACGACAAAATCGATGTCGCTGTCAGGAGTCTCTTCCCTGCGGGCGCAGGAACCGAACACATAAACCTTTCCGGCTTTGTGCTTTCTGGCAATCTCATAAAGCTCGCCTCTCAGATTGCGGAGCCTGTCAAGCTGGCACATGGTCTGTCTCCTGCGTTGTGAACGTTTCTCCGGTTATAATTTACGACAGAGTCGGCGAAAAGTCAAATCGTTTTCGGAAATAAGCGGTCCTGATACGCTTGCAGTGTGCGCGAGCGGAGCCGCGCACTATTTGTCACTGCTTGCAGTGCCCCATTTTTTCATCAACGCGTTGTATTCGGCCTGGCTGAGCGTGATGACGCCGCCGTGACGGAACCGGTACGGAAACTCCAGGCCGCGTTCGGACGGCGCGAAATCGCCCTTGGAGAGGTCGTCGCAGAAGAACGCCTTGTAGCCCTGGCCGCGCGAATAGTAGTCGATGATCATGCACCAGCGGCCGTCCGCCATGCGGAAGCACTCCGGACCCTCGTAGCCCACGAAGTTCTTCACGGGGAATCCGGGCACGGGCTTCCATTCGCCTTCGAGCGTGTCGGAGACCTCAAGAATGATGGATTTCTGCGTCTCGTCCTTGGAGAAGCGGTAGAGCTTGCCGCCCTCGGACACGATGTCGGTGTCGATGATGTCGTTCGGCTTCTCGATGTAGAGTTTTGCCGGGGTGAACGTCTTGAAATCCTTCGTGCGGGCGGAGTAGATGCGCTGGCGGTTCGAGCCGTTCAGCGTCTCGCGCGACGCCCAGAAAACGAAGAACTCCTTCTTGTCGGCGTCCCAGAACGCTTCCGGCGCCCATGTGCAGCCCGCGTTCGGCACGGCGACCTCCACGCGGCGCGGCTCGCTCCAGTTCACCATGTCTTTTGATTCCCACACGATGATCGCCTTGCTGCCGGCGCGCTGGGCGCGTCCCCAGTCGCCGTTGCGCCCGATGCACAGGTCGGTCGCGATCAGGTAGATCGTGCCGTTGTCGGGATTGCGGACCACGTACGGATCGCGCACGCCGCCTTCGCCGAGGTTGCTCTGAAGCACGGACTTGCCGTCGTTCAGCGGCTGCCACTTCGCGCCGTCCTTGCTGATGGCGAAGAAGATCTGCTCCCATTCGTTCGAGCGTTCGCCGCGGAAGTGGGCGAAGAGGTAGCCCGCAGTCTTGCCGTCGTCCGCTTTCGCGGGCTTCGCGGCGTCGGTTTTCGAAGTCGCGGCGGGCGCGGGCTCGGCGAGCGGGGCAGGCAGCTTCCAGGTCTTCTGATACTTCGCAACGGGCTTTCCGCCTTCCCACTCGAGCGGGAGCCAGATGTACTGGCTGGTCATCAGGTTCTGCGGCTTCCAGCTGTCCAGCATCACCACGCGCACTTCCTTGCCGTCCTTGTCCGGCACGGCGAAACTGTGCGCCGTCTGCCCTTCGTACGTGCGGTCCGCGCCCTGTCCGACCGCGAAGTTGCCGAGCTCGCGCCACGGTCCGGTGATCTTGTCGGCGACCGCGGTGCGTCCGGGGTTCGGGGTCCAGCCGGTGCAGTGCGAACCGAGCAAATAATACTTGCCGTCGTGGCGGAACACGACCGGCGCTTCGTAGGATTTGCCTTCGAGGATGCGCCACCAGCGCCCGGTGAATCCGGTGTACTCGTCGTTCAGCTCCACGATGTGCATGGTCTGGTTGTTTTCCGAGGCGCAGAAGAGGTACGCCTTGCCGTCGTCGTCCACGAACACGGTCATGTCGCGGCTTTCCTGCCCGGACTGGTAGTTCTCGACGAGGCGCGCGTACTGGCGGTCGTAGGTCTGCGACTTCCCCTCGGCGTAGTCCTTCAGTCCGGCGGGCATGTCGGCAGGCCAGGTGGCGGGGGCGGTGCGGCCGCTGTAGAGGTGCTTGAAGGGACCGGTCGGCGTGTCGGCGATGCCGCAGCCCACGAACGCGGAGTTGTAGTTGCCGCCGGATTCCTGATGGAACCACAGCACGTATTTCTTCGTTTTGGCGTTGTAGACCACTTTCGGACGCTCGATATTGGCGCCGAACGAACCGAACGAGAAACCGCGGCGTCCGCCACCCTGACCCTGCTGTCCCTGAGTCTGCATGGTGGCGGAATCGAACGCCAGCCCCTCGTCCTTCCAGTTGTAGAGGTCCTTCGAGCTGTAGACATGCACGCCGGTCTTCCGGTCGCGCATGCGGTGTTCGCCATACCAGTAGTAGGTGTCGCCGACTTTCAGCATGCAGCCGCCGTGCGCGCTGATGTGCGCGCCGTTGTTGTCCGGCCAGACCGTGGCGTGGTTTGTGAACTCGCTCAGCTTGGCGGGGGCGCCGTTCTGTGCGGACGCGGTGAAGGATGCGGCGCAGACTGCCGCGGCGGCGCAGACCGCGAACCGGGTGAAGAGAGTGCGGAAAAACATGGCAAAAACTCCTTGTTGCGAGGGGTGGAACTGTCAAAAACTGAACTATTGCCATAACTTACATTCCGTCAGGCGAAAAAACAAGCCGGTTTTCCGTATTTTTTAGAAAATTTATTTCCGGGGTCCTTGTTTTTTGCAGTTGGAAACGGTATTGTAAAAGGGCGATCATTTCACCGGAGAAAGGACCAGGCGAATGAAACCGATGCGAAATCTTATACTGTTTCTCGCGTTCCTTGCCGTCTGCCTGTGCGGGACGGGGTGCATGGTGTGTTCCAAGGCGTCGATGAAATGGACGGGCAGAAGAGAGGTCCGGTTCAGGAACATCGATTATGCACTGTCTCCGGACAGAAAAGAGCTCATCCTGACCTATGACCGCGAGAAAAGATGGTATGGCATTCCGCTGGCATGGATATGCCCCGAGTTATTGCGGGACGATCCGCCGGCCCTGACATCCGTTCAATCGTTCGAAAAACGCTTTCCCCTCGACCCCATGCCGGACGATCTGGTGAAGAAATACGTGGATGTCGTGGTCGATCCCGCCGCACCGAAGAAACGCTGCTCCTTCGGCTGGACGGAGATGCCGTATTTCAGGGATCATTTTCTGCAATATGTCGTGAGGCCGAACGATCCCTTCAAGGATTTCAAGACGTATGAAGATTATCTGAAGGTCTGGCCGACTTTTTTATACAAGGTGACGGTTCACCCGGACGAGCTTCCGGCCCTCTCCGAAAGCTGGGCCCAATACGCGCCGTGCCCGATGATCCCCTATGACCGCGAGGGAGACCGCTACGTCTATATTTCCCCGATGGAAAACGGGTGGTACGGGGTCGATTATCCGCCCCGGGAAGACTATTCCGGGTACGACAGAAAGGAGAGTCTGGTCATGAAGGCCGATGTCTTCGACTGGAGCTGGAAAGTGATCTGGCTTCCGACCGGACTCGTCGCGGACGTGTTGCTGCTGCCGGTGTCGATTCCACTCTATTGTCTCGGGCGCATGCTTGATGATGCGTACGGTTCGCACAGAACCAGCATTTGGCAGGACATGCAGTTCTGGAGCGACATCTACCGCTGACGGGGGAGGACAAGAAAGATGAAAACAATGGGAAATATCATGTTGTGTCTTTCTTTCCTCACTGTCTGCCTGTGCGGGACGGGCTGCTTCACCCAGGCTACCCTGAACAACCTCGGAGAGACGTGATGGCGTTACTCAACGTACAGCACCGCGCTTTCTCCGGATGAAAGCGAAGTCATCATCAAATACAGAAAGCATACTGAGCACGCCGGGATTCAGGGATTGCTGGCCGTTCCTGACCGCGTGGCATGTCACATGGGACACGAACAGCTTTGTGGAGGAACGCTTTCCTTTCGAGAAACCCGACGGCGAGGATTTACCCGAATAAAGATATGAAAAAACCGCTCGGACGAGGTGTCCGGGCGGTTTTCGTATGAACAGCCTGTTGAACGGAAATCCGAAAAATGGAAATCTGTTGAACAGAGCCTGTCAGGCTTACCGGGCGTAGTATTCGACCACGCGCATGGATTCGACGGAGAACGGGATGGCGTCGATGGTGGGAAGGCTGACGAGCTTGATCTTGAGCTGTTCCTTGTCGACCTCGAAATAAGCAGGGGCGTCGATGGCGACGGCCTTCGCGACTTCGGCGATCTTCGGGGACTTTTCGGCGTTGATGGAGATGACCTGGCCGGGCTTCACGATGTAGGAGGCGCGGTCGACGATCTTGCCGTCAACGAGGATATGACGATGGCTGACAAACTGCTTGGCCGCGAAGATGGTGGGCGCGAAACCGGCGTGGTAGACGATGCTGTCGAGACGGGTTTCGATGCGCTGCATCATGATCTCGTTGGTCTTGCCTTCAATGCGCTTGGCATAGAGGTAGATCGCGCGGAGCTGGCTTTCGGTGAGCGCGTAGTGAGCTCTGAGTTTCTGCTTTTCGAGCAGCATTTCGCCGTAGGCCGTGAGTTTTTTGCGGTGCGCGTTCTTGCCCTGGAGACCGGCGGCGTAGGTGCGGGCGCGGCCCTTCACGGTGGGGCAGTTCGGCATGTTCCAGATGCAGTAGCCGATGCGGCGGCAGATTTTGTGTTTCGCTTGACCTTGTTTCATCCCTTGTGTCCTTTCTGAAAAGGTGTTGATATCACGGCACGGCCGGCGTCAAGCTCCAGTGTCCCGGGGGCCTTCCGCGCCAAAGACGAATCATATAATATACTGCATCCGCAGGAAAAATCAAATAAAAAACGCGAAAAAAGAAACGCCGCGCCCTCATTTGAGCTGAAGAAAAACGCTTACGCGGGGTGTGAATCGTAATCCCGGCGTTTGTTCGAACCCCTGCAATTGCAGTAGGAATTCTCGGACGGCAGCCGCCGAAACGGCGTGTGCCGGGCCTGTTCGATGTTATATCCTGCATCCTGCCGACGGAAAAACGGGAAAAGACAAAGAATCATTGAAAGAAACCTGAAAACGAGCTTGCTTTTTCCCGAAACGCGTATAGATTAAGTGAATTAAGACGACGAAAGCCGGTTTTTCCGGCGCGTTCGCGAAACGATCCGGGCAAACCGGTCCGCACGCAAACAAGGACGGGATTCATGAGACAAACGCGAAAACTGAAGATATGGGGACTCGGGATCTTCCTGACGGTCCTGATGTTCACCACCGTCTTTTCCCAGGAACAGTCTGTTTCCGCCGCCGGAGCGGGGAGCGCCGCCATCGAAACCGCGGCCGCCGACAATCCTGCCGCGAAACAGCAACCCGCCGCTCCCGGCAATGCGTCGGACGCGAGCCTCGGACAGAAAAAAAGGCCGGCCAATCTTTCCGAACTGACCGCCTTCGTCAGGGATTCCATGAAGAAGCATCCCGTTACGACCAACCTGTGCCTTGCGGGGGCGCTGCTCGCCATCATTCTGATCAATCTTGCCATACGGCAGGTCTTCCTGTACGGGCTGAGAACCGTGTTCCAGCGGATCCCGATGCAGAACGCCGAGTACAAAAAACAGTTGTACGCGACCGCCTCGCGTCTGGCGTTCATCGTGCCGATCGTGGTGGTGTACCTGATCCTGGAGGCGGTGAACGTCAATCCGGAAAACCTGCTGTTCACCCGCAAGATCTGCATGGTGCTCACGCTCATCTGCGCGGTGGCCGCGTCGATCAGCCTTCTGAACATCCTGGACATCTGGTACCGGAGCCATTCGAACACGCACGACCACACGATCAAGGGCGGCGTCCAGCTGATCCAGCTGTTCGCCGTGCTGGTGGCGATCATCATGATCGCGTCCATTCTGATGAACAAGAGCCCGGTCATGCTGCTGTCGGGCCTCGGCGCGGTGGCGGCGGTGCTGATCCTGATCTTCCAGGACACGATCCTGGCGCTGGTCTCCGGGATCCAGCTCAGCACGAACCACATGATCCGGCTCGGCGACTGGATCGAGCTGCCGTCGGAGAACGTGGACGGCGTAATCGTGGACATCGCACTGCATACGGTGAAGGTGCAGAACTGGGACATGACCATCGTGACCGTGCCGACGCGGAAACTGACCGTGGAGACGTTCATCAACTGGCGCGGCATCTACGAGGCGGGCGGCCGCCGCATCAAGCGCGCGCTGAACATCGACATGCGGAGCGTCCGGTTCCTGAACGACGAGGAGATCGAGCGTCTGAAGGATTTCGTGCTGCTGGACGACTATCTGAACGAAAAGCGGCAGGAGATCGAGGCATGGAACCACAACATCGAGGTGAAGGGCGCGAAGCCCGTCAACGGCCGCCGCATCACCAACATCGGCACGTTCCGCATCTACGTCGAAAAATATCTGCGTTCACTGAAAACGGTCAACCCGAATCTGACGATTCTGGTGCGCCAGCTCCAGCCGGACGACACCGGACTGCCGATCGAAGTGTACTGCTTCGCTAATACGACCGACTGGTATACCTACGAAAAGATCCAGGCGGACATCTTCGACCATCTGCTGGCGATCCTGCCAGTGTTCGATCTGAGGGTGTTCCAGCGGAGCAGCGACATCTTCCAGGATATGGGGCTCCTGCGGCATCTGGCCGCCGGCGTGCTTCAGGAGGGAAAAAAACGCGAGGCGCCGTTCTGCGGCGACTCGGAAAACGGGAAGAAATAACCTTCATCCGTGTGCGCAAACGTGACGGCAATTTCCCGTTTCGTCCGTAGGGGCTATCTGTTGCCCCGAGGACGGGAGGCTTGACTCGCTGCCCGGCCTGATGCCGGAATTCTATCCGTTTTCGTCAGCAGGACGAGGACTGTTTGTTCGGAGAAATCTTCTTCCGGAAACCGAATTTTCTCTCTTCTTTCTGGCTTGGAAACAGAAAATACAGTCGAAAGAACAGGTCGGACAGCCATCTCATGGACGGATGGACGACAAATACGCGCACCCAGAATCCGGCTATGCGTTGGGAAAGAGACCCGGATCTTAAAATGCTGCGGTGGAAATCAAACCCGTCAGCAAAAATGATTTCAAGTGTTTCAATGCGTTTCTCTTTGGAAACGTGTTTTCTCGTCCATGCGGAAAACCATCTGTGGTTCATTCGGGAAAGCCACTGGCGAACCCAGCACGGCGTTACGCGTGGATCGAAGTCCGGCCTCTTTGAGATTCGGCTGTAGAAACTGAGCAGGGATTCGGTGATGATCGCCCAGTCCTTCAGAAAATAATCCGCGCCTTTCGCCTTGGTTTGTACGGAGCCAGTGCGGATACGGTAGAGATAGAAAGGTTCGTGGAGCGGGACGACGCGTTTAGCCAAATAAAGCGCACGCGGAGAGAACTCGCTGTCCTGATGCCGCAGCCCGCGGATGCACTTGAGCTCATTTTCCACAAGGAATTCCCGCCGGAAGACGGTCATCTGGAGCATCGGGCAGAAAGTGCCGTGCCATTGCTTTTCCAGATACAATGTCGCTTCCACGCCGGTCATCTCCGCGGGAGCGTCCATGCGGTAATTATCGCGGATCTCGTCCGGACTGTTGTCTATTTCATTGCGGGTAACGATCACGCATGGATACTGGTCCGCGCCGGGATTGGCGCTGATCTTTTCGTGGAGTCGTTCGAGGCATCCGTCCGCGATCGTGTCGTCTCCGTCCAGGAAGATCAAATACTCGCCGGCAGCGTTGTCGATGCCGATGTTCCTTGATTCGGAGCAGGATCCGGTGCGCGGGCCGGTGAAGATCCTGAAGCGGGGATCACCGGCGGTAATTCTCCTGATAATTTCCTCTGTTTTATCCTCGGACGTTTCGATCGTGATCAGGCACTCCCAGTCCTGAAACGTCTGGCCGAGGACGGATCGCAGGCATTCTTCGACGTACTGTTCGACGTCGCAGCATGGGATGATGATGGAAAAGAACGGATTCATGGATGCTCGGCTGTATTTTATATTATGGAAAATGGGAGGCGGTTGGCGCCGCCGATCCATGAAGGAGAAACCTCGTAGTAGATTGAAACGCGTTTCATTTTTGCAAAAAGCCAGCCCGGATTGCGGAGGATAAGACCTGAATTGCCCTAAAATAAATATAGCACATTTTGCCGGAAAGTCAAGCGGACGAGCGGTTTTTTCCTGAGACCGAAAGGCGGGCGAAAGCGTGCGGACCCGTTCGGTCAGAGTCAGCCGTATTTGAGTTTCGGCGAGAAGGTGTACTGGGAGGCGTCGATGCGACTGAATTCCGGATCGACGACGAGGACTTTGGAAAGCACCTCCGTGCAGCGTCCGCAGTGCGTGCAGCTGGTGGCGCACTTTCCGCCGATGCCGCTTTCCGCCCAGTCCGCCGGGAATTTCTTGTTGTCGAGGATGTACGGGCGGAAGAAGAACGTGTAGACCGGGTCGAGCAGACGGAGCAGATTGCCGTCGTAGCTGCGTTCGCAGTAGGCACGGACGATGCGTTCCGGGTCGGGCACGGTGCGGGTCGAGAGCTTGATGACGTCGACCTCGTCCTCGTAAACGTGAAGGTCTTCCGGTCGGATCCAGGAGGAGCGCAGGATCTCCTCGTACTGTTTCTTCATATACATGTTGATGCAGCGGGACGGTTGGATGCCGGTGCGCTTGGTCTCGGCAACGGTCCGGTTCAGGCCGTGCGAATTGAGCGTTTCGTGGAAGAAGTGGAACGGGCAGTTCCGCAGGCAGCTTCCGTTCACGAGCATGCAGAGCTTCTTGCCGTGGTCGCGGGTCCACTTGCGGAAGGCGCGCAATGTAGGCAGGTCGCGCTGGAGGTCGCGGCTGATATAGTAGGAATCGAACATCGGGGCCATGTATTCCATGGAGATGATGCTGTCCACGCGGGCGTTCACGGAGGCGCGGATGTCGATCTTCGGGAAATCGTGCTTGATGATCTGCGCCAGGTAGGGGGAAATGACCGTGACCGTTTCCGGCAGGATGCCGCGCCGGTCCATGTCTGCCAGCGCCCCGATGACGCGGGCGTGCTGTTCCGGCGTGAACGCCTCGTCGCCGTAGCACATGGCGTTGATGAGCAGGTCCAGCGAGAGACCTTTGGAACGCGCCCACCGCATGTCGGCGGTGACGGTTTCCATGGCTTCCGCGGGATCGCCCTGCGTTTTGCGGGCGTTCTTCAGCGTAGGCCAGGAAAAGTAAATCTCCTGGATGTGATCCAGATAGCGTCCCGAGACGTCCTGAAACACAAAGCCGTCGTGGGGATGGAAATGGCCGACCGCGAACTTCTTTTTTGTCTGCCGGGGCTTTTCGTTCATGGGGCGATCCTTTCGATGGGGGAGACTGAGGCTGCCTGGCTTCGGGCGGAAGCCGTCATTCCGGGATGACGAGCGGCTTAAACGGGGCCATGGAATACTTTGGCGGGGGCGGCAGGTTCGGACTGCGCTTGAGTACGAGGTTCAGGACTTCGGTGCATTTGCCGCAGTGGGTGCAGTTGCTCGCGCATTTTCCGGCGATCTTCCCTTCGCTCCATTCTTTCGGGAACGCCTTGTTGACGAAGACATTCGGACGGACCAGGAACGAGAACCCCGGATCCAGAAGCAGAAGCAGATCCCCGTTGAACGAGCGCGAGGTGTATGCTTTCAGGATCAGGTCGGGGCGGTCGGCCTCGCGGGTGGAGAGCTTGAAGACGGAGACATACGGTTCGTACCGGTACAGGTCTTCTGGACGGATCCAGGAAGCGCGGAGGATCTCCTCGTACTGTTTGGACTGTACGATCCCGACGCACAGGGTCGACGGCATGTTGAGTTTCATGATTTCACCCTGGATATGCCGGAAATCATGGGCGAGCAGCGTTTCGTGGAACGTCTGCCACGGGCAGTTGCGCAGACATCCGCTGTTCGCCAGCATGCAGATCTTCTTGCCGTTCTTTTCCCCCCATTCGGCGAACATTTTGACCGTCGGCAGGTCGCGCTGGAGGTCGCGGCAGATGTAGAACGAGTCGAACGTTTCGGCGACGTATTCCATTGCGAGTGTCGAGTTCAGGCGCATGTTGACGGACGCTCTGCGGTCCACGGACGCGTCGAATTTCTTCGTGATCGTCGCGATGTACGGCGACGTGGTCGTGACGATTTCCGGCATGAGCCCGAACGAGGAAAGCTCCTTCAGGTGGCCGAAATATTCTTCCCGCTGCACGGGCGTGAGCGCGGTGTCCCCGTAGCACGTCGCGTTTACAAGCAGGTCGAGGGCAAGCCCTTTCGAGCGGCAGAACTTCAGGTCGTCGACGAGTTTCTTGCGGAGCGGAGCGATATTCTTATCCAGTTCTCGGGCGGAGAGCAGTCCCGGCCACGGGAAATAGACTTCCTTCAGAAACGGCGCATACTCTTCGACGAGGTCGCGGAACGTAAAACCGCCGCGTTTGTCGAAAAAATAACCGAATGCATATTTCCTGCGGGCTTCGATCTCGTGCCGCGTCGGAATCCTGACCGGTTTGTTTGTCAGCTGATAAGTTTGCCAGCTCATGAGTGGAATCCTTGTTGTTTCAATTATGTGTCATGATATGATGTTTGTTTTCAGTCCGCGGTCATTTGTGGCCGGGAGGCGTTTCGATCAGTTCGGGAACTCTCTTTTTCGGAGCCATCAGGAAGCCTTTGTTTGTGAAAGAGAGGGCGGTGGCCCGCAGCTCGTGGTCGACGTCGTACTTCAGCACCTGCTCCAGTATCTGTTCGCATTTGCCGCAGTGTGTACAGTTTTCCGCGCATTTCGCGGCGATTCCTCCGGTCACCCAGTCGGCAGGGAACGATTTGTTGTCGATCCTGTACGGACGGAAGAACGCACCCTGATACGGATCCATCAGGCGGATTAGATTACCGTCGTAGGTCCCGCTCAAATATGCTTCCACGATCTCGAACGGATAGAAGACCTGGCGGGTGGATAGTTTGATTGATTCGAGATCCGGCTCGAAAACATGGACGTCCTCGGGACGGATCCAGGAGCAGCGCAGGAAATCGGCGAGGCGCCTGCTTTTGAAAACGGAGCGGCAGATAAAATCCAGTCCATGAGCATACATTTCGGGGAGAGCTCCAAAGAAATCGTGGGCGTGGAGCGTTTCATGAAAGACCTGCCACGGACAATTCCGCACGCAGCCGCTGTTTACCAGCATGCAGAGTTTTTTGCCGTGGTCTTTGCACCAGGCGGCCAGGTTGCGGAACGTCGGCAAATCCCGCTGGACATCACGGCAAATGTAGTAGGAATCGAACAGCGGTGCGAGGTATTCGAACGCCAGCGTGTTCCGCAGACGCATGCTGACGGAAGCCCGGACCTCGATGTCGGGGAATTTGACCTTGAAAAGCTTTGCGATGTACGGCGACGTGGTCGTGATGATCTCGGGATAAAGTCCCGCCGAGGCAAGACGTTCCACGATGCCGGTGAGCTGGAGCCGCTGCTCCTCCGTGACCGCTTTTTCTCCGTAGCATGTGGCATTCGCCAGCAGATCCAGTTTCATCCCGTGCTTGCGGCAGTATTGCAGATCGGAGATGATGCGTTCCTCTTCATTCTCCTTTTTGAGCCCGGTCGGGCGTCCATTCAGAAGTCCGGGCCATGCGAAATAGACCTCGCGGAGTCTGGGCGCATAGCGTTTTGCCAGTTCATGGAAAGACTTCGGATCGTCCGGTCTCTCCGTCAGGAAGTGACCGACTGCGAACTTGGTCCTCAGGCTGTTTTCTGGATTCGGGGCGGTCATAGGAAGTCTGGGTTGACCTCGAGCCGGTCAGGAACATTGTGTTTCGGGGCCAGCAGGGAGAAATTGTCGTTGAAAGATAATTTTGAGGCGCGGAGTTCATGGTCCAGATCGTATTTCATGACCTGTTCCAGGACCTTTTCGCATCTGCCGCAATGGGTGCAGTTGATCGCGCACAGTCCGCCGATGCCGCTGGTCACCCAGTCGGCGGGGAACGATTTGTTGTCAATGCGGTCAGGACGGAAGAAGAACCCGTGGTACGGGTCCATCAGCCGGAGCAGGTCGCCGTCGTAGGAGCCGTTCATGTACGCCTCCACGATCTCGAACGGATAGCTGACGTGGCGCGTGGAGAGTTTGATCGTTGTGAGCTCCGGTTCGAAGACGTGGACGTCTTCCGGGCGTATCCAGGAGCAGCGCAGGAAATCGGAGAAGCGCTTTGCTCTGAAAACAGTGTGGCAGATGAAGTCGAGCCTCTGCGCGAACATTTCCTGGAAGATGCCGCCGAAGTTGTGGGCCTGAAGCGTTTCGTGGAAGACATGACACGGGCAGTTTCTCATGCAGCCGCTGTTCACGAGCATGCAGAGCTTCTTGCCGTGGGCTTTGCACCAGGCCGCCATATTGTGAAACGTCGGCAGGTCGCGCTGTACGTCGCGGCCGATGTAGAAGGAATCGAACAGGGGCGAGAGGTATTCCAGCGCGATCGTGCTCACGAGTTCCATGTTGACGGAGGCCCGGACTTCGATGTCGGGGAAATTGACCTTGAAGACTTTCGCGATGTACGGCGACGTGGTCGTGACGATCTCGGGGTAAAGGTCCGCCGAGGCGAGGCGTTCCACGATGCCGGTGAGCTGGAGGCGCTGTTCCTCCGTGCATGCCTTTTCCCCGTAGCACGTGGCGTTCGCCAGCAGGTCCAGCTTCATGCCGTGTTCCCGGCAGTATTTCAGGTCGGAGATGATGCGTTCGGCTTCGTGCTCCCGTTTGTGGAGATGGGCGCGACCGTTCAGAAGCCCCGGCCAGGCGAAATAGACCTCGCGAAGCCTGTCCGCATAGCGTCCGGCCAGCTCCCGGAAAGACTTCGGGTCGTCCGGCCGCTCCGTCAGGAAGTGACCGACTGCGAACTTGGTCCTGTGTGTTTTTTCCGTACTCATTTTACCGGGGGGGGCAGTTCATGAAAGGGAAACCTGGTGTCTCAATGTTGCGTTTGCGGCAGCCGTTTTTCCGTCGCGGTCATTTGGACCCCGGCCCCTGGTTGACGGAATATTTCCGTTCGGGGGCCTTCAGGTAGTAGCTATTGGTGAAGGAGAGGGAGGATGCCCGCACTTTATGGTCGACGTCGTATTTCAGCGCGTTCCGCATGATCTCCTCGCATTTGCCGCAGTGCGTGCAGTTTTCCGCGCATTTCGCGGCGATCCCGCTGGTGACCCAGTCGGCGGGGAACGATTTGTTGTCGAGACGGTTCGGGCGGAACGAGAAGCCGTGGTACGGGTCCATCAGGCGGAGCAGGTCGCCGTCGTAGTCGCCGCTCACGTAGGCGGCCACGATCTCATGCGGATATTTTGCCTCGCGGGTGGACAGCTTGATCGTCTCGAGTTCCGGTTCGAATACGTGAATGTCTTCCGGGCGGATCCACGTGCAGCGCATGAATTCGGCGATCTGCCTTTTTTTCATGAAGATGTGGTTGCAGAGCAGCTCGATGTTCTGTTCGACCATTTCCGGAAGGACCGCGGTGAACTTGTGCGAGAGAAGCGTTTCGTGGAAGACCTGCCAGGGGCAGTTCCGCACGCAGCCGCTGTTCGCCAGCATGCAGAGCTTTTTGCCGTGGTCGCGGCACCAGGCGGCCATCGTGTGGAAGGTCGGCAGGTCGCGCTGGACATCGCGGCAGATGTAGTAGGAGTCGTACACCGGCGCGAGGTATTCGAGCGCCAGGGTGTTCCGCAGGCGCATGTTGACGGAGGCGCGGACCTCGATGTCCGGGAAATTGAGTTTGAAGACTTTCGCGATATAGGGCGAGGTGGTGGTGACGATCTCGGGGTACAGTCCGAGTTCGTCAAGATGTTTGATGATCCCGACGATCTGGAGGCGCTGTTCCTTTGTGAAGGATTTCTCTCCGTAGCAGGTCGCGTTTGCCAGGATGTCGAGCTTCATGCCGTGTTCGCGGCAGTATTTCAGGTCGGCCACGATCCGTTCCTCGTCGTCCGGCTGGTCGTAGACCTTGGCGCGGGCGTTCGAGAGCCCCGGCCATGGGAAATAGACTTCGCGGAGTCTGTCGGCGAATTTTTTCGCCAGTTCGGCGAACGACAGCGGATCGTCCGTTTTTTCCGTCAGGAAATGGCCGACGGCGAATTTTGTTCTTTTGTTATTGTCCGTATTCATTGTCTGTAATTTGCGGGAGAACGGAAGACGGTTTCGCTTGATTCGTGGTCGTACACGTGCGTATTTCTTAATATAGCTTAGCTCCGGGATTTGTCAAGCTCATTTCCTGAAAAATACGGAAAACATTCCGGTTTTTAACGAAAGGACGAAACAAAAAACGGTTTTCAGGTCTTTTTTTCAGAAATCCGACATTTCCTGCTTGCAATCCTTTCGTTTTCAGAGTATATTTATAAGTCCCGTAACGTGTTTCGCACTCCTTTATCCCGATGGAAAGGTTTTCAAAATGAAATATTTCATCCTTGCTTTTTGTGCCGCTGTTCTCCTCGCGTTCTCTTCCGCCTGCTCTTTCCTGGCCCGCGGCGAACAGATCGTAGCCGTTACCGTTACGCCCAGCGACGCTCACGTGATCGCCAACGGCGTGGAATATCATACGCTTTCGCCCATGTTCATCGAAGTGCCGACCCGCGATGCGCTGCTCATCACCGCATACAAGCCGGGCTACCGGACGGCATACTACGCCGCCGACAGCCAGCTCAGCTCGACCGGCAAACTCGACGCCCTCGGCGGTATCATCATCCTGCCCGCGTTCGGACTGCTCTCCAACGGCGCATGGAGATTTACCGAGAGCAACATCGTGATCAACCTCCAGCCGCTCCCGGACCCCGAGGAATCCGAGCTTGAACAGGAAGCCACCCGGCGCAGACGTCAGGATGTCGCTCGCGAGCTCAACGATCAGGCAATCGGTCAGTCCGCCGTCCCGCTTACGGATGCCACGGCAAGAAATTCGGACATCCGCACCGTGAACAAGGACGGCGTGTCCGTGGTCAGTCAGGAACCGCTTGACAAGAAAGCGCCCGCGGATCCCGCCGACATTTCCGTCGAGTGATATATATCCGGCGCATTTCCGCCCTGTTTTGATGCCCTTGGCGTTGATGACGTCGAGGGCTCAATGTTTTCCGGGGAGAGATCCCTTTCCCTCGCGGCGGCTTTGCCGTTGATTTCCCCAATATCGGATCATATGACGGGCCATATCGTCCCGTTGCCATGATTCTTCTTGATTCCTGCGGAAAATGAAGTATATTATAGTTTAACTCTTTTTTTGAACCAACGGAGGCCCATGATGCTCACCATACAGGAAATCCGAAAACTCGCCGAACAAAAGATCCTGATCCTGGACGGCGCCATGGGCACGATGCTTCAGGCGGGACATCCGACGGCCGCCGATTTCAACGGCGGCGAATTCGCGTCGCATCCGGTCGCGCTGGCCGGCGACAACGACGTGCTGAACATCACGCGGCCCGACCTGGTGAAGTCCGTGCACCGCGCCTATCTGGAGGCCGGGGCGGACATCATCGAGACCAACACGTTCAACTCGAATTATTTCTCCCAGCTCGACTACGGCCTGCAGGATCGCGTGTACGACCTGGCGTTCGCCGGCACGAAAAACGCCCGCGAGGTCGCCGACGAATTTACGGCACGCGACCCCTCGAAGCCGCGCCTTGTCGCGGGCAGCGTCGGCCCCACCGGACGCACCGCCGGCATGTCGTCCGACGTGGAGGATCCCGCCGCACGCAACGTCACGTTCGACGATCTCGCCGCGACCTATCAGACTGCGATGGAAGCCATGCTGGACGCCGGCGCGGACCTCATTCTGATCGAAACCGTGTTCGACACGCTGAACTGCAAGGCCGCGCTGTTCGCCGCCGAGGACGCCATGGCGTCCCGCGGACGCGACGTTCCCGTCATGGTCTCCGCCACGCTCAGTGACGCCAGTGGCCGCCTTCTCTCCGGCCAGTGCGCCGAAGCGTTCCTTATTTCCGTTTCCCACGCCCGCTGCCTCTTCTCCGTCGGCTTCAACTGTGCCCTCGGCGCGGAGGAACTGCGTCCCCATATTGAGGAAATGGCCGCGAAGTCGCCGTTCCTGGTCAGTGCCCACCCGAACGCCGGACTGCCCGACGTCGAGGGCAAGTACACGCAGACCCCGGACCAGATGGCCGTCGTGATCCGTTCGCTGGCGGATGCCGGACAGCTCAACATCGCGGGCGGCTGCTGCGGCACCACGCCTGCCCATATCGCCGCCATCGCGAAGATCCTGGACGGTGTGAAACCGCGCGTTCCGGCTCCTCAGCCGCGCCTCCTGCGTCTCTCCGGCCTCAACGCCTTCACCGCGTCCCGCGACAAGAATTTCATCAACGTCGGCGAACGCACCAACGTGGCGGGTTCCCGCAAGTTCCTGAAGATCGTCAAGGCCGACGATATGCCCGGCGCAATGGCGATCGCCCGCCACCAGATCGAAAACGGCGCGGCGATCATCGACGTGAACATGGACGATGCCCTGCTCGACGCGCCCGCCGCCATGAAGCGTTTCCTGCTGTACGCCGCGGGCGAACCCGATGTCGCTGCCGTGCCGTTCATGATCGACTCCTCGAACTGGGAAGTCGTCCGCACTGCGCTTCGCTGCGTCCCCGGCCGGAGCATCGTGAACTCGATCTCCCTGAAGGAGGGCGAGGAGCCGTTTCTGGCGAAAGCCCGCGAGATCCGCCGCCTCGGCGCGGCCGTGCTCGTGATGGCGTTCGACGAGAAGGGGCAGGCGGACCGGTTCGAACGCCGCATCGAAACGCTGTCGCGGTCCGTGAAGCTCCTGATCGAAAAGGTCGGGTTTGCCGAGGAGGACATCGTGCTCGACCCGAACGTGTTCGCCGTGGCGACCGGGATCGCCGGGCACGACGACTACGCGGCCGACTTCATTCGCTCGGTCGCCGAGCTCCACAGGCTCTTCCCGCTCTGCGGCATCAGCGGCGGCATCAGCAACGTTTCGTTCTCGTTCCGCGGCAACGACCTCATCCGCGGCGCGATCCACACCGTTTTCCTGAAGCACGCCATCGACGCCGGGCTGACCATGGGCATCGTGAACGCCGCTCAGCTCGGCAATTACGACACGATCGAACCCGAACTCCGTGACGCGGTCGAGGCGGTCGTGCTCAATACTTCGCCTGGCGCGGGCGAACGTCTCCTCGAGCTCGCCGCATCCATGAAGGACGCCGCGGGCGCCGCGAAACCCGATGCCTCCGCCGCCCCGGAATGGCGTTCGCTTCCGCTCGCGGAACGCATCGCCGCCTCGCTCGTGCGCGGAGACGAATCGTTCGTCGACGCCGACATGGCGGAAGCGCTGGCCGCGTACCCCGATCCGATGGCGATCGTCGAGGGGCCGCTCATGGACGGCATGCGGAAGACCGGCGAGCTGTTCGGCGCGGGCAAGATGTTCCTGCCGCAGGTCGTGAAGACCGCCCGCGTGATGAAGCGCGCGGTCGCGGTCCTGATGCCCGTGATCGAGGCCGCGAAGACCGCCTCGTCCGCCTCGTCCGGCCCGGTCGGCGTGTTTGCGACCGTGAAGGGCGACGTGCACGACATCGGCAAGAACATCGTATCAGTCGTGCTCCAGTGCAACAACTGCGTGATCCACGACCTCGGCGTCATGATCCCCGCCAACGAGATCGCCGATGCCGCCGAGCGCGAGCACGCCGATTTCGTCGGGCTCAGCGGCCTTATCACGCCTTCGCTTGAAGAGATGGCGCGCACGGTCGCCGAGTTCGAACGGCGCGGGCTTCGCATCCCGATCCTGGTCGGCGGCGCCGCCACCTCGGCACTGCACACGGCGCTGAAGCTCCAGCCGCTCTATTCCGGCCCCGTCATCCATACCACCGACGCCTCGGATTCCGCGGTCGTGGTGAACACGCTCATGAACCCCGAAAAACGCGGCCCGTACCTCGAATCGCTTCGCCGCACCTACGATGAACTGACCGGAAAAGCAGAAAAACGCACTGCCCCCGAGCTCATCCCCTATGCCGAAGCCTGCAAGAAGGCGAACCGCGAAAACGTATTCTGTCCAGCTCCGGCGCAGTCCGGACTGCATCTGCTCGAATTCCCGGTTTCCGAGCTCGCCGATGTGATTGAATGGGACGCCTTTGCCCGCGCATGGAAAACGCCGTCCGAATCCGCCGGAAATCTGCTCTCCGACGCGAAGAAGCGCCTTGCCGAAGGCTCGTTCAAAGTCCGCGGCGTCTGCGGCGTTTTCCCGACGAAACGCCTTGAAAGCGATTCGTTCGAACTGAACAACGGCTCGATCTCCGCGACCGTGACATTCCCGCGCGCCCAAACCGGCGACTGCCGTTCCCTCGCGGACTTCATCGGCGACTGGCTCGGCATGTTCGTGGTGTCCGTGAGCGTACCGGAAACGCCCGGCGACGACTACGTTTCCCTGCTCGATCGCACACTCGCGAACTTCCTGGCGGACGCCGCCGCGTCGGCCCTTTTCGAATGGATTTCCACCTGTTATTGGGGGTGGCGGAAACCGTCCGATCCGCCGTCCGGCATCGCGCCCGCGCCCGGCTATCCGGTCCTGCCCGACCACAGCCTCAAACGCGAGATATTCCATCTGCTCGACATTCAGGATGATTTCGTGAAACTCACCTCGAATTTCATGATGTCGCCGTCCTCCTCGACCTGCGCGTTCGTGATCCCGGACCCGCGCGCGGATTACCGCGCCGTCGGTCCCATCGGCGACGACCAGCTCGCCGC
>JAEEQO010000279.1 GCA_016285335.1 Victivallales bacterium | reverse complement strand
CCGCCCTTGGCGATCACGACCTCGGCATTCGCCTCGTCGATGTCGGCGAGGACGTCGCCGGTCTCCTTGTTGCGGATGATGGTCCCGAGGGGGACCTTGATGACGAGGTTCTGGCCGCGGCGTCCGTGCATGTCCTTGCTGCGGCCGTCGCCTCCGTTCTCGGCGGAGAAATGGCGGTTGAAGACGAAATCGGAGAGCGTGAGTTCGCCCGTGGACGCGACGAACACGACGTCGCCGCCGTCGCCGCCGTCGCCGCCGTTGGGTCCGCCCTTCGGCACGAACGCTTCGCGGCGGAAGCTGCAGCAGCCGTTGCCGCCGTTTCCGGCCTTCACGGTGATTTCAGCGCGATCGACAAACATGAGCTGGCTCCTGGGTAATCATATTAAAACTAGCGCGGGCGCGATGCTTAAAACAAGCGCGGGCGCGATGGCGGGTTGCCCCGGGACGTCGCCCGCTGACGAAAATGCCCCGGCAGACGAGAACGTTCGCCGGGGCGGAGGAACAAAAAAGAAAGAGGGAACGCCCTCGGCTTACGCCTGGGCGGCATCCACGGGGATGGTCTCCGCGATCGGGACGATCTCCACGGACTTCTGGGCTTTCTTGTTGAACTTGACGTGACCATCGCAGAGGGCGAAGATGGTGAAGTCGCGGCCGAGGCCGACGTTCTTGCCCGGGTGGATGTGGGTTCCGCACTGTCTGACGATGATGCTGCCGGCGGTGACGAACTGTCCGCCGTAGGCCTTCACGCCACGCATTTTCGGTTTGCTGTCGCGGCCGTTGCGGCTGCTGGACTGGCCTTTTTTATGTGCCATTTTTCATTCTCCAAATTATATAAGGTTGATTTTCAAATGCAAGAGACAGAATTATAATATAGCGCCTCCCCGTGAAAAGTCAAGCCGGAATCTTGTTTTTGTTTTGAAAATCATGCTTTTCTGTTCACTTCCCCTGACACGGGATGCGGCATTCTCCGTGTCCGAGCGAAGCCGGACACTGGAACGGCTCCGTCTGCAGTGTGCCGTCGCGAAGCACGGCACTGCCGCTGTGGAGGCTTTGCCTCCTCGGACCTTTTTTGATAAAAAACGAAAATATTGGTTTGATTTTCCCGAAAAGTCGTGATATAGTGAAAGTTGTATGAAAGGAAACAACCCGAGACTCCATTTTGATGAAGCCCCCCAATCCGAAAGGATTCCGCCATGAAACGCCACAAATCCCATTTCTTCTCGCTCATCGAACTCCTGGTTGTGATCGCGGTCATCATGATCCTCGCCGGCATCCTGTTCCCCGCGTTCCGGTCTTCCCGCGAGGCCGCCAGAAAGGCGCAGTGCCTCTCCAACCAGAAGAACATCCATCTGTACGTGCAGCAGTTCGCGAACAACAACAATATGTCGCTCAAAGGCGTGCTCTCGGACTGGAAGTACTGGTACCGCAACATGATCGAGGCGAACGACGGTTTCGTGAGCGGCGACGTCCCGAGCAGCGGCTATCTCCGGCCCGACAACAAGTATCTGAACCCCACTGGCTGGGCGATGGCGAAAGTCTTCCAGTGCCCGAGCGACGCTTCGCTTCACTTCGATGCGCAGGGCAAGCCCGTCAGCTTCGGTTCGGGCGCGCTCGCCAGCTACGGACGCAACGACCCGGCCACCGGCGGCACCATGAAGTATAAGGAAGGCTCCAACGGACGCAGCACCAGCGACGCCCTCCGCGATCCCCGCCTCGTCGACAGCCGGATCAGCGACATCACCAAGCCGTCCGACCTCATCCTCGCCACCGACCACTGGGGACCGGCGCACCGTCCCGGCGAATCCGACGACAGCGAGGAATACGAGTCGAACAACGTGTACCACCTGCGCCCCCGCGAAGGCGACACCAGCATCGGAGAACTCGGCACGAAGCGCGACAACGTGTCGCGTCACAGAGGCGCCCCGCCGATCGTCTTCATGGACGGCCACGTGACCGCGACCGACTGGAAGCAGACCATCCCGAAGCGGTTCTACGACGACACCAAGGAATACAGCATGGGCCTCGGCTGGCAGGGACGCGCCGTCGGCAGCTGGTCCGACTCGAGCATCGTGAAAAAATAGGGAGGACAAGTCCTCCACTGAAGTAGTGCGCTCAGCTTCGCTTGCGCACAGGAGAACAAGTTCTCCACGGAAATAGTGCCGCGCTTCGCGGCGGCACGGGACTGTTTCTCTGCCTCATTTCTCCTCAAAAAAACTGAGCCGCCCGGATTTGAACCCAGACG
>JAEEQO010000077.1 GCA_016285335.1 Victivallales bacterium | reverse complement strand
TGGGGACCCACAGGATGTCTTCCACGTTGGCGGCGTCGCGCACCACGGGGCGCAGGGGCTGTTCCGAAGCGGGGACATGGGCGTCGGTGAAAAGCTTTTTCAGCGTGACGGAATAGTCCGATCCGAACGGCGTCATGCAGTCGCCGTGCATCCGGGGCACGATGACGAGTTCGCGGGGGAACGTCTCCGCATTGAAAACGGCGGCGTCCGACCCGGACGGCAGTTCGCCGCCGGCGATCTCCCCGCGGAACCGCAGGACGGTCTTTCCGAAGCGCACCGTCGGAGTCGTCCGGTAATCCCAGAGGACCGGGTCTTCCGGCTCTTCCGGTTCGTCTTCGGCGACTTTTCGCAGCAGGCCGTTCCGCCACTGGAACGCGCCGCAGTTTTCCGTCGGGATGCGCCCGGACCGCGCATGGCGGTCGGGATGGTCCAGCAGGTCGCGGAGGCGTTCGACAAGGTGGCGGTCGGGGATCTGTCCGCCGAGCCAGAGACGCAGGACGCGGGGCAGAAGAGCATGCGGCGTTTTTGCGAGGGTTTCCAGGTCGAGCCCGCCGCGCCGGATCGCCCGTTGAAACGCGTCATCGGCTTCATCGTCGAGCAGCACGGCGTCGTCCGCGATGGCGCGGATCGCGGTCAGGATGCCGGCTTTTGCGTGCGGAAAATCGCGGTAAAGGGTCGGCAGGACGATGTTGCGGAGCTTGTTCCGGTCGTACTCATTTTCCAGATTGGTGGAATCGGTGCGGAATTCTTTCACGCCGCGCTGCGCGAGCCAGGCTTCGATGTCCGCCCGCGTGAAATCCAGCAGCGGACGCAGCCACGTGATGCCGTCGAACTTCCTTTTTGCATGAAGCGCGTTCAGACCTGACGTGTTCGACCCGCGCATGAGACGCAGGAAAAGCGACTCGATGCGGTCGTCGGCATTGTGGCCCAGCGCCACGGCCATCGGCTTCTTTTCCGTTTCGCCGAGGACGATCTGCCACGAATTCTGACGGAGCCGCCGCGCGGCTGCCTCGATCCCCTCGCCCGGCCGGACGCGGCCCGGGACGTTCAGCGGGATGATCTCAAGCGGGACACCATTTTTTTCGCAGACTTCCCGGCAGAATTCCGCGTCGGCGAGGCTTTCCTCGCCGCGGATGCCGTGTTCGAAGTGAACGGCGCGGAGTTCCCACCGGGCTTCCTTCCGCAGGTCCGCCAGTGACAAAAGCAGCGCGAGGCTGTCCGCGCCGCCGCTGAAGGAAGCGTAGACGGTGCGGATGCCGGAAGGGATGGCGTAACGGGAGAAAAGGGGGCCTGGCATGGTGTTTTGAGGGGAAGTCAGCGGGTGGATCTGCCGAAAAAGAAACAGGTCAGAGTTCGTCGATCGCCTTCTGGTAGGTCTCTTTCGACTGCGCGCCGACGAACTGCTTCACGACCTGCCCGTCCTTCAGCAGGATCACGGTCGGGATGCTGCGCACCTGAAACCTGGCGGCGAGCATGGGCTGCATGTCGACGTCGACCGTGCCGACGAGGAAATCGGGATTCTCGTTTGCGAGCGCTTCGATGATCGGAGCGACCTTCTGGCAGGGGCCGCACCAGGTGGCGCTGAAATCGACCATGGCGGGCTTCGTGCCGACGAGGCTGTCGAAATTGCTCTCGGAAAGGATATTGATGCTCATTTGTTTCTCTCCCTGGATCTGTGGTTACGGAATGACGGCCGCGGCCTCCCGGGACAGTTGTCTCCGAGTCTTGCCGGTGCGCCCCCGTCGAAGAATGCGAAGAACGCGCGGTCGCGCGATGTGCGAATCTTACTCTACTACAGACCGCCCGTTTTTTCAAGCCCGTTTGGAATCTTTTTCCGGAATTCCTCTTCAAATAAGATCGCGCCCGCTCTTCCTGCGGGCGCTTTGTCCGTCCTGCCGCGATCTGCTTCCGTTATGGATGTTCCTGCCTTCACTCTGCCGGAGAAATGCGAACCGGACCGCAGACGTTTCCCGAAGGCGGCCGGAATCCGTTTCCGCGGCCGGTTCGGAGAATACCATACACCGCCGCCTGCGCCATGGGATGTCATAGCGGTCCCATAATGGACCATTCTCCCAAAAAAAGATTTGACCTTTCGTTGAAACCGTGCTATATTTTGATATGGTTGGAGTTCCTGCCGGGGTTGATTCGCCGAAGTTCGCGGGGATTCAGCCGCAACAACACGCCGTTCAGCACTTCGCCACAGCATTTCTCAAACAAACATGAAACTCCGCTTCTTATTCCTTTTTCTTTTTTCCATGGCTCTTGTCCTGAACGCCTGCCAGTCGTCCGAGCCCGTTTCCGACCCGTTCTTCCAGCCGGCCGAGGCAGACAAGCTCACGGAGGAGGAGTTGGACAGCATCATCTGGCACGCCCGGAATTTCATCTCGTCGAACCGGAATCTCCGCCTCGGCAGCAAACACCGGCAGATGGTGCAGGAAAACGATCCCGTGGTCCGCGTCTTTTACAGCGGGAAGAAATACGGCCGGCTCGAACTGGAATGGCCGATCTCGTCCGACACCGTGGTCCTGCTTTCCTCGCGCGGCGACCTGCTGTCCAAACGCCAGCCGTGGGAACTGGAGATCATGTCCGGCAAGCAGAAAGGCGGCCTGAGCGACGCCGAGCTGGAACAGTGGCGGAACGTCGATTCGGCCGAGGAGTTCGAAGACGACGGGTCCGGCGCGTGGGAAACTCTCGGCGTGGAGCCGATCCCGCTGATCGAAGACGACCCCGCGGACAAGGGGAAGTGACACGATGAGTTCAGATCCCGCCGCACCGTCCATGGCCGCCCCGTCCCCCGCCGTCCGTTCCACGCTGTTCTCCCGCCGCGCCTTTCTCTTCCTCCTCGCCGCACTCTGCGTGCTCCGTCTCGTCTTGAACGCCTTCGTCCCGCTCATGGACCCCTCGGAGGCCCGTTACGCGCTGATCTGCAAGATCATGGCGGAAAGCGGCAATTATCTGGAACCGAAGCTCATCCACGAGGGCGTGCTGATGAATTTCGAGGGCAAGCCGCCGCTGAGCTTCCAGGCTGGCGCCGCGGCATGCCGCCTCCTCGGCGTAAACCTCTTCGCGGTGCGCCTGCCGTCGTTTCTGTTCGCCGCCGGCCTGCTGGCGGTGCTCTACGGCGTCGTCCGCCGCGTCAGAGGCGAATCCGTCGCACAGCTCGGCGTCCTGCTCGCGCTGTCGAGTCCGATCTTCTTTTTGTACGCGGGGATGTGCATGACCGACATGGCGCTGGCGTTCTGCGTCTGCTCCGCAGTCTTCGCCTACATGCTGTTCGACCACGAAACCGCCCGCCGCAACAAAAAACTCGCGAGCATCGGGTTCTTCGCGGCGCTCGGACTCGGGATGCTGGTGAAGGGTCCGGTCGCGCTCGTGCTCGCCGGTCTCCCCGTGTTCCTGTTCGTCCTGCTCGGGAACCGCTGGCGCGACCTCAAGAACCACGCCTGGTTCATCGGATTCGCCGCGTTCTTCCTGATCGCCGCCCCGTGGTATGTGCTGATGCAGCGGGCGAACCCGGATTTCCTGTACTATTTCTTCGTGAACGAGAATTTCAAGCGGTTCCTCTTCAAGGAATACGGCGATCAGTACGGCGCGGGCCGCGAATTCTTCCGCGGCATGGCGTTCGTGTGGTTCCTGCTCTCGAATCTGCCTGCCGTGCTGCTTCTGCTGTTCCCGCTGTGCTCGAAGGACGGCCGCCGCAAGTTCACGGGCGCATGGAGGAAAAGCGCGCTTGCGGACGACCTGCCGCTGCTCGGATTCCTCGCCATTACGCTGTTCTGGTGCCTCACCAGCCGTGTCCTCATCACCTATGTGCTGGCGACCGTGCCGCTCTTCTCCGTCTGGCTGGCGGACCGCCTGGCCGCGTGGGAATATGTTGAACGCACCGGTTTCCGCCGCACGCTGCGGACCGCCCTGCCCGTCGTCTGGTGCATCGCCGGAATCGTTTTCGCGATGTTCCCGTTCATCGCCGAACGCTGGGTCGACAAACTGCCGAGCGGCTTCTTCGAACGGGTCGCCGAACTCGCCCCGGAGGGACGGATCTATCTCTACCGCAAAGTCCCGTATTCCGCGTATTTCCACTTCGGCGACCGCGTGGTCCCGCATGCGAAGGAGACCGACAAACAGAGCGAAAAGGCGTCCCGCGGCATGTACCTGCTCGGCACGAAAGACGACTTGCACCGCTACCCGCTCGCGGAGCCGCGCCGCCTGCTGCTGGAAAACGGCGTCTGGGCGCTGTACGCCCCGGCGGAATGACCGCCGGACCGTTTTTCGGAACCCTTTCCTCGCAAAAGTTTCCGCAGCCATTTGACTTTCCGCGTTCTCCGTGTTATATTCCAACATGAAAAACTTTTCAACCTTTCAACCGGAGCGTCTTATGCTGAAACGACTCATGATCCTGTTCTTCGCCGCCGCGACGCTGCTGCTTTCCGCGCGTCTGTACGCCCAGGCGAAGCCCGGCAAGTTCGCGCCCGTGAAGTGCGCGCATTGCGGGGAGACAAAACCGTCCGCGGCAAAGGCGGTGAACGGCGCCGGTCAGACGGTCGACCTCTGCTACGACTGCGCCATGCTGCCCCGGTGCGCGTACTGCCAGCTGCCGTTCGAGGGGGTGTCGCCCGGCGAAGACCGTCTGTGCCGAGAATGCGCCAAAGACACGATCAAGGACAGGGCCGAGGCGGAAAAAGTCATAAAGGACGTCCGCCAGGTCCTCAACACGAAATTCAAGCTGACCACGAAACACAAGATCTCCTATGAGCTCGGCACGCGGAAAGACCTCAATATAGAGGCCGACGGCGAACACCTCGAGCTCGGCTGGTTCGACGCGAACCCGATCAACGGCAAGCCGTTCTACAGGATCCGCATCCTGACCGGACTGCCGCGGGACGTCTTCCGCGCGGTCGCCGCGCACGAGCTGGCGCACGACTGGATGCAGGAGAACCTGCCGCACATCACGGACAAGGACGAGATCAGCGAAGGCTTCGCCGAATTCGTCGCCTGGTCGTTCTCGCAGGCCGAGGGAAACAAACGCATGATGAAGTATACCGAAAACCGCACCGACGACGTGTACGGCGGCGGCTTCCGCAAAGTCAGGAAGATGATGGACAATGCGAAATCCGCTCCGGATTGGAAAAAAGTCCTGGAGAAGGAATTCCCCCTGAAGCAGAAGAAAAAAGGCGGCAAATGACCGGAAGCCTCCGCGTCCGTTTTTTCCCGAAAAACTTTTTGCGGGCGTTTGACAATCCGCACCATCCGTGCTATATTCTTTTCTCACCATGAAATACCAACGGAATGAGAGGAATACGCCATGACAAACAGATTCTTTTCCATGCTTCTGGTATTTCTGGCGTCGTTTCTGCTCTGCTGTGGGGCGTTTGCCGGGAGCCGGCGGAACGTCATGACATGCGACTGGTGCGGGAAGAAGATCTCTTCTACCGCCTCGTTCCTGCGGTCCGGCGACAAGAATTTTTGCAGCGAAAAATGCTTTGACGCATACGCCGAATCGCTGCTTCCCGTCTGCGACGTCTGCGGCAGGCGCTTCAAAGAAGGATTTACCAGCGAGGGGAAGCATTACTGCTCCCGCGCCTGCCTGGAGACCACGTTCCGCGAGTGCATCCACTGCCACCGCCGGGAGCCGACGGGCATCATCCTCGGCAAAGACATCTTCCTCTGCGACTACTGCAAGGAGCTTCCTTCCTGCTCCAGCTGCCGGATGCCGCTCGACAAGTTCGTGAAAGAGCTCGGCGACGGACGCAGCATCTGCCGCGACTGCGCGCGGGACGCCATATTCGACCAGTCCGAAGCGGAGTCCATCATGAAGGAGATCCGGCAGAAACTGGCGGAGAAGTTCAAGATGAGCACGAAACACGAGATCGCGATCGAACTGTGCGACCGCAAAACGCTCAAGAAGGAATCTTCCAGCGACGGCGAACGCGAGCTCGGCCTTTACATCTTCAATACCCGCACGCTCACGTTCTTCGGACGCCCGCTCCGAAAAGCGGAGGAATACCGCATCATGATCCTGAACGGACAGGCGCCGGATTTCTTCCGCGGGGTCGGTGCGCATGAGCTCGCCCACGACTGGATGAAGGAGAATCTCCCCCACATCGACGATCCGCAGCTCCGCGAAGGCTTCGCCGAGTTCGTCGCCTGGGCGTACGCAAAATCCGAAAACCTCGACCGCATCCCGTGGCGCATGGAATACAACACCGACGAGGTCTACGGCGACGGCTTCCGCAAGGTCCGCGACATGATGGGCGATGCCCGCACCGCCTCAAAATGGAAAGAGATCCTGCTGAAAACCTGTCCCGCGCCCGCCGGGAAGAAATAAATCAAAAGAGGGGGGGCCCTATGTCAAACCTGATCGCCATTCTCGTGGTGCTCGCACTGCTCGTCTTTTTTCCCGCGTTTCTCTTCATCCTGCTCGTCCGCGCCATACGTGACCAGGGGACGCGCTGGTGGGGCATCGTGATCCTGCTCTCCCTCCTGACCTGCTACTGCACGACGATGACCGCCGTAGCCGGGCTGATCGTCGGAAGCAACGCCACCGGATCGGCCGCGCTGGAACGGCGTTACTGCGAGCAGTTCTGCGAAATCCTGAAGCAAACGGAGACGCTTCCTGCCGCGCTGGAACGTATGGATGCCGCTACCGCCGAGGACGTTTATCAGATCCGCGAGCCGGACAAAAACCTTCGGTTCCGCTACGTATGGATTCTGGGCGGATGTTTCCTGTTCGCGGGCGCGAATCTGATGATGTTCGCACCCGGCCGCCGCGAACGCCGCCACCCGGCCGACTGCATCGTCATGATCGTGGCGGCGCTGGTCGTCTTCCTGACCGGGATCTGGCAGATCGCGTGGGGCAACGGCTATGCGTATCAGGCCGCGTCGTACCGCAGATTCCTGACCGGATGGCGTGAGGGCATTCAGCTCGACGCGATCCGTGCGTCGAACCCGGAAATCGCGGCGCAGCTCGCCGGACGCGGAGTCAAAAATCTGAACGAACTCCGCAGGATGTTCCGCGAACTCTCCGGCGAAAAAATGCCCGGCGTTCCCCCTGAAAACAGAAAAGCTGGCGTGGACGGCTCCGGCGTTGCCATCATCGGCGGCGCGGACGGCCCGACCGCGGTCTTCATCAGCTCCGAACTCGCAAAAAAACAGGGCAGCGCCCCGATTGACGAAAACGAAGAAAAAGCGGATTCGGAAACGGGTTTATGACATACGATTTCCTGAAAAACGACGCTAACAAGCTCAACAGGGGCGCTTCCGAGAAGCTTTTGCGGCACACGGAGTCCGCGCTCGGCACCCCGATTCCCCGCGCATGGAAAGAGTTTCTGGCGTTTTCGAACGGTGCGGTTCTTTCGAACGAGATCCGGCTTTTTCCCGCACGGCGGGACCCGGCGCCGGACGACGAGCCGGAAGACGACCTGATCTCGTGGAATCTCGAGCTTCAGGGCCTGGATAAAAAGGTCCTGATCATCGGCAGATATTGCGACGACGATTTCTTCTGTTATTTGAGGAAGGATGCCGGGAAAGACGATCCGCCGATCTACTTTTTCAACCACGAGGAGTGCGAGCTGGAGAAGGATTCGGAGAACGCGCTCGGTTTTCTGCGCAAATGCAACATCCGGTTCCGGCCGGAAACCGTTCGGAAGGAAAAACGCGCCCTCTTCCTCAAACAGGCGCTTGCCGTGATCAAACTGCTCCTGATCGTGGTCGGCATTCTGGCGCTTGTGACCGGGCTCGCATGGCTCCTCCTGTTTAAGGGGCATTGACGGCCGCCGCGGGCGCGAATTGAGCTTACGACAGACGGCTTTTGAAGTCGTCGTAGCCGAACGACTTGATGAGCTTGAACTCGCCGGTGTCCGGGTCGAACGTGGCGATCGACGGCAGGGCGAGGCCGTTGAATGTGTTCGTCTTCACCATGGTGTACAGCGCCATGTCCAGAAACTCCACGCGGTCGCCGACGTTCAGCGGCGCGGGAAACGAATAATCCCCGATCACGTCGCCCGCAAGGCAGGAATGCCCCGCCAGACGGTATTCGTACGGATGCACGCCCGGTTCCGCCGCGCCCGCCAGCGGCGGCGTGTACGGCATTTCGATCACGTCCGGCATGTGCGCCTCCGCCGACACGTCCAGGATCGCGATGTCGCCGTCGTTGTGCACGATGTCAAGCACGGTCCCGAAGAGCGAACCGGCGTTCAGCACGACCGCCTCGCCGGGTTCCAGATACACGGTCAGATGAGGGTAGCGGGCGCGGAACTCCGTCAGGATGCGCACGAGGCGTTCCAGGTCATAGCCGGGACGCGTGATGTGGTGGCCGCCGCCGAAGTTCATCCAGCTCATGCCGCCGAGCAGGTCGCCGAAATGCGCCTCGAACGCCGCCATGGTGCGTTCCAGCGCGTCCGAATCCTGTTCGCACAGCGTGTGGAAATGCAGCCCGCTGATGCCGTCCAGCGATTCCCCGGCGAACGCCGCCCTCTTGATGCCGAGGCGCGATTTCGGGGCGCACGGCGAATAGATTTCGCGCACCGCCTCGCCGTGTTCCGGGTTTACGCGCAGGCCGAACTTCACGCGGTCCGCCGCCTCTTTCGTGAGCTCGCGGAACCGCCGCCACTGGCTGAACGAATTGAACACGACCGTGGTGCAGTAGTTGAGCAGTTCGCGCAGGTCGGATTCCGAGTACGCCGCCGCGAATCCGTGCGTCTCCTTGCCGAACTCCTCATGCCCCAGCCGCGCCTCGTGCGGCGAGCTCGCGCACGTGCCGTCCAGCACGGCGGAGATCATCGGGTACACGCTGAACATCGAAAACGCCTTTTGCGCGAGCAGGATCTTTACCCCGGCGCGCTGCCGGACGCTGTTCAGAATTTCCAGGTTGCGGCGCAGGGCGGCGAGGTCGACGACGAAACACGGGGTCGGAGGAAGCTTCGGATCAAGGTTTTTCATGGATGGTCGGACGTATGACTTAAAAGATGGTCGGGGCAACAGGACTCGAACCTGCGACCTCATGCTCCCAAAGCACGCGCTCTACCAGACTGAGCTATACCCCGGCTTCAAAAAGTGGAAATAATACTTTACCCCCGGAAAGGGAAAAAAGCAAGCTGAAACGGGAAAAAAGATGTTCCAAACACCGCTTCCGTGCGTTGTTTTACCTCGTGTCGGGTGCGATCAGGGATTGGATGGCGCGGTCAGGACGACGTCGTTCCCTTTCTTCAGCGGGATGGTGAACGACGTGCCGACCTTGCCGTTCCACACCATCGGAGTCCGCGTACGGAGCTTCATTTCGCCGTTGCGCCGAGCGAAGATCCTGACCTCGACAAGGCGGCCGTCCTTCCATTCCGCCGAAACCCAGTCGCCACCGTGAACGCGGAGGTCCTGAAACGAACCGTCGGGCCAGTCGGGCAAGTCGACCGGGAGCACGAAGACGCCGCCGGAATCGTTCTGCACGAGCATTTCGCAGATCGCGCCGACGATCCCGAGGTTGCCGTCGATCTGGAACGGCGGATGCGTGGTGAACAGGTTTTCGAGGGTGTTGTAGCGAAGCAGGCTGTTGACCATTTCGGTGGCTTTGCCGCCGTCGCCCAGACGCGCCCACAACGCCGCGCGCCAGGGCCACGTCCACGAACGCCGGGCGTCACCGGTCAGGGCGCGGCCCTCCAGCGCCACGCGCGCGGCCTGGAATAGCTCGGGCGTCTTCACGGCATCGATGGAGCTGCCGGGGTATACGGCGAAGAGGTGCGAGGTGTGGCGGTGGTCATCGCCCTTCCTGTCGCGGTCGGTCTCCCATTCCTGAAGCTGGCCCCAGGAGCCGATCTTGTTTCCGAGCAGGTTTTTCCTGATCTCTGCCGCACGCTTCGTGTCGGCGTTGTCGATCTTGAGCTCGCGCGCGATGTCCAGGTACTGGTCGAAGAACTCCGCCACGATCTGCTGGTCGTGCGTCACGCCGTCCTCGGTCGGGCCATGCTCTGGCGACCAGCCCTGCGGGACGACATACGTGCCGTCGGCGCGCTTCTTCAGGCGCTTGAACCAGAACTTCGCAACGCCCTCATAGAACGGCCACGCCTTCTTCTCCAGAAACTCCCGGCCCGCGCCGTACTGCCAGTGACGGTAGAAATGCTGGGCGATCCACGCCGCGCCCGGCCAGTTCCAGCGCCAGCCGCCCGCGCCGAAGCTGTTCATGCTGGTGCGGAACGTGAAGCCGCTGTCCTCGCCAAGGACGGTCGCGGTGTCTTTGGCCGCGATCGGCATCGCCGCCAGCATGAAGTCGAACAGCGGTTCCTGGCACATGCCGAGGCCGGCGGGCTCCGCGCCCCAGTAATTCATCTGAATGTTGATGTTCGTATGGTAGTCGCTGTGCCAGGCGGGGGTGTTGCTGTTGTTCCAGATGCCCTGCAGATTCGCGGGGAGCGTGCCGGGTCGGCTGGACGAAGCCAGCAGATAGACGCCGTACTGGAACATCAGCGCAACCAGGCCGGGGTCGGATTTCCCCTCGCGGCAGCGTTTCACGCGCTGGGCGAGCGTGAGCTTCTCCAGCTCGGGATCGCCGGCGAGGTCGAGCCGCACGGGGAACACTGGCGCGAGGAAAAACATCTTGTGGCGGCGTTCGAGCTCCTTTTCGCCCAATTTCACGGCCTCGACGATGCGGCTGTCCGGCAGCGCGAGCTTCGCCGCCTTTTCCTTCTCCGTGAACTCGACAAGCTTGGGATTGTAGTCGGACTCCGCGGCGAGGAAGATCGTGAAGTCGCGGCAGTCCTTGAACTCCACGCCGTCCTTCGCCGTGCGGAGCCAGCCGTCCGCGACGACCCGCGCCCGGACCTCGTAGTTCAGGGCGTTCTCAATCTCGAATCTGCGGCCGAGGTAACGGTCCGGCACGTTCGCCTGCCTGAACGCCTCCGGGATGATCCCGGAGAAGGAGAACCCGTCCGCGGAGTATTTCGTGGTGCGCGTGGAAAGCCCGACGTCCCCCCATTCGGGCGGCGCGTCGTAAATGATGCCTTCGATGACGGTGATCCCCTCGCGGGCGTCGCGGTACTCCACGCGGCCGGAGACGGGCGTTTCGGATGAGACGTGGTAGACAAGCACCTGGCCGGCGACGCTGGCGAACGCCGTGCGGGTCTGCTTCCCGCCGTTCGCCTCGAACTCGACCGTGTGGACGCCGTCGGTGATGTTGAGCACGCGGCTGTAGTGTTTCGCCTCGGATTCCTTCACGCCGTCGAACTTCACCTTCAGCGTGCCGAGCGGCAGATAGCAGCCCATCTCCGCATAGTTCGCATCCGGGTTGTCCTTCAGTTTTTCGGTGGAGTACGGGCTGCCGCTCCACAGAGAATCGAGATTGAGCTGGAGTTCGTCGACCTCGACGCCGCCGTTCAGCATCGCCCCGAGCGCGCCGTTTCCGATCGGGAAATACTGCGATTCCCAGTCCTTCGCGGGGGCGTCCTGCCGGAGTAGATAATCGCGCGCGGATGCGACGGAGAGAGCGGCAAGAAATGCAAGCGCGGCGAGCAGAGTCTTTTTCATGGTCCGGGATCCTTTTCTGCAAGTTGTTGAATCAAATACGATGAACGGTTTCGAAACATGTCTTCGCAAGATTAGTCCTCGCGAACGGCTGAAATCTTAGCGTGTAAATCCTTTTTTCCGAAAAAAACGCGCCCGGAGGGATTGCCTTCGGACGCGTGAAGTTCGATTCGATCTGGGATCTTCGGAGACGGATTATTCGTCTTCCTCGGTATCGTCGTGGAACTTGCTGATGATGTCGTTCATGACGTTCGGCGGAACGGTCTCGTAGCGCGCGAAATCGACCTCGTAGGAGCCCTGGCCCTGGGTCATGGAACGGAGCTCGGTGGCGAACTTCTGGATCTCGGCTTCGGGGACTTCGGCTTCGAGGACCTGGAGTCCGTCCTGCATGCTCATGCCGAGGATGCGGCCGCGCTTGTGGTTGAGAGCGCCGTTCACGTCGCCGGTGAAGGCGTCGGGGATCATGACCTTGATGTCCATGATGGGCTCGAGCAGCGCCGGGCGGGACTTCGCCATGGCGTCCTTGAATGCGCGGCGGGTGGCGATCTTGAACGCCATTTCGGAGGAGTCGACTTCGTGGTACTTGCCGTCGAACACGGTCACGCGCATGTTTTCGACCACGCAGCCTGCGAGCGGGCCGCGTTCCATGGCCTCGTGGATGCCCT